>NZ_CP111043.1:945937-1261250 GCF_026250525.1 Chondrinema litorale
ATAACTTAATAAACTAATTCCCTTAACAGTAAACTTTTTTCAAAACTAAAAGTAAAATTGCTTTATCTAAACTTTGGGGTTCTGGTTGTTGAAAAAATATAAGATACTTGAAAACCTGTCACTAAATATACATCTTTATCAGGAGAGCCTCTATAATTATTTGGCATCCCAAAGCCATTTATTGATCTATAAGTTTTACCATCAATAGGACTTACATAATCGACTACCTCGCCTAAAACTTCTGCATCACGAGTTCCTCCAGTATACATATCTGTTGTTTCCGCAGATCTATCGTGCAAAGCTCTTGCCAGATCATCTCTGAACTCGGCTGGATCCACATAATTACCGCTTACATCATCTAAATAATCTGTAAAAGTAAACCTGTACCCCATTTCAAAAGCTACATCCACTTTTCTCGAAACTCTGTATCTAACCCCTAAACCAACAGGAATTGCTAAACCAATTGGAGAATATGGCGTTAACTGATTTTCAGTCTTTAAAGGTCTAAGATCAACCCATTCTGTACCTGAAAACCCTTCTGGACGCATTGCTTGTGGGTTATGATAAAATATACCTAAACCTGCTAAAATATATGGGATTGGTTTTTCTGGCCTTCTGTATGATAAACTTGGATTTTTTATCAAGTCATAAATAACTACAGAAGATAATTCATATAGAGTATTTCTAAAATGTAGATTTCTTCTATATCTGTAATACCCTCCAGTCTCCTCGTCTTCAGGGTCTGCGCTGGCGTAGTCACTACCAGCAATTCTTCCCCATGCCGCATTTAACCTAATTGTGACACTCGGAAATATTCTTCTTTGTACAAATAATCCTATTTGAGGGCGAGTAAATTCAATATCAAAACTGGTGAGCGTGTTCTTAGGTACTATATCACCAAAATAATTTATAGTATTTGTTGATAATCCGACACTCCAGTATCTCTTCTTTTTTGTAAACTTACCACTGTATCTTCCTCGTTGGCCAAAAGATAGTTCAGAAAAAGCCAGCAAGAATACTAATACCAGCAATGGGTAAACCGAAAACTTCATGCGTTAATGTTATAAGATACTTTTTTATATTTCATTAGCTTTAAAACAGCAGAATCTCATCCATTAACGAATGGAATTACTTTTATTATCAAATATTTACACCTGATTACACTTTAAAATAACAAATTAAAACTGGAAACCCACACGGAAAACCCAAGGGCTATTGTAGATAGAATTCATAGCAGTTGTTGCCGAATAATTTAGATTATATAAGACTAATAGGTTAATTCCTCCTCGTTTTCCTATAGGTTGAAAAAGTCCTGCACCTACAAATAATGCATCATACCATTGTCTTGGACTCTCGTCACCATAACTAAAACTTAAATTTTCATATTCAACATAGGGATAGACAACCTCTGTAATATCATATCTACCAAAAACCCGGTAACCCAAAATATTAGTTTCGATTGCAGGATAATAAATCTTATTTTTTAGATACCTATAAGTCCCCCCTACTCCGCCAGAAAGCTTATCTGTAATCTTATATCCAACCAAAGGCGATACATCTACATAAGTTATATCACCAAATTGAAAACCCAAATTCCCACCAAAATACAATCTATCGATTAAGGGTATTTTATCAGGATCTTCTTCCTCTTCATTATTTGAAGATTGTGCAACAGCACCAAATGATATTAAATATAAAATGGATGAAAAAATTAAAAACTTTCCCGTTTTTTTCATTTTACCTCAATTTTGGAATAAAATAATAACACAAACTTACTCTCAACAAAGCAAGTAATTTTTCTGTTCCTCACGCCAATATAATTAATATGATGCTTTTTTGAACAGTTCCCAGCAGAAAGTGCTTTATTTGTGAAAAAACTATAAATATAATACCATAAACAATGGCTAAAAGCAAAATAAGACGCGAAGATGCACTAGAATACCATAAAAAAAACTCTCCTGGTAAAATTGAAGTAATCCCTACAAAAGATTCAAAAACACAAAGAGATTTGGCATTAGCTTACTCTCCAGGAGTTGCATTTCCATGTTTAGAAATTGCAGAAAATCCTGAAACTGTTTATGAATATACTGCAAAAGGAAACCTTGTTGCTGTTATTTCTGATGGATCTGCAGTACTTGGTCTTGGAAATATTGGCCCTGAGGCATCTAAACCCGTAATGGAAGGTAAAGGGATATTATTTAAGATATTCGCTGGAATTGACGTATTCGACCTTGAATTAAACACCAAAAGTACTGAAGAATTTATTTCTGTTGTAAAAGCATTAGAACCCACATTTGGAGGTATCAATTTAGAAGACATTAAAGCTCCAGACTGTTTTGAAATCGAGAGCAGATTAAAACAGGAAATGAACATCCCCGTAATGCACGATGACCAACATGGTACTGCAATTATTTCTGGTGCAGCACTAATTAATGCCGTTGAGGTTGTTGACAAAAAACTAAGTGAGATTAAAGTAGTTGTATCAGGTGCTGGAGCCTCAGCAATTTCTTGTATTAAAATTATTATTGAACTTGGAGTAAATAAAGAAAACATAATAGTTTGTGACAGTAGAGGAGTAATTAGAGCTGACAGAGAAGGTTTGAGCGGTTTCAAAAAAGTATATGCTACCGAAAGAGATGTAAATACTTTGGAAGAGGCTCTTAAAGGGAGTGACTTTTTCTTAGGTCTTTCTAAAGGTAATGTAATGTCTCCAGAAATGCTTTTGAGTATGGCTGAAAATCCGATCGTATTTGCTCTTGCTAATCCAGACCCTGAGATAGATTATAATCTGGCAATGGAAACAAGGAGTGATGCAATTATGGCTACAGGTAGGTCAGATTTTCCTAATCAAGTAAACAATGTATTAGGTTTCCCTTTCATTTTTAGAGGTGCACTAGATGTAAGAGCTACTGAAATTAATGAAGATATGAAACTGGAAGCAGTAAAAGCAATAGCAGCTTTAGCCAAAGCTCCTGTTCCAGATATTGTAATGAGAGCTTATAATCAAAGCAATATTTCTTTTGGTAGAGATTATATTATACCAAAACCATTTGACCCAAGATTATTAACTACTGTAACTCCTGCAGTTGCAAAAGCCGCGATTAAAAGTGGTGTTGCACAAAAGGAAATTACAGATTGGGATGCTTATGAAAGTGCATTAGTCAAAAGAATGGGTAACGATGACAATGTACTTAGGGTAATGATTAACAGAGCAAGACAAAAATCTAAAAAAATTGTTTTTGCTGAAGCTGATGATCATCGTATTTTAAAAGCAGCTCAAATTGCATTAGATGAGGGAATTTGTGAGCCTATATTATTGGGAGATGCACAAAAAATTAAAGAGATCATGAAAACACATCAAATCAAATTGGAAGATGTTGAAATTATTGATCCTAGAAGTGAAGACAGCAAAGAGTTAATTGCAAAATATGCTAAATCTTTCTTCAACAAAAGAAAAAGAAGAGGATATAACTGGTTTGAAGCTCAAGAGAAAATTAAAGGTAGAAATTACTTTGGTACCATGATGGTTGACCAAGGTGATGCAGATGCGCTAATTTCAGGTATTTCTAGAAATTATGCTAACACAATTAGACCTGCATTAGAGGTTATTGGCACATATGCTCCTGGTAAAAAAGTATCAAGTATGTACTTAATGATCACTAAAAAGGGCCCATTATTCTTTGCTGATACTACCATAATTCCAAATCCAACAGAAGAAGAACTGGTAGATATTACCAAATTAACTGCTGCTGCTGTAAAAGACAAGTTTGATATTGAACCAAGAGTTGCACTGTTATCTTACTCTAACTTTGGATCTTCTGATGATGACGAACCGAGAAGAATGAGAAAAGCTGTAGAGATACTCAAAGAAACTGAGCCAGATTTAATCGTTGAAGGTGAGATTCAAGCAAACTTTGCTTTTAACCAAGAAGCATTAAAAGAAAACTATCCATTCTCTGATTTGATAGATAATTCAGCTAATGTATTTATCTTCCCTAATCTATCTGCTGCAAATATTGCATACAAATTATTGCAGGTAATGGGAACAGCAGAAGCTGTAGGTCCAATTCTTCTTGGCATGAATAAACCTGTCCATATTTTACAAATGGGAAGTTCTGTTAGAGAAGTGCTTAATATGATAAGTATTGCCAACATCGACGCTCAAAATAGAGAGTAGTTCGAAACATTGTTTTAAAACTAAAAGGCATTTTACCTATATTTTGTAAAATGCCTTTTTTTATATCATTTCATTAAAACTTATTTGAAGTTTAAAGTAATAGATTCTGCCAACACAAGTTTTTAAAGTACGGTTAATTTTCAACTAGATCTTTTATGGCAGATACCAAAACACATCAATTACAATTAAATCAACCAAAACAAATCAATGATTCAAATCTCAGTTTTTATGAGAAAATTGACATTAATAGATTCATTGAATTTGCTAAAATAATAGGCCTTAATAATGGCGCTGATATTAAAGCAATTTATAGTGAATTCGCTGATATTAAAGTAATTGCAGAAATTGGAGCAGGATATGGGAGAGCTATCGAAGCCATAATTAATGAAAGTTTTCAAGGGAAAATTTATGCAGTAGAAAGAGTAGCTCACTTAGTTTCATATATGAAACATCAATTTGCATCAAACGAACATGTGGAAATAATACATGATGATGCTAAAAAACTAAAACTGCCCGAAAAAATAGATTGTTTTTTATGGCTTTGGTCGGGGATAATGGAGCTTTCTCTAGATGAACAGGAAAATGCTCTAAAAGAGCTTAAAAATCAACTTAATCCAGGTGGAAAAGTAATTATTGAAACTCCTTATGAAAAAGTAAAATACATAGGAGAAAAATCACCAGATAACTTTGTGAAATTTGAAACTAATTGGGGAAAATTAGAAGCCTACCTTTCCACACTTGAAGAGTTACAAGGTATTTGTGAAAAAGCAGGCTTTAAAAGTATCAGAACCAAGCTTTATAATACAGACAGTGATTTAACACGTATTTTTTACATCTACACCATCTAATTTTTAGCCTATTTAAATTTTTACAATTCTCTTATCCAAATATTTCTATAGCTAACAGGATTACCATGATCTTGTAATTTTATTGGTAACTTATCTGCATGTGCCTTATAGTTTGGTATTCCAATATATTCGGTTGGTCCTCTTAAAGCAAAATGGTTTTGTACAAGTACTCCATTATGTAAAACAGTAATAGTTGCTGGTTTTGTTACAATACCAGCAGAGTTAAAAATGGGAGCACTAAAAATCACATCATAAACTTCCCACTCTGTTGGAGCTTTGGTTGCATTTACCAATGGAACTGATTGCTTATAAATACTAGCAGCTTGTCCATTTGTGTAAGTTTTGCTTTCGTAAGAATCTAATACTTGTAACTCGTACATTCCCATTAAGAAAATACCACTGTTACCTCTACCCTGTCCTTCACCAACAATTTCTTGAGGCGATCTCCATTCGATGTGTAACTGAACATCTCCAAAAGCTTGTTTAGTTTGGATGTCACCAGTGCCTTTTTCTACTACAAAAATACCATCAGTAACTTTCCATTTTGGAAAACTACCATCTTTTGCACTTTGCCACATATCTAAATCTTTTCCACCAAACAATACTATAGCATCTGAGGGTGGATCTAAAGTAGTTTTTCCTGGGTCAACTTTTGGTGGTACTGGCTCATAAAACTCAGTTGCTTCTGGTGGTAATTGTTTTGTTTCAGTCTGGCAGAAAGCTAGTCCAGTTGATAAAATAAAGGCAGTAAAAAATAAGGTGATTATGCGAAGTCTTGTTCTCATTTTCTTTTTTGAATATTTATTAATACAATTCTATTTGTCAAGCATAATAAATATTCATGAAATATCAGAAAGAATTAAGGAGCAATTCTTTTAGAACAAGAAAAGTAGATGCTAAAAAGGTAATGAAATAAAAATTTAAGCAGGTTTCTCTGTATCTGATTGATTTAGCTTTAATTCTAACTGCTCAATTTTTTCGAGATAATATTTTTCTTTGTGCTCCATCTCTTCCTTGGTAGCTTGTAGTTCTTCAAAGCTATTTCGAAGTTCTGTTTCTTGTAAGCGAAGTGTTTGAGTAGCACTTTCTGTTTCTTCAAGTAATTTTTTAGTTTGCTCTGTTGTACGTCTGTTGGCGATAAACACAGCAAGTGATTCTGCTATTTTTTGCAGATAATCTATATGATGTTTCTCAAAAACATCAAAGCTAGCTAGTTCAATAATTCCTTCTACTTTATTATTAACCTTAAGTGGCATTAAAATTAATGAGCTTGGAGTAGCTTCTCCTAAACCAGATGTAATTTCAATATAATCATCTGGCACTTCTGTAAGATGAATAAAAGTACCTTCCAAATAGCATTGACCTAGTAAGCCTTCTCCTTCGTCAATATTTTGCTCTACAAACTTTTTCCTCCCATAAGCATAGCATCCTTTCAAATGAAGTGAGACTATTTCTTCAGTAGCATCTGCTACATAAAACCCTCCTTGATTCGCATCAAGATATTTCACAATATCGGTAATTACACCTGAATAAATATCTTCGTAATCGTTGTCTCTTAAAATCTGACTTAATTCTGCTATCCCTTTGGTTACCCAATTTCTTCTTTCATCTTCTTGTCGAGCTACCTCTAATTCTTCTAGCGATCTTTTAAGCGTTTCCTCATTTTTATGAAGGTTAGAGTTTTTGTCTTCTGCATCTTTCAACAAATTATCATTAATCTTCTCATATTGCTTATTTAGGTTTAATAAGAATAGAAAAGTACCTAATTGCAACACAATTAGCAGAATCATGTCTTCTGCTACAGTAGATTGATATTCATCTTCAATACCCAACTCTTCGCTACTAATACCAAACATATCGTGAATATCTTCGAAGAAAAATCCTGCTCCTAAAGGGAAAATTAAAGCTAAAAACAATGACTTCTTTTCATCAAAAGTAAAAAGTGTCATTGGTAATGCGATTAAGCTCACCATAAGCATTCTTGGTGATACATAATGCACCATGCCTATGTTATCTGGCGAATTAAGCTTTATAGAAATGTTTAAAAATATTAGACCTAATAATGGCGCTATACTCACCAAAAACCTAGATACTTTTGTAAATCCGTTTTTATTGAGAAAATAAATAGAAGACACCAGCACCAACATAGTAAATGTTGGTGCAACATTAGCACCTGGTCCAGATAAAAGAATAATTGTAAATGAAATTGCAATTATCCCTATAACTAAAGCGAATTGATTTGATAGCATTACCCGTTTCTGTATGGGGAAGGGCATGCCATCTATCACTCCAGCTAGTGAAATATAATTCCAAAAATTACGTAGCCAATTCATTAAACAGAAAAATCTTACGTAGTATTAAAGCAGAATCTGTTTAGATAGTATCTGGAGAGGCAATTGGTTTAAAAAAAAATCCGTCTCTGTTAAAGACGGATTCATTATGTTAGAATAGATATTTTTTTATTCCTCATAAGCCCATTCAATTCTGTCTTTCATATCTTTAACAGAAAGGCCCATTTCTTTTAGTTTCGCTCTAATCACATCAACTTTATCGTAATCTTTTGCCTGTTTAGCAGTCTTGTAATCTTCCAATACAATATCAATTGCATTTTCGAGGTTTTGAGGCTTTTCTTCTACCAAACCTAATACATCGTGCGAAATAGTTGTAAAAGTTGATATCATACGGTCAAATGTATCTTTATCCAAAGATTCTGGTTGCAATTGCCCCAAATGTATTGAATTCAGTTTCTTTTGCATATTAAATAAACCAGCAATAGCTACAGCAGTATTGAGGTCATCATTTAAACCTCTGTAAATACTATCTACTATGCTGTTTATCTGAGAAATTGCTTTTTCATTTTTGTCTACTGTTGCACTTTCATCATACTTTAGATCTTTGGCAATTCTAAGACCGTTCATTAATTTCCTATATGCTTTAGAAGCTGCTTTCAATGCATCATTAGAAATATCCATTGTACTTCTATAATGTGCCTGCAACATGGCAAATCTCAAAGTCATTGGAGAGTAAGCTTGATCTAGTAATTCATGATTACCTGTAAAAAGCTCGTCAGGTAATATGCTATTACCTAAAGACTTACTCATTTTTTGCCCATTAATCGTCAACATATTTGCATGCAACCAGTATTTAACTGGATGTACGCCATTTGCCGCAGTTCCTTGGGCAATTTCACATTCGTGATGAGGAAATTTTAAATCTAAACCACCACCGTGGATGTCAAAAGTTTTACCCAAATATTTATGGCTCATTACAGAGCACTCAAGGTGCCAGCCTGGAAAGCCAGTACTCCATGGAGAATCCCAACGCATAATATGTCCACCAGTAGCTCGCTTCCAAAGAGCAAAATCAAAAGATTCTTGCTTTTCATCTTGTCCATCTAAATCGCGACTACCAGCTAATAATTCATCTATATTTCTGCCAGATAGTTCTCCGTATTTATATTGATCGTTATATTTTCTAACACTAAAATACACTGAGCCATTTACCTCATAAGCCATTCCTTTTACAAGCAATTCTTTAATCATAGAAATTTGCTCTAATAGATGTCCCGTTGCAGTAGGTTCTATACTAGGAGGCAAATTATTGATTCTTGCCATTACATCATGGAAATCTGTAGTATACCGCTGTACAATCTCCATCGGCTCTAGGTTTTCTAGCTTGGCTATTTTACCTATTTTATCTTCACCATCGTCTGCATCGTTCACCAAATGACCTACATCAGTTATGTTTCTTACATATCTAACTTTATATCCTAGGTGCTTCAAATATCTGAAAAGAATATCGAATGAAGTAAATGTGCGTACATTTCCAAGATGTACATTATTGTAAACTGTCGGGCCACAAACATACATCCCAACAAAAGGAGGATTTATAGGTTCAAAAACAACTTTCTCCCTACTAAGTGTATTATATAATCTCAGTTTTTGCTGCATGAAGGCAAAATTAGTAAAAGCTCAATAATTATTCAGAATAAAATAAATGTACAAAAATCAATTTCTAAAAAATTGATTAAAACGTAAATATATTAAAGCTTTTAAACCAGTCAATTTCACTATAGGTTCAGACGGTGTCAATATCTTACCAATAACTTTTTATAAAAGACAAAAAAAAACCGGTCTCGTTGGAAACCGGCTTGCTAAATATTTCAAAAATTCAATTTAAGTCCCATTCATTTTCCAGAACCATTAAGGCTTTTTCGTTGGTTGGGTCCATCCGAATAACTATCTCAGCATAAGCTTTACCAAATTCTTTTGGTAACATGCCACCTTCATAGAAACTAAGAGCTTCTTCTTTTAATTTCCAATCGCTATTATCCTTTTCGATAGCTTTTAAAAGATGGTTTAGCGCCTTATACTTGTAGTTAGGCTTTGTTTTGGATAGATTATCTGCTGATTTGTAAGACAATTTATGCCATAAAGAACCATTTTTTTGGTTGCCAAGCATAAATGTACAAAATGAGTAAGCCTGGTCGTGATCCAGATCTTTACTTTCATTTTCAATGAGATAGACTAATTCATCTGAATAGTTTTCATCTTTGATGATAGCTGATACAGCAGAAAACTTTTGCTGATTAATTAGATTTACTAGCTGAATATCTGATTCAGCAGTTACTTCTGCATGTGTTCTCATATGCAAGTTTTTACAATTAGTTATTATTTTTTGTTTATTGGTATTTGACTAATGTATGCAAATTCCAAACCAGTGCAAAATATTTTAATTCTTTGCTATTTTTAAGGGCGACATCTATCAAATTGACAAAAGATGTCACACTATTTTGATATAATTTCAAGGGATTTCAAATACCCCCTTTTTTAATGAATTAACTAGTACAATTTAAATTGCATTAAACTCATAAATAATTAAAATTTCAATGGATAATAAACTGAGAGTATTAGTAGTAGGATGTGGTAATATGGGTGCCTCACACGCAAGAGCGTACCATAAAATACCTCAATTTGAGATTGTAGGATTGGTTAGTAGAACACCAGAAAGTAGAAAAGAACTCACCGAAGAATTAGGTGGTGTACCAGGCTATAACTCCTTTGAAGAAGCCCTCGAAATTACCAAACCAGATGCCGTTTCAATCAGCACTTACCCAGATACGCATGCCGATTATGTTATAAAAAGTCTTAATGCAGGAGCTCATGTTTTTGTAGAAAAACCTCTCGCCCTAACTGTAGAACAAGCACAACAAATTGTAGACAAAGCTCTCTCAGTAAATAAAAAAGTGGTAGTTGGTTACATCTTAAGAGTACACCCAGCTTGGAAGAAATTTATAGAAACTGCTCAAACTCTCGGAAAACCGCTAGTTATGAGAATGAACCTAAACCAACAAAGTAGTGGCAAAACATGGGCAACTCATCTCAACCTTATGAAATCTATGTCTCCTATTGTTGACTGTGGAGTGCATTATGTAGATGTTATGTGCCAGATGACAGAATCAAAGCCAGTAAGTGTAAACGCTATTGGTGCAAAGCTTACTGATGAAGTTGCTGACGATATGTATAACTATGGGCACTTACAAGTAACTTTTGAAGATGGTTCTGTTGGATGGTATGAAGCAGGTTGGGGACCAATGATTAGCGAAACAGCTTTCTTTGTGAAAGATGTAATGGGACCAAAAGGTGCTGTTAGTATTGTTGAAAAAACAGGAAGCTCAGATGATATTGACCTTCATTCAAAAACAAATTCATTAAAACTTCATCATGGCAAATTAGGGCCGGATAGAAAGTTTGAAAAGCAGGATGAATATATTAGCACAGAAGATGAACCAGATCATCAGGGACTATGCGATCTTGAACAGGAATATTTCCTAAAAGCCATTCAAGAAAACCTTGATCTTACTGCTCACTTAAATGATGCAGTTAATAGCTTGAAAATCGTAATGGCTGCTGATGAAGCTTTTAAAACGGGAAAAACTGTATTCCTTTAATTTCAAAGTGTTAAGAAATTGGCGATGAAATACAGTAATATTTTTGATACTGGTTGGTCTAGATACCTTATCATGCTTCTGTTATTTCCATTCCTTGCTCAAGATTTATTATTTGAACTGCCCGTGTTTTTGCAAAAGTCACGGGCAGATAATCTTGCGGGAACCACTACAGGCAGAATTGTCTCTATTACCCCTGATAGTACCTTGCATCAAACTGTAGATGGCAATCGAATCGTATTACAGGGATACAAAGTAAAATACTCTTTTACTTATAATAATGAGACATTTTTTGGTGAGACCTATATTAACAATGGCACAACTCAACGTGGCAAAGTTCAACGAATGCTTTTTGAGAGTAAAGATGATTTAACGATAAAATACAATCCTAATAAACCTGAAATAAATACCATTGCTACTTCTTATGAAGATATTTTTCTGTCTATGTAGTTCTGTAAAGATTTTAACTGATCAGATGACCCACCCATAAGAATATCTCCAATTTTGTATAATTGACGGTTTATCATCATTTGTTGGAAAATAGAAATTCTAAAGATTTTCTTATTTAAAGCTAAGGCAGAGGCATCTTGTAAAAAATCTCTGTATGCTCTTAATTTCCAAGCAGGTGAACCATTTTTAGCAAAATCTCCTCGTTCTTCTGCTCTACCAAATTGTTTTTCTGCAAATGAAGATGTCCAATTGTTACCAGCCAAACCAGCCTTTACACACTCGCTTTCATTCTTTCTGCAAAAGTTTCTGTATGGCTCAATCGGAAAATCTGGCAAATTGGTATAAATCTCACTTCTCAGTGTTTGCATTCTATATCTATTAAAATGCAAAGCATCATCTAACTGAATAATAAAATCGTTTTCAAGAACTATTTGCCAATTTTCTGCTTTAATAAACGGCTCATTAAACTGTCCGCCTAAACTTTTATAGCATTCAATTACTTGCTCTTTGTAAGCAGTTCCTTTTATTGTATCCCAGGCAGGTTCATCTATACTATGAGAAGATAAGATTCTATGGTTCTCTTCAATTAGTGCTATAAGTCTTTCTAATCTGTAACTTTCCATCAGGTATTTTCTTCTTTAAAAACAATTCCAGTCTGTACATTCCACAATTCTGCATAGAGCCCTTTTTGCTCAAGCAAAGTATCATGTGTACCACTTTCAATAATTTCACCTTCCTTCAAAACTAATATTTTATCTGCATGTCTAATAGTAGAGAGTCTGTGTGCAATAATTAAAGCAGTTTTACCAGCTACCAATTGATAAATATTTTCTTGGATAGCTCGTTCGGTTTCTGTATCAACAGAGCTAGTTGCTTCATCTAAAATGAGAATCGGAGCATCTTTCAAAATTGCTCTGGCAATGCTAATTCTCTGCCTTTGACCACCTGATAATTTTATACCTCTCTCGCCAACAATAGTATCGTACCCTTTAGGCAAAGAAATAATGAAATCGTGTAGCTGCGCTTTACGGCAAGCTGAAATAATAGCTTCCTCTGAGAAATTCATTCCATAGGAAATATTTTCAAGTATGGTTCCATGAAACAAATAAACATCCTGACTCACCAAAGCAATGTTGCTTCTTAAGCAATGGAAAGAAAGGTCTTTGATATTATGATTATCAAGCAGAATGGCTCCTTCTTTTACATCATATAACCTCAGTAAAAGTTTGATAAGTGTAGTTTTTCCTCCACCTGTCTGCCCTGCAATACCAATTGTTTTACCAGCTTCTAGCTTCTCATTCAGCGTTTTAAGCACAGGTATACCTTCGGTATAATAAAATGATACATTATTAAAAGTTATCTCTCCTGCTGCTTTACCAAAATCAATGGCGTTCGCTTTTTCTGTAACTTCAGAAGGTGTATCCATCAAAGTAAAAATTCTTCTAGCACTGGCTTTAGCTCTTTCAAACTCATCGAAAATAGCCCCCATCCTTGTAACTGGCCAAAGCAAACGCTGAAGCATTAATGCATACAAAGCAATATCACCCACGCTTATTTTATCCATGTCTTCAAGTATGTACCAAGAACCTAAAAGAATTCCACCAGCAAGCCCCAGAGCAATTAACATTCTAATAGTTGGTGTGTAGAGAGAATTGTATTTAATAGCAGCATAGTTTGCTTGCTTATATTCCAAAGAAGCATCTGCCACTCGCTTTTCTTCAAACTTTTCAGCGGTAAAACTTTTAATTACAGCAATACCAGAGATGTTGTTTTCTAATCGACTGCTAAGCTCACCTACCGCTTCTCTTATCCTTTTATATTTTGGTGAAATAATACGCTGATAAATGAAACTTCCCCATACGATAAGTGGAATTGGAATAATACCAATAATCGCCATCCAAAAATCTACACCAAACAATGCTAATCCTGAAAAGGCAAACAGAGTTATTAATTGGAGAATCTGATTCACATTATCATTTAGAAAGCGCTCTAACTGGTTAATATCATCATTGAGCATGGCAATGAGGTTGCCTGTTCTGTTAGATTCGAAATATGAGATTTCGCGCTCTTGCATTTTTCTATATGCATCCATTCTTAAATCGTGCTGCACTCGCTGAGCAAGCTTAAGAAAGCCGTTTTTCAACATCCACTCTGTGAGACTTTCTAAACCAAAAATCAACACAAAAAACAATGAGATTAAAACAGCCTGCATAAATAAATCATTGCCAGACATGGCTATTAGCCAATTGGGAGATTCTTTGTTCAGAACATCTACCGACCAGCCTACCATAATTGGCGGCATTAAATCAAACATTTTGTGAATAATGCTCGAAGCTGAAGCAAAGATGAGTAAGCCCTTGTAGTTTTTAAGGTAATTGAATAATCGGAACATGGGCCGAAAAGTGGCTTTTCGGTTTTCTTGCATGAAATGCTTTGTGTCTTGTTTATAGAAAAGATAAGATTTATTCTAAAATACCAAGTTTTAGATATTTAAGAATTGTGAAATTAATATAGTACTCGAAATTAGAAAACCTAAACCTTAAAATATCTGCTATTTAGTTTTTTATCACCTTTCTATAGGCAGAGCCAACATTTCCAGAAACTCCCAAAATCATCATACCTTTTGATATATTTATTAATTCACTTTCTTTTAAAATGAGGTAATTATCTGTAACGGTTGTATTTTTCTTAAAAAGTATTTTCCCCATTAAATCATAAATTCTCACCTCAACATCATTCCCAATTAGCTCTGTAGGTAAAGCAATTTGTAATGAGGTAGCAAATGGAATTGGATACATCTGAAATTCGAAGCTATTTATTTGATCACTAGCAGATAATACTGTGGAAAGTCTTCTAAAATCTGGTACACCATAACCAAGCTCGTTATCTGGGTTTTCATATTGCGATGAAATTGACTTGATGGTATCTAACAATTGCATATTGGTTAATTCTGGTCTTGCTTGCCAAATGCCAGCGGCTAAACCTGCAATGATAGGTGCTGAAAATGAAGTACCGTTAGAAGAAGTTATATTACCAGAACCGCTACCTACCACAGTTGAACTACCTTGTGCAGTAACATCGGGTTTTATTCTTCCATCAGCACTGGGACCAACAGAGGAAAAAGCAGCATATGACTGAACTGAATTTACTGCCCCTACGGCTAAAACAGAATCACCATCTGCTGGAGGAGTAATTGAACCCCAAGGGTCATTGCCCTCATTGCCAGCACTAGAAACTATAAACATACCTGTAGAAGCTGCAAAATCTGCGGCAATTGTAATGAATGCCGTTTCTCCGTCCAGATCGTCCTGTGTATAATTATCAAGCTCATCATCAAATATATTATACCCTACCGATGAATTGATAATATCTGCACCAATGCTATCTGCATATTCTGCTGCAACAAGCCAGTAAAATTCTTCCAATCTCGATTCATTAGATACATCTTCACTTCTAAGTAAAACGTAATCAGCTTTGTAAGCACTACCAATTAAACTTCCAGGCGTGTTACCTGCCATTGTTGAAAGTACTTGCGTTCCATGGTTATGATCATCATATACATTTTCTTCTCTTTCTACAAAATCATAAGTGTTCAGAATTTGATCATTTATAAAAAGAGAATCAAATACAGTAATTTCATCTGCATTGTTAAATCCACCATCTAACACCGCAATCAACATTCCCTCACCTTTATATCCCATAGCATGCATGGTAGGCACTCCAAGCATTTCGAGTTGGTTATAGGAGTTTCCATAATCCAAATCTGTTTCAAGTTTTTTGTTAGCCGTTGAAATATGTTTTTCTTCAGTCGAAGAAAATGAAGAAATACTCAAAGTACCCAAGTTTATATTACTTTCTTTTATGAAGGTGAAATTTTGGATAGTTTCAAAAACTGCTTCGTCGTCTACTTCAACCAAAACCCCGTTGAGCCATTTTGTGGTGTAAAGAACTGTTGCTCCTGCCTCAACCATAGAATCAAGATATACACTACTCACTGGCAAATCGCGCTCGTTTAAACTGATTCCCTGCTTTTCTCTTCTTAGAATTGCTCTTTCTGTTAAAAACTCTTCAGCATCACTTATTGTAAATGCAGAGCCGACTTTGTCATTAAAGAAAAATACAGCTTTTGATTGAGCAAAAGATAGATTAGAGCTAAATGTTAAGAGAAAAAGCAAACAGCAAAGTACTGCTCTTTTATCCGTAAAAAAGATTTTTTTCAATGTAGTTAGCAGAAAAAATGGTTGGTGCATCTAAACAAAAAGATTAAAAAAACATTTAGGTTGTCAAAAAAGACATAGTGTTAGTGTATAGTAACAGTATTTAAATACTTAATTAATAGACAAAAGTTTACAATTGTACTCAACAGACCTCTAAAAAGATATAGCACAATAGGTAGGAGTAAATTTACACATTTAGATTTTACATTACTGCAACTGTCTTTTTAAAGAAGTTTTACACTAGAACCCGTTTCAATAATTTATATGAAAATTTCCATTTTCTGGCATAGAAGAGATATAAGATTAGCAGATAATGCCGGACTTTACCATGCACTCAAATCAGATTATCCTGTTTTACCAATATTCATTTTTGATACAAACATATTGGATGACTTAGAGGATAAGCAAGATAAAAGGCTTGTGTTTATACACGATTACCTTCAAAAATTAGATGAGAAACTACAAGAAAATAAATCTGCTTTATTGGTAAAGTATGGAACACCTAAAGAAGTATGGGAAGACTTGCTCAAAGATTTTGACATTGCGGAAGTATACACCAACAGAGACTACGAACCTTACGCAAAAGAAAGAGATGAGGAGATAGGCAAACTATTAAGTAAAAAAGACATCCCCTTTAAAACATTTAAAGACCAATGTATTTTTGAAAAAGATGAAGTTGTAAAAAATGATGGCGGCCTTTACACTGTATTTACTCCTTATAGCAAAAAGTGGCATGAAAAACTCAAACTAAAAAAGAGTGATTTTTATGTACGTTCCTACCCTACAGAAAAGTATTTCAATAATTTCTATCAAACCAAACCTTTTAAAATTCCATCATTAAAAGACATTGGTTTTGAAGATATAGAAACTGAATTTCCGGATAGGTCGATTGAAAGCAAAACGCTTAATGCTTATGCCGACAAAAGAGATTACCCAGCAATAAAAGGCACAAGTAGGCTAAGTGTACACTTGCGATTTGGCACTGTAAGTATTAGACACTTAGCCCAGCGAGGTTTAAGACATAGCGATACTTGGCTAAACGAGCTCATATGGAGAGATTTTTATATGATGATTCTAGACCATTTCCCCCATGTGGTTAAGCAAAACTTTAACAAAAAATACGATGCTTTAAAGTGGCGAAATAACGAAAAAGAATTTGAGGCTTGGTGTAAAGGTAAAACCGGTTACCCAATAGTCGATGCAGGCATGCGAGAACTCAACGAAACTGGCTTTATGCATAACAGAGTAAGAATGATTACAGCGAGTTTTTTAACAAAGCATTTACTTATAGACTGGAAATGGGGCGAGGCTTACTTTGCTCAAAAGTTATTAGACTACGATTTATCTGCCAATAATGGCGGTTGGCAATGGGCAGCAGGAACTGGCACCGATGCCCAACCTTATTTTAGAATTTTTAACCCCTACTCCCAAACAGATAAGTTTGACAAGGATAAAAAGTACATAAAGAAATGGGTTACTGAGTTTGGAACAGATAAATATCCAGAACCGATTGTAGACCATAAAGAGGCTAGAGAAAGAACATTAGATAGCTACAAAAAAGCATTGGGAAAAGACTAATAAACAACTGTAGCAACAAAGTGTGGTTAATGCTCTACAGTTTGACTGTTAATTAGTTTTAAATAAAAAAAATGAGGTAATAATAAAACGCTTCCAGAAGGCTTTTAGAGAGGAAATATGCGTTCTGTGAAATTTGTTTGAATTTATGGCAACTGATTTGCAGCAGTAAGGATGTAAGATTCGTATAAATATTAAAACTAAAATTCATTCACATAACGCTATGAAAATTTCAATGAAAGCCATAATGGTAAGATTAATAGGAGCAATATTATTTGCATGTTTGCTCATCATCGCCAGCGAAAAAGTTATATTGCACATTGCAATGAATTAAGACCTTTTTTACCCAAAAGGTAAGAAAGGCTTAATTCCTTTTCTTATTCTTTTTTAAGACGCGTACAGAGACTTTAACAAGTTAAAAAGTACGACCATCTCCATTGCTTGATCATCCGAATTCATTATGTGAAGCACATTATTTGTTTTAAATAATAATTCTCCACTATTCCAAGCTTCATAGCTTTCAGTTCCATCTACAGTTAAAAAGTAAATAAAACTATCTCCTTCGTCAGAATACTGATACCCTATTTCAGAATTCTTAATATCCATCTTTACTCCGTTCAAAGTGAGCAGTCCTTCTTCATTAATAGTTACTCCTCCCTGCAAATGCTGGAAGTAATACGTTTTCAAATTAATTTCTGTAAGGATTTCGTTTTTTGGATTGTCTTGAGCAAAAATTTTTGAAGAGCTACATACGAAGGCAAGCATTATAAATGCAAAGAAAATCTGTCTCATCTGGAAGTGTTTATAGTTCAGTTAATTAATAAGTATTAGGCACGAATGCTTAATGTAAGTTTCTTATCAAATATACACTTCTATTATATTAAAGATTTATCCATTAAGCTTTGTTAGTGAAGATTTACGGGTATTCACAAGATAAAAAAATCATAAAATAACCATAAATAAGCAGGTAACATTCTCATCTAAAATCAACTTATAAGTATCCTTTTTTACCTTCCTATTGACACAATAAAGCTTATTAACATTCTTTTATGCACATTTTTCTCTAAAAATTTGTTTCAAAACAAATACTGAGAAAAACTTTGTCTTAACAATAAATCCTGTTAGATTTAGATAGAATCAGCTCCTATCACTAAAAGAAAAAAGACAAATAAGTCTTTTAGTTAGGTGATAAGTAAAATGATAAAATTAATTGTAATGAGGTTATGGAAGATATAATAAAAATAGCGTTCATCGGGCATTACAGAGAAAATTATCTTCCCCATATTTCTGCTGAAAAAGCATTATTTGAAGCGTTCGAACATCTTGAAGTTGCATATCGAAGCTCGTGGATAACTGCTGAAACTGCTATAAAGGAAGAAGAAATTAATCAATACAATGCGTTCTGGTTAATATCAGACCCGGGAAATTTCACTGATGAAGCCATCAGTCTTTTAGAGGAAATACGCAAGCGCGATATTCCATTACTGGCAACCGGAACAGCCTTTAAATCTGTTATTGTTGAGTTTGTAAGAAACATCATTCAAGATAATAATGAAGAATCTTATCTTGATTACTATGATGATATTACAGACTATAAAAATGTATCTGTTAAAATTACTTCTGGTACTTTAGCAGAGAGAATTTATTTAAAAGATTCTACTTTTAATCAAACCAACTGTTCTTTTGGTGTAAAGAAAGAAACCATTCAACACCTAGAAGAAGCAGGCTTAACATTTTCTGGTAAAGACGAAGATGGTGATATTAAAATAGTTGAGTTACCATTAAATCATTTTTACCTGTCAACACTTTACTTACCCCAATTAAACTCTGAGAGCAAGAGCCCAAGTAAATTAATTACGGCTTTTGTAAAAGCAGGAATTCTGCACTTTTTGAGTAAAAATAGCATTATTGCCAAATAGATGCCTAACACCATTCAGTACCATATTTTTAATGGAGATAGCAGCAAAGAAGCATTTCTGCACTCTCCATTAAATTCTGATGCGCATGTAAAAATTGCGTGGAGAGAAATGCTTTGCGAAGGTCCAGTAAACGAGCCGATATTGAGCGATGCTTTTTTTTATACCAGAGCAAAGTATTTACATGAAACTTATGGTATAGATTTGAATGACTTTGAAAATGGCAAAAGTGAGCTATTAAGAATTACTCAAATTTCTGCTGATGCAGATATTACACTTTGGTTTGAGTATGATTTGTTTTGCCAGTTAAATATGATGGCTACACTTAGCTATTTAGCAGGCAAACATACAAACATATACTTGGTATGTGCTGGAGTTGAAGAAGGTAAAAAAGGCTTACAAACTTTAGGGCATTATAAACCAGACGATTATCCTCAATTATTTGCAAGAAGGATAAAGCTCTCTCAAGCAGATATTACTTTTGCACAAAATGTTTGGCAAGCTTATGCTTTTGGTACTCCTGAAAAATTAGAACAACTACTTAGAAGAAATACACCAGATACTTTTCCCTATCTAAACAGTGCTATTAAAGCACATTTTAAAAGATTCCCATCAACTACAAATGGCTTGTCTGAAGCCCAACATAAAATTCTAACTTTTGCATCTAATGAAAAGCTAAGTAAAAACCAGTTGGTTGGTAAACTGCTTCGTTCTGAAAACACCTTGGGTTTTGGAGACTTACAATATTTTCATTTGATAGATAACTTAAGTATTCTGCTCAAAATAGAAGAAGAACGTGTTACAATCAATAATACTGGAAAAGAAATTTTATCGGGTAAAAAAGATTTTACACAAATTTCAGATAAGCAATATTATTTAGGAGCGGTATTAAACAACAATTATCGCTGGGATGATACTTATAAAAAGTTAATACCTCTAAGTTCTTAATCTTTTCACAAGGATATTTTTGGATTCTTTTATAAGGGGATTTTCTTTGCACTTTAATCGAATTAAATTCCTTTAGTGGTGGACACAAAAAATATAACTTCTTTAACAAAAAACAAAGATGTAATTGTTGTTGGTAATTTATCAGACAGCTATTTTGCTATTGATATTGCCGACTTTTTAGAACAGAAAACGGACTTTTCAGACCTGATTATGCTCAAAACATTTGCAAACTCAGAGTTCTGCCCAAGGTTTACAGCACACGACGAAGATGATTATTCTACAATAGGATCAACTTTGGCGGGTAAAACTGTAATTATAGTTTCTGTTCACAGAGGTCATGTTTCTAGAAACGAGTTGGCAATGCGTAATTTCATTATTGCCAGAGCGGCAAAAGATAATGATGCCAAAGAAGTGATTTTGGTTGAGCCAGAACTTTTCTATTCTGCACAAGACAGAGGACCTAAGAGAAGTCACGGTAAAACCAACTTTGAAAGAGAGATGGCAGATTTATATAAATTTAACGGGCAACCGTTTACTGCCAGACTGTATGCTACCCTATTAAAGTCTTCTGGTATAGATATGGTTGTAACAGTGCATAATCACAGTGTTGCTACCCACCACGAGTACACTGAAATTTTTGGTGAAAATAATTTCGTAAACCTTTTCCCAGACAGTTTATTCAATTATTACATTCATAATTCTGGTATTGTAGACCCAGCAAACACAGTGCTTATTGCACCAGATAAAGGTGCTGTAGACTTTGTAAGTAGCGTTGCCAGGGCTAATGGCACAAACCTGCCAATTGTGATTATGGATAAAATTAGAACTGGTGAGCGTAAAGTACATATGACAGTCGCACAGCATTCTCAATATCCTCTTTCATTTATTAAAGATAGAGATATTGTGGTGTTAGATGATATGGTAAGAACAGGAGGAACTATCGTTGCTTGCTGCAAATTACTTAGAGAGTACAATCCAAGAAAGGTAATCTTTATGACCACCCACTTTCATAGTTCAGAAGAAACTAAAGTGAACCTTGCTACCCCTGCTATTGATGAAATTATTACGACCAGTACTTTACCTTCTATCTTGAACAGAGATAATCAGGGAAGATTGAGAAAGAAAATGGCAGTTTTAAAAATTAATAAGTGGATTGCTTCATATCTAAATGAAAGATTAAATATGAATGTAAATATTGAACCGCCATTATACGTGGAAAATATGTCTGATAAAAACCCTCGTTCATCTGAAAGAGATAAAAAATCATAAAAAGTAAATAGATGTTGCTATGGGTTATTTGCTAAAACTTTAATCCTAGCAACACTTTATAGTTTACAAAAGCAAAATAGAAAAACCTCAGACTTAAGCCTATAAAAATTACTCCCAATACCTTATTCATTATTTGTAAAGTATTATTTGTTAAAACCTTGGCGATGCGATGTGCCAAGTAAGCTTTCACAATATCCGCAGAAACAACAGTACCCAATAAGCCCACAAAAAACATTAAAAACTGCGTATCTGAGTAATCTTCTCTAGTCATTACAGTAGCTAGCACAGCAATCCACATAATTACTGTAAATGGATTTAAACCATTAATTGCCATTCCCTTTAGCACATAGCCTGTAATTCCCAGATTGATATTACTATTGGTTTCTTCCTTGTCTTTTAAGTTTTCTTCTTTGCCCATATTAACTAGATAGCTATAACCCAGATAAAACATAATGGCACCTGCTATAATGCTAGAAACCGTCTGTACTTCAATGTTCTTTAATAGCTCAGACAAACCAAAAAATATAGCGAATATAAAAAATGCATCTGTTAGAAGAATTCCTAAGGCAAAGCCCGCTGCACTCCTAAAACCTTTCATTATTCCCACTCTCAACAAATAGAAAAATGAAGGGCCGATAATCATCATTAATACTAAGCCATATTTAATTCCTTCAAAAACCGGCATGTGTATTTCTTTTAAACTTCCATTTTTTTCATAGAAGACTTTACAAATTTTTCAGAAAAGTAGTGAAGTAAACTCCATATCCACTTTCTGCTCCACTTCAAATGTGCATCAAAAACGACATGATACTCAAAACAAGGTTCGCCTCCTCTAGATACTTTAAACTTAGATGCGCCGCTACTCATATTTAAAACAGCATTATTTTCTACTGCCAATTGTGTTAATTGCACATTCATTAATCTGTACAAACCTTTTTCTTTTGGGGCAGATTGATCGTAACCGATAAATGGTGTTGTAATTACATTGTTTCTAGTAGCCACCGCCTGCACAGCTTTCACTTCAGCAGTTTCTTTATCTTTCAGCAAATAAAAATCTAAGACTTTACCTTTTAGTGCAATATCTAGATAATCTTCTGTATAATGTGGATTTAACGAAGAATATTTTTCTATATAGAGGTTTTTATAAAAGTGAATGGCCGCTGCTTTTTCTTCTTTAGTAAATGCAACAACTTTAATCCACTCCAAATCAGTTGTTTTTGCCCAAAGTTTAGAATCCATTACAAAAGGGCGCTTCTTCTTGTATTTTCCTAATTTTGGATCGAGCATGTAAAGCTGCCGACAAGCCAAAGTTTTACCTTCTAGCACTTCTAATTCTTTTAGTAGTACTTTTTCTGTACGATCGTTTACAGACCTAAAAACCAATGCATGTTGAGGGAATTTTTCTTCTAACTTCTTTAAAAACTCAACTAGATTTAGCTCAGAAGTATCGGGGTATAAACTAGTAGAAAGAATGTAATTATTGATAAAAACAACCTTCTCCATTCCAGATAAATTTCCCAAAAACCGGAATATGGGAACCACAAATCTGGCGATTCTTTTTTGGTTGGCAGTGTATTTATCATTCTCTAAAACCTCTTCTTGTGCATAATCGAAATACTGAGAAAGAAACGAAACCAGATAGCAAGAAGACTTAGATTTTAGATTGCCAATTGTGAGTGGAAAAGCTTTGCCATTTACTATAGCCAGAGCCATTTCATGTTCGGAATTAGAGATAAAATGCCTACTCCCCTTTTCTATAAAAGGCAAAATATAATTTTTTAAGCATGCTCCATTTTCTACCCTTTCCCACTCTACACAGTTGATTTCATCTTTAAGATAAATCCCGATTTCGCTTTTCATAACTATAAAATTATGAGGATGGAGCATCATTAAAAAGTAGTAAAATCATCATAAACAGAATGATAAAACCCCATTTACAAATCCTTAACTTCCAGCAAATTAAGCCTGTAAAAAGTGGTAAAAGATTATTAATTTGTTGATGTGGATATAATAGAGGTTTAAGTTGATGCAAGAAGCTACTCCATATCAACTTATTAGGAAGGAGAAAAGATGAGTAGCTTTGTTTGACGATAGAGTTTTCAAGTGATAATTATCAATTGATTGTTTTCAATTCGCTTAATATTTCGTCTGAAACCTGAATTGTTCTATTTTCAATTTCTTTAGTTAGCTGTTCTAGATTATTGAAGTCTGGATTATCCACCAAAATACCTTCTAGAATTGAATATTTAGGCATCTCTTCCCTACCCTTATTCCACTTTGATGTTTTAAGTAATTCCCAGTATTTCTTCTGAACATCAACAGTGCGACCTAAAAGCCATATTTCGAACCGCATATCTTGATGGTTTAGCACAAGACCAAGCTTCAATTTATACTTTTCTAAATATGCATTTGAAAAATAAAAGTAGGTGTAGTCCATATAACCTTGTAAAATATTCCCTACTGAAAACTTGTCTGAGTGGTCTTTTTTAAAGACAGTTTTCAAGTTCATTACATACTTTACAATTCCCGTATATGCCTTTTGGATGTTCCCTTCGTCTAATTGCTTTTTGTAAATCGAAACATATTTATTCAAATCTTCCATTTCTGCTATTCTTTAATCCAATTGGCTTTTTAAGTTGTGTGCAAAGTATATTTAAACACTCTTCGCATTTGTAAATGTCTTTATCAGGTAATCAAAGAAAAATGTTTTATCTACCTGCTTGGCAACTTTAATTTTAAGCCCTGAACCTTTACTTTCTATGGTTCTGCCGGCACTTGGTCCAGTAGGTATAATATCTGTCTCTATTTCTTCTAATGTAAAAGCTTCTGGAATTTCTAAATAACTCGTAGCAAGCGCATCCCACATATAATAAGTATAAGCATAAGCAGGTACCGTATCTAATGTAGTTGCCCAGAATTGTGCTGCCAAATTAGCCCAAAAATGATCTGCATGCCTCGCCAATTCCTTTAAAAAATCAGTGGTTACAGCAACCTGATTTGTTACATCCAAAGGGATAAAAACCATTGACAGATTATATTTTAATAGCTTATTTGCTGATACCGGATCCCAGAATATATTCCATTCGGCAGTGCCATCGTGGTTATAGGTTACCACATTACCCGGCACATCAAAAGCTCCTGCCATCCAAACTACAGCCTCAATCTTATCGGCTAATGCAGGTTCTTCTTCTAAAGCCAATAACAGATTTGAACATGGCCCTGTAAGTAAGATTGTCACAGGCTCATCAGCTTCCTTTAGTTTATTTACAAAAAGGGTTTTACCATCTACAAAATGAGACTGATCTGCATCTGTATCAATAAGAATAAGAGAAGGAAATGCATTTAATATTTTCGGATTTGCTCTCCAATTTGCAGGAAATGCATTGATGCCGTAATGGTTTCCTAAACCAATTTCTATATCTATTCTACCTGCTTTTATTAGGAGTTTCTGAGTGGTTTCTAAAGCATTTTCGATATAACAATCTGCTGGAGTAATACTTATCCCTTTTAAATCGACATGCTGCATAGCCAAAACTAAGATCAAAGAAATAAAATCATCTGCATTACCATCGTGATCGAATATTACTGGAGTTTTTTTCATACACTTAAATTATAACCAACAAAACTTTAAAAGTAAATAAGCCAGTTTAATATCGAATAATCGGAACTAAAAGAATATTGACCAAAAAATATAATTATGGGTTATATTAATTTCTGAAAATGCTCTTTTCAAAATCTTCTACAGCATTGCTCCATGTTTTGGAAATACTATAATCTTTTGCAGACATTATCGTAATGCCGCCAACAATGGCACAAATGGTATCTCTATCACCTAAAATTGAAACCGCTTTCCATAAAGCTTCTTCATAGTTTGCGAGATTCCAAGCAGCACACCATATAGCAAATGGGACAGTATCTGGTGCTGAAATTTTAATTCCATTGCCAAGTATAGCAGCTACAGACTCGATATTGTAACTATAAGCAACAGAAAGCGACTTGTTTATTTTGGATTTTGTATCAGAGTCTGGCAACTCTTTTAAAACCTTCTTTATGAACTCTTCTGGACTTATTGATTTGCCTTCAACTCTAAATTGGGTGGCTAATGCAGTAGCAACGGCTACAGCTATTGCTCCGGTTATTCCTTCTAAGTGAGTATGTGTAACTTCGGCAGATTTTGCTGCCAAATCTTTTACTTTTTCTAGATCATCGAAAAAATAGGCACCAATCGAACATACCCTCATAGAAGCTCCATTCCCTAGAGAACCCATTCCCTCAAATACACTTTGAGAAAGCACTTTCCAGTCTGCTCCTTCACCAATCTCTCTTAAAATTCTTCTGGCTGTCGCTCCATATCCTCTATTTACATCTTTATCGTGATTTAAAGAAAATTGAAGTGCTAAATCGTCTTGTATAATTGTTTGATGCTTCTCTAACTGCTCAAAAACAGCAATTGCCATAACTGTATCATCTGTAAACTCCCAAGATGTTTGAGGTATGGTTCTTTGCTCAATATGATGAATCATTTCATTTCTATCGCCAAAGAAACTTTCACCAAAAGCATCGCCAATAGAAGTACCCCACAAAGCCCTTTTGGCTAATGCTAATCTTTGTGAATGGTTCATGTTAAGTTGTTTTATAGAGGTTGATTACTTCACATAAACCCCATAATCTTCAATTTTTTTAGCTAGCCTCTCTGCGAGGGATTGGTGGAATTGATTAAGCTCGGAGTGGATGAGGCGGGCTTCTTCTTGATAGACTTTAATCTTTCTATCTGGCCAATAAGCTGGCGGAGCTTGGAGGTTTACAATTCTGTCTGCCATTTTAACCATACCTGCTGCTTTACCAGCAGCTTTAATTCTTGCCAAACTATCTGGCATTCGTTCTGGCTTAGGTAAACTTTCATTTTTGGTAAGTACAGCAACTCCAGTAGCTACTGCATCACCATATTTATCTTTTACCATTTGTGCTGTTACATCAGTATCTTCTACTGAATCGTGCAGTAAGGCACAAAGCATGCAAACATCAGGATTTACCCCATTACTATCGTAATGTAAAGCTGCCATAATCTCCATGCAAACATTGCTCAAATGCACCAGATACGGCAAATCTGTTCCCGGTACTTTTTGCTCTTTGTGTGCTTCAGCCACAAATAAGATAGTCTGTTGGTATAAATCCTGATTCCACATGTTGTTTAATTTTTATTAATAACCTAGCGCAGTAGCATCTCCTGTTCTGGTAACATCTGCTGCTCCTTCGAACGAACCATCTTCCTGCACCATAATCGCTTCAATTCTTCCAATTTGTTGAATTTCTCTAATCTCATGCCCCATCAACTTCAATGTATCCAAAGTCAGACTGTCAATGCCTGCTTCTACAATTACTCGGTCTGGTAACCACTGCGAGTGCATTTTTTTAGCATCTACAGCTTCTTGCATGGTTAAATCATGTTCAATTGCATATAAGACCACTTGGTATACATTGGTAATAATGGTTGAACCTCCGGGAGTTCCAACTACCATAAATAATTTACCATCTTTTTCTACAATGGTAGGTGTCATACTACTTAACATACGTTTTCCGGGTTGGATAGAGTTAGCCTCTGCACCTACTAAACCAAATTGGTTTGCTACTCCGGGTTTTACACTAAAGTCATCCATTTCATTATTTAAAAAGAAACCAGCTCCTTCTACCATTACTTTGCAACCATAATAGCTATTAAGTGTAGTTGTGATAGAAACTGCATTACCTTGTTTATCTACAATTGAGAAATGAGTAGTTTCAAAACTTTCAATTGCTTCTACAGAACCCGCTTTTACTTCTTGCGATGGTGTAGCAGTATCCATAGAAATAGTACTAAAACGCTCAGCCAAATAGTTTCTATCAATAAGCATTTCTACTGGTACATCGTAATAATCCATATCACCTAAGTGCGTAGATCTATCTGCATACACTCTTCTTTGCAGCTCTGTCATTAGGTGAATACTTTTAGCCGAAAGCAAGCCCATTCCTTTAAAATCGTAGCTTTCGCTACCAAGCATTAACTGAGCTAAAGCCACTCCACCACTCGAAGAAGGAGGCATAGAAATGATCTTATAATCGTCTTTGTAAGTTACTTCAATAGGATCTCTCCATTTAGCTTCGTAACTGGCGAGGTCTTCTTTCGAAATAATTCCCCCACCTTTTTTCATTTCTTTCTCAATCAAATCTGCTGTTTCACCTTTGTAGAAACCATCTTTGCCATTATCTCTTATTCTTTCTAGTGTTAGTGCAAGGTCTTTATGGTAAATAGAATCTCCTTCTACATAGTCTTCGTCTTGGAGCAAATAGATTTCGTGCGTATTAATTTCTCTAAAAGATTTCTGAAAACGGTTTAGCAAACTAGCTTCGTATTCGGTAAGTATAAAGCCATTTTTCGCCAAATCAATAGAAGGTTGTATGAGTTTTTCGAAAGGCAAAGTACCTAATTTGTTAAAGGCTTCATCCATTCCGGCAACTGTTCCTGGTACACCAACAGCTAAATGTCCTTTTTTACTCAAGGTATCAATTACATTTTTATCGGCATCGAGATACATATCTTTATGGCCTTTACCCGGAGCTTTTTCTCTAAAATCGAGTGCACCAGTTTCGCCTTCGGCAGTACGATAAACCATAAAACCGCCTCCACCAATATTTCCGGCTTTAGGTAATACTACTGCTAATGCATATTGTACTGCAATGGCAGCATCAAATGCGGTTCCTCCTTGTTTTAAAATATCCAATCCAACTTGAGAAGCTAATGGATGTGCTGTAACTACCATGCCATTACTACCGATTACTCCTTTAACTGGTTTGTCTTCCAGCACTGTCTGGTTTACAGATTCACTACAGCTTGCAACAAAAAAAACTACAGCCAGCAAAAGTGTATAAAAGTTTTTGATCATTGTAAATTTAATTTTTAATTAAAGTGTTTATAAATCAATGGATGAATGTTTTCACAAAAGTCTGTGAGATATGGATAAATAAAAATAATTCTTTAAGCTCCTACTTTTGAAAAAAGATTGCTAGTAGCTAAATTATAAGTGCTGTAAATAGGAAGGTAGTAATTCATTTATTAAAATGAGAACCTAAATATACAAATCACGTTCAAAAAATTGATTCCTCGCCAGCTTTAAGCCAGCTAATTTTTTAAAATAATACCAGTTAACCCTCAACTAATTTATACTGACCAGCATCATATAATGCTATAATTTTCATCATAATGATTAGGCTGTATCTTATGTAACTTTCTATAATTAAACAGACTCTCAAAATTAAAGAGAGAAAAACTGGTAAATACGTCAAATATCTATTTTTTAACTGAAAATTATTTTAACGATGTTACCACTTAACAATATCTTGATCCCTGTTGATTTCACTCATATATCAACACATGCTGTAAGGCAGGCTAAAGATTTGGCAAGAAGAAGTGGAGCTCATCTCATACTTTTCCATGCCTACCATAGGCCTTTGGTACCTGTAGAGGTAGAACCTGAAGTTGAAACTTCTTTGATGAAAAAACGCATAAGAGGTATTGATTCCAGATTTAAAGAACTGGAAACTATTATACCAGACCTTAAAGATGTTTCTTTTACATGTCATAAAAGTCTGGGAAAAGCTTCTGACAGTATTGCTAAGGCAGTAGAAAAATATAATGTAGATTTAATCTTAATGGGTACAAAAGGTGCTCATGGATTCGAAGAATTATGGGGTAGCAATGCTGCTAAAGTTGTAGGCAAAGTAGATTGCCCGGTTTTGGTTTTACCAGAAGACACTGATATTTCAAAAATTAAAAAAATTGGTGTAGCATGCGATTTTAACCAAAAGCGAAATTACGATAATTTTAAAGTTTTGCCTTACCTAGCAAAAGTTTACAATGCTACCGTCAATATCATTTTTGTTTCATCTAACTCAAAAGATCAATATCCTAAAGAGTTTAAAGATGTTATAAAAATACATAACATGCTCGAAGAAGTATCGCACTCGTTCGATTACATCTATCATAAAAATGTAGAAGACGGACTGGTAAATTACTGTAAGAAAAATAAAATTGGATTGCTTACAGTTATCACTAAATCTAAGAGTTTTTTTACTAAACTATTTGATGAAAGTTTAACTACTCAAATGGTTTATCATATAGATGTTCCACTTTTAATAATTAAATAGTTCTCCTTTAATTGAATGCCCGGATATGTCACATATTCGGGCTTTTTTTGTGTATTTCACCCGAATGATGGTTGTTAAAAAGTTTCCGAAATACTGCTTATAATACCAAATCCCAACCCATTTTTTCTCTAATAAAAGCAGTGAGTTCTTCGGCATTTTGTTTATGCTGCTCCACATTAGGATGGAAATCGCAACCCAATACTCTTGAAGTTTGCTCTTTTAATGCATAAAACTCAATATTCTGCTCACCTTTCTCTTTCATTAACCTAATGGCTTCTACAATGTAATTGGTCGAAGTAGTTCTGGCCTTTCTTCTTGCAGGGTAATAGTCGGAAATCATCGGACTTTCCAAACAAAAAATACTGGCAGCCGGATAGTATGCTCTTATTTTCTCTAAAAGATTAAAATAGCTTTCCACAAAATACTTCCTTTCTGGATTACTTCTGGCAAAATCGTTTGTGCCTAAATTTATTACCACCACATCTGGTTGCCATTGAGTAAAATCCCAACAGATACTGTCGTTTTGTGGATATACCATATCGTACATTTCTGTCATGGTATATCTAATCGCATCGCTGTAATTTCTATAAATACCCATACCAGAATAAGCCACTGCTCTGTATTCTGCATTTAGTTTTCTGGCTGTAATGGCGCTGTATGTCATGTAGCCGTTTTGAGTTAAGGAGGTATATTTACATTTGGCACTATCTCCTTCATTACCATAACCACAGGTAATAGAGTTGCCAATAAACTCTATCTTTCTCGAAGGGAAACTTGGTGGCGTTACCAGATTTTTGCCTAAATCTAACCTAAAACCTAAAAACTCTGTGCTGCCTGTTGCTCCTTCTGTTCGCCTAAAAATTTCGATGGTATGCGTAGTATCTGGCAGGTTTTGAGCTACTGTATATAAAATACTGTCTGGTTCGGCACGCAACAATTGCGGAAATTGTTCATCTATAAAAACATAGAAATAATTTGCCTGAGGTTCGCCATAGCCATCTTTTATAAACACATGATCTTGTAACATCAACTTACAAGATGTACCCCTAAAAGTTGCTTTAATTGTTGAGCCAGTCCAAGCGAATTTGGCAGACAAAGAATCTTCAGAAAAATAAAATCGGCCTGAATAATTAATGAGTGAATCAGATGGAGCAATAAATGCATACTCTGGTAATTCTACTCTTTTTTTGCAAGCTGCCATCATTAATACAAATATTAGTATTAAAAATAGAAATTGCGAAGAAAAAAATTGATGCTTATTAACCTTCATTCGGCACCAAAAAGAGACAATAGTCATGTAAAAAAGCTAAAAAAATCCGTTAATTAGTGTCTTTAAAACTCAACGAGTTTCATAAAGAGAAACATCGACTTCATAATTGTATTGTAACCATTAAACAAACAAACTCTTGAAACTTAGCATTAACAAAACACTGCTTGAAAAAATCAGTTCGCCACTACTCGATGAAAAGAAACTCACGCTTTATGTAAAACGTGACGATCTCATACACCCCACTGTTTCTGGTAACAAATGGAGAAAGCTGAAATATAATTTACAAGAAGCTCAGAAACAAAAACACGATACACTTCTATCTTTTGGAGGCGCTTACTCTAATCACATATATGCTTTGGCAGCAGCGGGCAAGCTTTTCGGCTTTAAAACAATAGGTATAATTAGAGGAGAGAAAACATTGCCTTTAAACCCTGTATTAGAATTTGCCCAAAAATCTGGAATGCGTCTGTATTACATTTCGCGCACTGCTTACAGAGATAAATACAACCCAGAACTTATTGGCGAATTTAAAGAAAGGTTTGGTAAGTTTTATTTAGTACCTGAAGGTGGAACCAATATGTTGGCTGTACAAGGCTGCGAAGAAATTGTAGATGAAATCGATGATATAGATTTTGACTACATCTGCTGTGCAAGTGGTACTGGCGGAACCATCTCTGGTATTATTACTGGTCTAAATGGGAAACACAAAGCTTTAGGCTTTTCTGCTTTAAAAGGAGGTGAATTTCTAAAAGATGATGTGGGTAATTTGGTAAAAGGCTATTGCGGAAAAGACTTCGACAACTGGGATATTATTACAGATTACCACTTTGGCGGTTATGCCAAATCTAAGCCTGAGCTGCTTGAGTTTATGAAACAGTTTGAAAAAGCCCACAAAATACCTTTAGAATTTATCTATACTGGTAAAATGCTTTATGGGCTTTTTGACTTAATTAAGAAAGATTATTTTAAAGAAGGACAAACCATTATTGCCGTTCATACGGGTGGAGTTAGATAAAACCTTAGCTCTGGAAAATACTTACTTTGTGTTCGCAAGTAAAGGTTTTTCCTGCTTCTAGTGGTTGCACACCTTCTTTGTTTTTAAAATCGTCTTGCCCAGCAGCATTGTCTGCCATGCCACACCAAGGTTCAATACATACAAAAGGAGATTCTCTGTTTTGAGACCATATTCCTAAGTAAGGGAAACCCGAATAATCGAAGCTTAGAATCTTCTTACCAGCTTTGTTTACCAAAGAAACCACTGTTGATTTTAGGTCTTTAAAAACCAAAGCATCATCATCAAACAAATCGTCTTTAATCTGTATGGCTGGCGAGTCGCCAAATACCTTTTTAGTTTTGCCATCAAAAAAGCCATCATCATTTAGTGTATAGCTTTCCGCTGTTTCTACCTGATCGAAAACCACAGAATAATCTGATCTTTTCTCTCCTTCTTCCAATGGGCAATTAAAACCTGGATGGCCGCCAATAGAGAAATACATCTCAGTAGCATTTGTGTTTTCTACTTCGTAAGCCACAGAAACTGTATCACCCTCAATTGTGTAAATCATATTTACAACAAACTCATAAGGGTAAATCGCTTTGTCTTCTTCTGTGCTGCTATAGCTAAAAGTGATATTATCTGCTTCCTGTTTTTTTACTTCAAACATTCTATTGCGCACAAAACCATGTTGTTTTAGCTCATAGCTTTTGCCATCTAAGGTATATGTATCGCCAATTAGCTTACCAACAATTGGAAATAAAATACAAGAATGCCTTCCCCAAAACTCCGGATCAGCCTGCCACATGTATTCCTTTTCTGATTGTTTCCCATAAATACTTGCTAGCTCCGCCCCTTTCAGGTTTATACCAACTTTCAACTTGTCATTTTCAATAAAGTATTGTTCCATTATACCACTCATCAAAAAATATTTTGGAGAATTTTATTAATTATAGAATTTGAGGAAAATTAAATAAAAATAAAGACATGAGAAATCTGAAAACTACATTTTTACTGCTTTTACTTTTAGTACCCACCTCTACACTAAAAGCTGTTGATAACCCCAATGATGAAGAAAAGGCTGTAATTGAATGTATTGAGACACTTTTTAATGGAATGCGCGCTGGTGATAGTTCTATGGTGAGTCAGGTTTTTCATGCATCTTCTAGGTTGCAAACAGTTTCTACCAAAACTGGAAAAACAGTATTACGCAACGAGACTATAGCCAATTTTTTAAAAGCCATTGGCACTCCTCACGACATTGTGTGGGATGAACGAATCTTAAGCTACGATGTAAAAATAGATGGAGCAATGGCTTCTGTATGGACAGAGTACGATTTTTATGCAGGTGAAAAATTCAGCCATTGTGGAGTAAATGCATTTCAGCTTTTTAAAGATGATGAAAAAGGTTGGCTAATTACTCAGATAATCGACACAAGAAGAGTAGAAGATTGTAAGAAGGAGTAGACTAAAGGCACATATTTATCTTATTATAGCTTAAACTACATCTAAAGTGGGTGTATCTTTCTTCTAGTATTTAATTTTTAACAAAGGACTTTCATTAACATTTAAAACCCTCTAAGATACAATACCAAAAAATAATTAAATTTTAGAGGTTTTAAAGTGGATTTCATATCGCTTCATTATAAATTAGAAGAATCTAATATGAAAAGAAACTAACCATAACAAAATGAAACCTCGCTTTGTAATCATTTTTTCAACTTTAATACTCTTCTCCTGCAAAGTTCAACAACTTGACAAATTCACCCTTGCAGATGTACCAGTAAAAGCACCATTCACCAAAGTAGATACACTTTCTACCAATGACTGGTGGAATAGAAAAACCACAGAAATTATCGATCTAAAAGTCGATAGAGACAAAGTAGTTGCATTTGGACTTTATACAGTTGCCAACAATATTTTAAAACTTACGGCTCAGCTTTATCCCTTATACCCTAATGAAACTAGAGAAGTAAGACTAGAAATAAAAGAAGGTGATTCTTGGAAAGAAATACAAAAGCAAAAAGTAAAAGACTTAGGTTGGGCAGCAGTTTTTAGAGTAGAAAACTGGGACGACACCAAAGACATTTCCTACAGAATAAGACATGGCAAAAAAGCTTATTTTGAAGGCCTTATAAGAAAAGACCCTATTGATAAAGACGAAATATCATTGGCGGCACTTTCGTGCAATTCCAATCAGGATAGAGGCATGAGAGAGAATTATGTAAGCAATATCAATTACCAAAATCCCGACCTAATGTTTTTTGCTGGTGATCAGTCGTACGATCACACAGAACATACTGCTGCTTGGTTAAAATTTGGCTTGCAGTTTAAAGAAACCTTTAGAAACAGACCTTGTATTTCCATCCCTGACGACCATGATGTGGGTCACCCTAACCTATGGGGCGAAAGTGGTAAAATTTCTAACAAACCTACTGGCTCAGATGGTGGCTATTATTATCATCACGAATATGTAAAAATGGCAGAAAGGGCACAAACCTCAAACTTGCCGGACCCTTACGATCCAACTCCGGTTAAACAGGGCATTGGTGTATATTATACCAATTATGTTTTAGGAGGAGTTGATTTTGCCATTATAGAAGATAGAAAATTTAAGTCTGGTCCAGAAGGAAAGATACCTCAGCAAGGTCCAAGACCCGATCATATAAACAATCCGAATTACGACCCAGCAACTATTGATGTTGATGGATTAAAATTATTGGGAGACAGGCAATTGCTTTTCCTAAAAGATTGGGCTGGGCAACAAGAAGATGTCTCGATGAAGGTTGTTCTCTCACAAACTGGTTTTTGCGGTGGAGCACATTTACATGGCAGTAAAGACAACCGATTGTTTGCAGATTTAGATTCTAACGGATGGCCACAAAAAGGCAGAAATAAAGCTTTAGAATTAATTAGAGAAGCCAATGCGGTACATATTGGTGGCGATCAACATTTGGCAACAATTATTAAACACGGTATAGAAGAGTTTGAAGATGGCCCTTGGGCATTTGTAGTTCCTGCGAGTGTAAATAACTATTATAGCCGTTGGTGGTGGCCAACTGAAGAAGAACTTAAAAACACCAAACCACTCACTAACGAGCTACCTTGGTCTGGAAACTTTTTAGATGGTTTCCACAACAAGATTTCTGTTTATGCTTATGCCAATCCGGATGGAGATTCTAATGGTGCTGGTTATGGACTAATAAGGTTTAATAAAAAAGATAAGACTGTAACTTTTGAATGTTGGCCGAGAAATGTAGATGTTACAAAAACCGGAGCCAAACAATTTACTGGTTGGCCTTATACAGTAAATCTCAAATAAAGAAAAGAACATTAAAAGCTCTGTTAAGTCAGAGCTTTTTTATTTTAATTGAAGGTACTACCAATCGTAATTTCGTCTTTAAATTTCTTACGCATATCTGTAATCAAGGCATCTTGAGTTCTAATACGATTACACAATACTTGTAAAATACCCTGAGCAACTTCTGGCCTTTGCGACATTAAATCATAAAAAGCATCTTGGTCTAGTCTTAAGAGTAAGGTATCCTTTTCTGCTGTGGCAGAAGCCGAACGTGGATTAGAGTCTAATAAACCTAAATCGCCAAAAAAGTCCCTATTTATCAAAGTATTGAGCAAGTAATTTCCGATGTGAATTTTTACCTGTCCTTCGTAAATAATGTACATACAATCACCCGGATCGCCTTTTTTAAATATTTCATCACCTTCAGAAATACTCACTTCTTTTAAAATTGAAGCAATATCAGAAAGCACACTTTCTGGTGTTTCAGAAAAAATACTGGTACTCTTTAAAATGATTATTTTTTCAATTTCGAGTAATGATTCATCTTGATCTTTCATATAAGTAATTACATTTGTGATGTGTTCGGGTGGCATCACATCGGCAAAAATTTCTTCGTAGGTAAATAATCTATCTTGACAAAACTGCTTTACGGTATGTACAGCCGCCTGTTTTAGGAGCTTATCATCTCCAGTTAAATAGGGATTAAAAGCTTTGAGCAAACTAGGATAAAAGTAGCCAGATAAAGTATATAATGCGGTTGCTTGTGTCCAACGAGTAAAATTACTACCTCTTTTAGTCCCCAATAAAATCATTAAAACTACTGTAATTTCATCGAGTAGATTATGGTTGTAAAACCTAGAAAACCTGATGATTTTATTGTTGAGTACAGAGTTATCAAACAAAATAGAAATCTTTTCTACAGTTGAATTAGGCAGCATTTTATTGAGTACTTCATAAGATTTTAATTTCTCATGTTTCTCTATAGAAGCCATAGCTCCCATAATCATTTTGTATTTTTCGTGGTCTTTGGTAAATAGAAACGACACCAGCATTTTGGCGTGTTTTACCCTTAAAGAAAGCTCTTTTTCTAAAGCTTCTTTTAATAACTCAAAACCTGCTTTGCCTATAATTATCTCTAATGCTGTGTAGAGCCAAAAAACTCTTTTAAACAGCACTTCCATTCTATCAGACACATAAAAAACATGATCGTGACTTACAGCATCATAACCAGCAGACTGCAATGCGGTATAAGCTTCAGACTGTAGCTCGATCCAATCATAGGTAGTTACCCACCACAAAATCTCAAATGCTTCAGACCCTCCAATTTTTCCACACAGCCTGCATAACCTAATAAAATATACCCCTTTTGAACTGCTTGCTTCACCAAAAGCTTCTTTTAAATATGGCAATACAGCTTCTTTATACATTGCCAGTGTTCTTAGAGCTTCGTTATGGAAGTTGTTTTTTTCCACCATCTCCAACAAGATCGGAATAAAAGTTTCATCGGTTAACTTTCCTGCTGCTTCAATGGCACTTTTAGTAACCTCACAAGTTTGATGTTGTAGAAACTTTTGAATGATTGGTGAAAAGCTTTGATCTTTTAACTCTCCAATAATATGGATAGACAATATATTTTCGGACTCACTATCAGACATTGAGAACTTTCTTATAGCAGCCTCAGCACGTGTTTTTTCCTCTTCTGTACCATATTGATACATGCAAAACAAAGTTGCCCTACAGATGGCCTCATCATTACTTAGTTCTAAATCTTTAAAGCGACTTACCAAACCATGATTCAGCGAACAAGCTGCTCTAATAGCTGCTGCCCTTACATTGGCAGAATCATCGTTTTCGATAATATCCAACATATCCTCTTCAAAGTCTTTTAGTTCTAGCTCTTCAATCTTATTGATCGCATGAATCTTAACTTCGTCGGATGGATGCTTGATAATAGAATGCAGTTTTTGATACAGGTTATCTATATCAAACTTTTGCAAAAACTCTATTGAATAGATCACCTCTTCAGACTTACCAGTTTCTAACTTGGTTTCAAGTACTTCGAGAATTTTCTTATCCTGTATTACCAGTTCAGAGCCTTTTATGGTTCTAACATCTACTGCTGTTTTAAGAATACCCAGATAACTTCGGTTATAAATAATAATGTTGATGATCCATAAAGCAATTGTACCATTTATTAGCCAAGTAATTTGGTTATCGTCTATAATTGAATCTACATCACGAAATAAAAATAGAAATCCACCTGCTAAACCAACTGCCAATGGTTCAACTACACCCTTCATCAAATTATAACCCTGAAATTTAAACCTAGCTACCAAAGGCTGAAGTAAGGTATAAAACACTGGTCGGTGCAGTGCATAACGCAGTGATGTAAAAATCAGCGTCATGAAAATTAGATGAGGTAAGAAGTTGTATGTACTATAGAATGGTAGCCATTCTGGAACAAAAAGCGCCACACCTAAAACCAACATAATAAGTGGCAACACAAACAATGATCTTTTTATACCTATCTCACTTATTACTCTTCTGGAAAAAATCATTTTAGCCACAAATGATAATACACTAATGAGGCCGAATAAAATTCCGATAATCCATGCAAGTGATTTCTCTGTATAAAAATACTCTTGTAAGTTACTTAGCAATGCAAAGTCTAACCAAATGGTGAGTATTATTACAATTATTGTAAGAATGGATAATTCAATAATTGATCTGTTACTTAAAAATCTAGTAACTGCTGGGCCTGTCTTTAGTACTTCAATACGGCTTTCTTTATTCTCTTCATAAATTTGCTTGTAGGCATCTTTCTTAATTATTCTTCTAAGAAAAAACCAAGAGGCTACAAATGATAATGCCGAGAATAACATTAAATCCTGTGCACTACTCCAACTTAATAAAATAGGCACTGAAAAATACCCGATAATCATTCCGGGAAGATCACCGATAGTAAGCCAACCTAAACTCTGCTGTGTAGATCGAGATTGAAACAATATAGTTGCTAGTGCCCAAGACTCGAAACTTGAAAAAAGGTATATAACCCGATAACCAATCACCAGCAAAAACACATACCATATGTAATCGTAATCTCCTACTCCACCCAGAAAGACTATTACCGAAACAGCAATGAGCAATACGATACCTTGCATTAACCTTTCGAGCGAGATATATTGCTGAAGGTTAGAATATAGTTGCCCGCCTAAAAGCATAAAGGCAGAAGACAATACGTAGACTAACGGTAGATTTTGAGTTGAAAATCTAGCAAGAAATATAACTGTGGCTGTTGTAAAGAAAACGGCTAAACCAAAGCCCTGAAACATATGATGGAAAAAGAAGGACTGCACAAACCAAGTCTCATCCGGATTGATGCTAAAAATTTGTGATAGTCGCTTTCTCATTGTTGATTGTTAGTTTCAGTTTGCCAGATTACAAGATATAAAGTTAAAACATTCTATATTTAATTCTCTTCTTTTAAATTATCAATTTCACCTAGATATTCCCCAAAATCTTCGCTATGCGAGTATTTCCCCTTTTCATTAAAGAATTTCCATTCTCCAACCATCTCATCATGCAGATATTCACCAGATGCATCTAATTTACCATTTGTATGATAATATTTCCATGCCCCTTCTTTTAAGCCTTCTTTAAATATTCCCTCACCCGCATCTTTCTTATTGTCATGATAGTACTTCCATAAACCTTGTGGCAATCCATTTACATAATCACCTTCAGACTGTCTCTCTCCATTAGGGAAATAAGATATTCTTAATCCGTTTCCTGCATTTAGATTACCAGCGCTATGCTGCTTCCCTTTTACATCTACAAACATGCTTACTTTTAAAAGCTGTCCGTTATCCCAAGTTTCTGTTTCCATCTCCGTTCCATCCGCATGGAAATATTGCCACTCGCCATCTTCGTTTCCATTTATATAGGCTCCAATACTCTCAATTTCACCTGATGGATGATAAGTTTTCCAACTCCCCTCTTCTTTTCCCCGATTCATTAAACCTTCTTCTTCCTTATACACATTTCCAACAGCATCTGTATCAAAAAGTTTTTTTACTCCATTTTCTATTCCAGCTAAATAAGTAACCAATGCCGAGATAGTCGCATCTTCTTGAAAAAACTGCCAAACACCATGTTTTTGTCCATCCACATACTCACCTATAGCATACAACTGCCCAGAAGGATAATATTCCTTCCAAATGCTGTCTTTTTCGCCAAAATAATAATTCCCTTCTGCCGAAAGGTTGCCATACTCGTCATATTCTTCCCAGGCATCATTGCGAACTCCCTCATCAAAGAAGCCTAATTCTGTAAGATAAGACTCTTCGTTATAAAATGCCCAAATGCTATCTGGCTCATTATTTTTATAAAATCCTTGTACTAAAACAGTACTGGTGTCTTCTCCAAATTCAAAGTAGGGACCTTCCTGTATACCATTCACAAAAATCCCTTTGGCTTCAATACTTCCATCTGGTCTAAAATCGAAATAAGTGCCGTGCTCTTTGCCATTTTTAAAGTTTACTTCTGCTTCTTTTACTCCTAAACGATCATATAATGTAGATATACCTTCCGCTTTTCCATTCAGCAATTCTATTTCACTTTCTAATATGCCATCTTCATAGTAAAGCAAGCGAGTACCATTCCCTTTTTTTATATTTCCGCCCTTTAGCTTCTTACCATTTTCGAGAAAGTAATCTCCAACATCCAAAAGAAGTGAATCTTGCCAAAACTCTTTTTGCTGCAATTGGCCATTTTCGTAATAATAAGACACTTCTCCATTGAGATTTCCGGTTAAATAAAACGCCTGTGTTTCTAAGTTACCATTAGGATGGTATTGTACCCACATGCTATCTGGCAAGCTATCGTAATACCTACCTTTTACAGCTACTTTTCCATCAGAATAATACTCTTCGTAAGGTCCTTCTTCTTTGCCAACTAAGTAAAATACTGATGATTCAAGTTGCCCATTTGGATGATAATAGTATGACAAGCCGTTTTCAACACCTCCCACATAATTTACTACACTTTCTACCTCTCCATTTTCGAAATAGGTTTTCCACGCACCATGAATTTTCCCATTTTTATAATTCCCTTCAATCATTTTAGTGCCATCTGGATAAAACTCCAACCAAGGTCCTTCTTCCACACCATCAACAAAATTTGCAGATAGTACCAGTTGCCCATTTGTATATTCTTTCCAGGCACCATTTACCTTATCATCTACATAATTGGTTTCTAGCAACAAACTTCCTTGGTCGTCATATACAAGCCATGGTCCGTTTTTAACTGAATCAATTTGCTGGGGGATGTATGATGTGCTATCCTGTGCTGTTACAGATTCTATAATGAATACTAGAAAAATAAACTGATACAAGATGTGCTTCATAAGCTATATTTTTTAATGAAAGCAATTTAGTAATGCCTTCTCTAAATCCAAATGTCTCGGAAAGTTGAAAACAAATAAAAAAGCAGTTCTGTTTAGAACTGCTTTTCTTTAACTCAGTATATTCTTTAAGGAAATGCCGTTGTGAGTCTTGTTATACAATATTTTTTTTCAATACCTAATAATAAATTCGCCCTTATTTACCTACCTGCATCATTTCTGTTAATTCATTAATTATTTTTCTGTAGATCGCATCGTTATCATTTTTCTTAATAACTGTTTTGCTTGCATGTACTACAGTACTGTGGTCTCTACCTCCAAATCTATCACCAATCATTTTTAGCGGCATATCTGTATATTGCTGAGAAAAATACATGGCAATCTGTCTGGCACTAGCAATATCTTTTTTTCTAGTTTTTGATTTCAGTTCCTCTACAGATAGCTTAAAGTAATCGGCAACTACCTGTTGTATAAATTCAATAGTAATTTCTTTTTCTGTAGTTCTAAATATGTTCAGAAGCGTGGTTTTCGCCAACTCTAAATCAATATCTTTTCTCATAAAAGATGCATTGGCAATCAAAGAAATTAATACACCTTCTAGCTCTCTAATATTAGAATCTACATTTCTTGCTAGATAATCAATTACTTCATTAGGTACTTCTACTCCTTCGTTAGACATTTTAGTTTGCACAATGGCAACTCTTGTCTCATAATCTGGAATTTGAATATCTGCAGTTAATCCCCATTTAAACCTCGACAATAAACGCTCCTGAAGGCCCTGTAAGCTTCTTGGAGGACAATCTGAGGTCATAATAATTTGCCTACCGCTCTGGTGCAATCTATTGAATATGTGGAAGAAGTTTTCTTGAGTTTTTTCTTTTCCTGCTAAAAACTGAATATCGTCTATAATAAGAACATCTACCTTTAGATAGAAATTAGTAAAATTCTGAACATTATTGTTTTTAAGTGCTTCGATAAACTGCGTTGTAAACTGATCTGATGTTACATACAAAACCAGCTTTTCAGGGAAGTTAGCCTTAATCTCATTGCCTATAGCTTGAGTTAAGTGTGTTTTACCTAAACCAACTCCGCCATATACAACTAATGGGTTAAAAGCCGTAAAACCGGGCTTTTTAGCAATAGCCATACCTGCAGATCGAGCTAATCTGTTACAATCACCTTCGATATAATTATCGAAAGTATATACGGGATTAAGTTGGGTGTCAAACTGAGCAGGATCAGTATCAGGCAACTCAAAAGGGCTGCTAATAGGCTTTATCTTATTAGCTCCACTTGTATAATTACCAGAAGAGCTACTATTTGCATTTCCACCAGAATTTGGACTTGGCGGAAATGGATTATTTTGTGCTCCTCCACTTTGATGTGTACTGATCACTGGTTTATTTCCAGCAGGTTTACTGTTTCTTACATTAAGTGTAAATGGTTGATGGTTTGCATCTCCTTTATCTACTACTATGGAATATTCCAGCTTGCCTGAAGGTCCTAACTCAGCATCTATAGCTCTCTTAAGTATATATACATAGTGTTCCTCCAACCATTCGTAAAAGAATGGAGTAGGTACTTCTATTGTAAGTACATTATCCTGAAGTTTGACTGGTTTAATAGGAGCAAACCAAGTTTTAAAGCTTTGCTCCGGAACCTCCTCCTTAATTATCTCTAGGCAGTTTTTCCAAATCGCCTGACAATTCTTAACCATCTGATTCAACACATTTTTAAAATTTTGTAGTGAAATGAATAATCATACAAAATCTTTAAATTTTGCAATGTAAGTTCATCAACAAAAAAGACATTTAATTTTTTTGTTTTGCTTAGAAGATCGTCGGAAATCTTGTCTGATTTTATCTTTCAGGTGAATGCAAATCTGCTAAAAAAATCGATAGAATAAAAATCGATTTTGGTCCAAATTTTAATTTTTAGCAAGGTTAACTTTTTAATAACTAACTGATAACCAAAGGTTTAAATAAAGCAATACAGCTTGGCAATTAATTGATTATCAGCTACTTACCTCATCAATGAGATTTTTAACTTTTTTTTCTAAAAATTTTATGGTAGCATTTTTGCTAACTTCCACCCTCACTCACTATTAAAATATACTACTTTTAGCAATAGTTGCAACAACAACAAAATAAAATGAATGCGTTAGCTCATTTAACAGAATACATCATTTTTTTATCTCAAATAATGATGTAATTTTTTTGGTACAAGAAATTGTTATATTGTACTTTTTAACAAGCAACAGACGTAATTAAAACAGCAATTCTTTATTGTACCTGTTCACAACTATTAACTTTTAATGCTTCTCAAAATCTTTGAATAAACGCAGATTTTAATGTTTTAGAAAGTTTAAACTAAAGTATATTCAGTATAAGTGAGCGCGAGAGGTTTCCTTAAAAACAATCAGATCACTTAAAATTTCCCGAAAATAAAACCCTGCCCGTAATTTGAATTACCAGCAGGGTTTTACAAAAAGAAATTCTCTGAATACCTAATTTAAATTATTCAGCAGTTGCACCAGCAGGAATAACTGATACATAAGATCTTTTCTTAAATCCTTTCTTGAAAGCTACAGTACCATCTACTAATGAAAAGATAGTATGGTCCTTACCTATGCCAACGTTTTGGCCTAGGTGGTGTTTAGTACCTCTTTGTCTAACAATGATATTTCCGGCCTTTACAGATTGGCCACCGAATACCTTAACGCCAAGTCGTTTACTTTCCGACTCTCTTCCGTTTCGTGAGCTACCCGCTCCTTTCTTGTGTGCCATGAGATTTTAAATTTGAATATCTTCGATTAAAACTTTTGTAAATTGTTGTCTATGTCCGTTCTTTTTCTTGTAACCTTTTCTTCTCTTCTTTTTGAAAACGATTACTTTATCACCTTGAACGTGTTCTAATACTTTACCTTTTATTGTTGCACCAGCAACGCTAGGAGCTCCTACATCTATGCTATCACCATTATCTACTAACAATACATTGCCAAACTCAACATCTGCACCTTCATCATCACCTAGTCTGTGAGTATAGATAAATTTGTCTTTCTCTACTTTAAATTGTTGCCCGGCTATTTCTACTATTGCGTACATCTTTTCAAATTTTATTTTTTGAGGTTGCAAAAATATAAGAATACGTAAATAATCACAATCTTTCTGCTATATTTTCGAGCATAAATTTAAATGTTTTTTTTTAGCTTTTCTAAAAATGCCTCTAAAGCAACAATATGAAAGATTAATTGCGCTATTTTAAACTTTTTTTTGTTTCAATTAATTCATTAGAAGCATTTCCCTAACCTGCTAATAATCAAGAATAAATAGCTTTATTATGACATTTTTAAGCGTTTTTGAACGGTTATGACTGATTTTGAATTTTAAAACGCCTTTCTATATTTGTAATGCTTGCTTAGAAAGAAAAACACAAACAAACTCAACTAGAATCATTTTTTACCAGATTCATTACTATTAACCTCAAGAACAATTCTGATTTTATTTACAGGTAAACAGTAGGGCACTACATGTCTATTATATGGAATGGGTTTCTATTTTATGTAAACTTATTCAACTATGTATTTTTTTAAGGAAACTGTTAACCCGTATTTTGAGCTATGAGAGCATCAGTTACTGATGAACCACTTTTACAAGAAGTAAAAAACCGATTTGTATTATTCCCGATCAAACACAACGATATTTGGGAAATGTACAAACAGTCTGAAGCTAGTTTCTGGACTGCCGAAGAAATTGATCTTCAACAAGATTTAAGCGATTGGGAAAAATTAAATGATGGAGAACGCCATTTCATTTCTCACGTGCTTGCTTTTTTTGCTGCAAGCGATGGTATAGTAAATGAAAATCTTGTTATCAATTTTATGGCTGAGGTTCAGATACCCGAAGCTAAATGCTTTTATGGCTTCCAAGTGATGATGGAAAACATCCATTCAGAAACTTACTCCTTATTAATTGATACATATATTAAAGATTCGGCAGAAAAAGACAAGTTGTTTAATGCACTTGAAACTGTTCCATGTGTGGGTAAGAAAGGTAGCTGGGCTTTAAAGTGGATTGAAAGTGATAGTTTCGCTGAAAGACTCATTGCTTTTGCTGCAGTAGAAGGTATCTTTTTTTCAGGTAGTTTTTGCTCTATCTTTTGGTTAAAGAAAAGAGGATTAATGCCGGGTTTAAGTTTTTCTAATGAATTGATTTCTCGAGACGAAGGAATGCACTGCGATTTTGCCTGCCTACTTTACGCCAAGTATCTAAAAAACAAATTATCAGAAGAACGTATTTTAGAAATCATTACAGATGCTGTTACAATCGAACAAGAATTTGTAACCGATGCCCTTCCAGTAAAACTAATTGGCATGAATGCAGAACTCATGAACCAATACATTGAGTTTGTAGCAGACAGACTACTCGTTTCTTTGGGTTGCCAGAAGCACTATAATTCTAGCAATCCATTCGATTTTATGGAAATGATTTCACTACAAGGTAAAACCAACTTCTTTGAAAAGAGAGTTTCTGAATATCAAAAAGCTGGGGTAAATACACCAAAAGATACTAATGACGGAAAGAAGTTTTCTTTAGACGAAGATTTCTAAACAGAATAAAATAAGCTATGCTCTTAAATGCAAAAACTTTATGAACTACAGTTTATTTTTTTTATTTTAAGTACATTCAATTAGGAATAAGTGTATTTTCCTACTTGTTTTTTTTACAAAACAGACTAAGGTGAAGCTCCATAAAATTCCAAAGATTAAGAAAGGTAATCTAAAAGTTAAAATCATTAAGAAAGACCCTTTTGGTAATATTCTCATCTTTAAAAGAATATTAATTGGGGTACTGGCAACATTCACATATGGCCGAATAAATATTGTAAATAAACTAAAGGTAGAAGGCACAGAATATCTGAGCGATTTACCCAGCAAAAATGTATTATTTATATCCAATCATCAGACTTACTATGCAGATGTAATTGCACTCTATCATATTTTTTGTAGTGTAAAGTGGAAGTTTAGAAATACCATAGGCATTCCTCTTTATATGCTTATCCCGAGAGTAAATACTTACTATGTAGCAGCAGAAGAAACCATGAAAGAGAGTGGGTTAATACCAAAGATATTCTCTTACGCTGGAGCAGTTACAGTTAGAAGATCATGGAGAGCCAAAGGTCAAAATGTAAGTAGAGGTGCTGATAGAAGTGCACCCGAAAAAATTAAAAAAGCATTAGATCATGGCTGGGTTGTAAACTTTCCACAGGGTACTACAAGTCCATATGCTCCAATAAGAAAAGGAACTGCCAACATTATAAAACACTACAACCCGATTGTAGTGCCTATCGTGATTGACGGTTTCAGAAGAGCATTCGACAAAAAAGGATTATTCTTTAAAAAACGAGGTTCAACACTGCAAGTAAAATTTAAAAAGCCACTTCAGTTTTCAGAAGATGCAACTATTGAAGAAATAACGAGCGCTATAGCAGAGTCTATAGAACAATCTAAAGAAAAGAAATCAAGGGCTACATAACGATTCCATTTTTCATGAATTTTTAATGATTAACAGCTTTAACTCATACTAACATTGAGGCTGAACAGGCCAGATATTTTTAATTTCAAATTCATCATCCTTTTAACGGTTAGCAGAAATGTATGTAATTAAAAGAGACGGACGCAGAGAAAGCGTAAAATTTGACAAGATTACCGCCAGAATTGAAAAGCTATGTTACAGCCTAGACCAACGGTATATCAGTCCTATAGAAATAGCAAAAAAGGTAATTAATGGGTTGTATGATGGGGTAACTACTATAGAGTTAGACAACCTTGCTGCAGAAACCGCTGCAACTTTGGCTACTACCCATCCAGACTATGCACAACTGGCTGCTAGAATTGCAATTTCTAATTTACATAAAGTTACCAGTAAGTCTTTTTCAAACACCATGAAAAGACTTTACACCTATATAGATCCAGCAAATGGAGAAAATGCCCCTATGATCTCCAAAGAAGCTTATGAAGTAATTAGGAAAAATGCGGCAAAACTCGATGAGTCAATCATATACAATCGAGACTATAATTTTGATTATTTCGGGTTTAAAACCTTAGAGCGATCTTATTTGCTTAAAGTAAATGGCAAAGTTGTAGAACGCCCTCAACATATGCTCATGCGTGTAGCTGTTGGCATTCATATGGATGATATTGAAGCTGCCATTGAGACTTACAACTTAATGTCTGAAAAATGGTTTATCCATGCCACTCCTACCCTATTTAATGCAGCTACACCAAAACCTCAACTTTCTTCATGTTTTCTGCTAACCATGAAAGACGACAGTATTGGTGGAATCTATGATACATTAAAGCAATGTGCATTAATATCACAATCTGCCGGAGGCATAGGTCTAAGCATTCATAATGTAAGAGCAACTGGTTCATATATAAAAGGAACCAATGGCAATTCTAATGGGATAATTCCAATGCTCAGGGTTTTTAATGATACTGCTCGCTATGTAGATCAAGGAGGAGGAAAACGCAAAGGTGCATTTGCTATTTATTTAGAACCTTGGCATTCAGATATTTTCGAATTTCTCGATTTAAAGAAAAACCATGGCAAAGAAGAACTAAGAGCGCGTGACTTGTTCTACGCTTTATGGACTCCAGACCTTTTTATGAAGAGAGTAGAACAAAACGAAGACTGGTCTTTATTTGATCCGAATGAAGCCCCAGGCTTGTATGACTCTTTTGGCGATGAGTTTGAAAAACTATATGCAAAATACGAGAGAGAAGGTAGAGCAAGAAAGGTGGTGAAAGCACAAGATCTATGGTTTGCCATACTAGAAGCACAAACAGAAACAGGTACACCATACATGTTGTATAAGGATGCAGCTAACAAGAAATCTAATCAGAAAAACCTAGGCACCATCAAATCTAGTAATCTTTGTACTGAGATTATGGAGTTTACTTCTAAAGACGAAGTAGCTGTTTGTAACCTCGCCTCTTTGTCTCTACCTAGATTCGTGATTGATGATCAGTTCGACCATCAAAAGCTTTTTGAGGTAACTTATGTAGTTACTAAAAACCTGAATAAGATAATCGACAGAAACTTCTACCCTGTACCTGAAGCAGAAAATTCAAATAAGAAACACAGACCTATAGGTTTGGGTGTACAAGGTTTGGCTGATGCATTTTTAATGCTGAAATTACCTTTCGATTCCATTGAAGCCAAACAGTTAAATAAAGATATATTCGAAACCATGTATTTTGCTGCCATGACGGCTTCAAAAGACCTTGCCATTAAAGATGGAGCTTATACATCAATCGCAGGTTCACCGGTTTCAAAAGGAATATTCCAGTTTGATATGTGGGGTGTAAATCCTTCTTACAGATGGGATTGGACATCGCTTAAACAAGAAGTAAAAAAACATGGTGTTCGTAACTCTTTGCTATTAGCACCAATGCCAACCGCTTCTACATCTCAGATACTTGGCAATAATGAGTGTTTCGAACCATACACTTCAAATATATACACAAGAAGAGTGCTTTCTGGTGAATTTATTATTGTAAACAAACACCTACTTCGCGATTTAGTAGAGCAAGGCTATTGGAACGATGAAATGAAAAATGCACTCATCGCTGCTAATGGATCTGTGCAAGAACTAGATGTACCTCAAAGTATTAAAGACCTGTATAAAACTACTTGGGAAATTAGCCAAAAGAACATTATAGATATGGCTGCGGATAGAGGTGCTTTTATTTGCCAGAGTCAGAGTTTAAATATCTTTATGCAAGACACCAGCTTCGGAAAACTCACATCCATGCATTTTTATGCTTGGAAAAAAGGGTTAAAAACAGGTATGTATTACCTTAGAACTAAAGCTGCTAGAGATGCTATTAAGTTTACTGTTGATACTGAAAAATTGAAAAAGCCCGACACTGCTGAAACCGAACCAGTGAACACCAAAGTTTTAACTACTGAACAACAGCAGATTGAAGCAATAAAACAAGGTAATGCCTGTTCATTGGACGATCCTGATTGCATTTCTTGCCAGGGCTAATTTATTGATATAACAATAATTAATTATAGAAGAGAGGTTGCTATAGTGCAATCTCTCTTTATTTGTATTTTGCCAAAGCAAATTGGCCATTTTATCAAAAAATATTGCATTATAGTAATATTTATATTTACATTCGTTTACATTTTCAGTAAAGAAATATAGCTTTTAACACAACTTCGATGGAAGAGAAAAAATACAATGTGCTTTATGTTGATGACGAAGAAAGCAATCTGAGAATTTTTAAAACAGCATTCCGAAGACACTACAATGTGTTTATAGCGGTAACTGTCGAAGAAGGTATTGATATTCTTACTGAAAACGAGATTCATCTGATTGTAACAGACCAACGCATGCCTAAGATGAGTGGCGTGGAGTTTCTTACCAAAATATTACCTGACTATCCTGATGCTGTGAGAATGATACTTACTGGCTTTAGCGATGTACAAGCAATTATTGCAGCTATCAACTCAGGTAGAGTTTACAGGTATATAACCAAACCATGGGATAAAGACGATTTAAAAAGTATCTTGGACGAGGCTTTAACTAACTTTGAAAAAGAAAGAGTTAAAAAAGAAACTATTGCTGTTTTAGAACAAGAGAAATCTCATCTAGAAAATGAAATTGGCAGGTTAAAATCTGAGATTGTGATTAAAGATAAGATCATTATAGACTTGGAGACCAAACTCGTCTAGGCTGATGAAATATTAGAAACGTCCATTTTCTTTAAGTCACCAAAATTATCTGGCAATTCAATTTCCGGAAAAGAGGCTTTTATTGCCCTTTTAATGATTAAAAGATGATTAATTGCATGTTCTAAATTAAATCTCAACTCTCTCTTAACACTTGAAGGCACAAAATCTCTTTTAAATCCAAAAACCGGATGCGTCATACACATGGTAATAGCAAAATCAGAAGTAATTTCTTTTATCCCTTCTTTTATTAGGTGAACTTTCTCAATAGCTCTCTCCCGATCTTTGCCAATACTTTTATCGTGTTTTTTAGAATAGTAATCTACTGTGCCAGTATAATAGCAGTTTACAAAAACATCATAAAACTCAATCACGTGCTGAATGTGCCTACCAATATAGTTTCCAGTTAAACTCTCTGTAACTTTAACATATTGATCATTATTAATCAAATTTAATAGATCTGTTATTTGCTCCAAGATATACAAAGATTCATCTTTTACGTGCATTCCTTTCATTCTACTAAATCCGGATTACAAATAGAGTTTAAGTAAATTTATCTAAGATTAAATTTAAAAAAAAACTGTCACAAAATGAGTAACAGGTTCTAAGATTTTATTTATAATTATTAATTATTCCTTAAGCAAAGCTCTGGAAATCACTATTTTCTGTATTTCTGAGGTACCCTCATAAATTTGGGTAATCTTAGCATCTCTCATCAGTCTCTCAACATGGTATTCTTTAACAAAACCATATCCACCATGAATCTGTACAGCCTCAATAGTTGTATACATTGCTGTTTCAGATGCATAAAGTTTTGCCATGGCACTTTGTAAAGAGAAATCCTTCTTTTTATCTTTTAGCTGAGCTGCTTGTAAACATAGTAGCCTAGAAGCCTCAATCTTTGTTGCCATTTCAGCCAATTTAAATGCAATTCCTTGATGCTGGCTTATTTCTTTACCAAATGCCTTTCGCTCTTTAGAGTAATTAATTGCAAGTTCATAAGCTCCAGAAGCAATACCCAAAGCTTGCGAGGCGATACCAATTCTTCCTCCATTTAGCGTTTTCATGGCTATTGTAAATCCTTCTCCTTCTGTACCAAGTCTATTTTCTTTTGGAACAATTACATCTGTAAAACCTAAAGAATGTGTATCAGAACCTCTTATCCCCAGTTTATCTTCTTTCTTGCCAACTACAAATCCGTCTTGGTCTTTCTCAACTATTAAACAGTTAATCCCTTTGTGTTTCTTCTCTCTGTCTGTTTGCGCAAAAACCAAATAAACAGAAGCTGTAGAACCATTGGTTATCCAGTTTTTATTTCCATTTAAAAGATAATGGTCGCCTTTATCTTCAGCAGTAGTTCTTTGCGATGTAGCATCGCTTCCGGCTTCTGGCTCCGAAAGGCAAAATGCTCCCCAAATCTCTCCACTTGCTAATTTGGTCAGATATTTTTGTTTCTGCGCTTCAGTGCCATATTTCTCAATACCCCAACAAACCAGAGAATTATTAACCGACATACAAACTGAGGCAGATGCATCAATCTTAGAGATTTCTTCCATCGCCAGTACATATGAAACCGTATCCATTCCTCCTCCGCCATATTTAGGGTCTACCATCATTCCTAAGAAACCTAACTCTCCCATCATTTTCACTTGTTCCATAGGAAATCGCTGCTCGTTGTCTCTCTCGATTACTCCTGGTAATAACTCTTTTTGTGCGAACTCTCTAGCAGCATCTCTTACCGCTAGTTGTTCTTCGGTAAATTCAAAATTCATATTTATGTGTTGGTTAGAAACTTTTAAATTAAGTTATCTTATGTAGCAATAACATTAATATTATGCATGCATAACAAATCTAATCATTTTTTTCTGTTTTATTATTTTAAGAACCTAAATTTTTCAGACTTCAAATCTTATAAAAGTTTTCAAATTTAAGCTCAAATTTTATTAGATTTTGATAGTATTTTTTAATGCTGTTTAGCATATTGCCTTATTATATGCAAACAGTCTAAATCAATTAAAAAGAAGTTAAATATCTGTGTATCAACAAATAATTTTATTTTAAATAGCATTATATTCAGATATTAGATAGCCTATAAATCCGTTTTTATAAATATTTTTTTTACCTAACCGATACTAGGGCATTAATATAGTGCCTTTAAAACTTTTTGAGATAGATGCCCGATAGGTCTTTCAAGATAAATGATGTATTTATTTCCTATTCCAGACAAAACCTTGATTTCGCTAAAAAGCTTTATCATCACCTAATGGAAGAAGACCTTGAGGTATGGTTTGATCAGGAAAACATACCACTGGCAGTTGACTTTCTCCACGAAATTGAAAGCGGAATTAACCTATCTCATAACTTTATCTTTATAATCTCACCAGAATCAATTCTATCAGAATACTGCTTAATTGAAATAAAACATGCACTTAAGCAGGGAAAAAGAATTATTCCGGTTTTGTTTGAAGAGCCAGATACCTTTACCCTCACAAAGGCGCATCCTGAAATTAAAAAACTCAACTGGATTTTCTTTAGAGAAGGCCTAGACAATTTTCACAACTCATTATTGGGGCTGCTAGATACGCTCGATCAGCATGCTGAATATGTGAGTATGCATACACATCTACTTAATAAAGCTTTGTTTTGGAGCAGAAATCAAAAAAGGTCCGAATCTCTTTTGATGGAAGAAGATCGCATTGAGGCAGAAGCTTGGCTAAAAACTACTTTCGACAATGATATCCCCCCTTGTGATGCTGTAGCACTGCAATCTGAATTTATATGTGAGAGTGAGAAATATGCCAAACTCGGCATGACGGAAGTATTCATCTGTAATGAACCTGCAGATTATGATATTGCTGTGCTAATCGGTAATGAGCTGATGAAAAACAGCTTTACTATTTGGATAAGAAATGAAGACCTTGTTGAGGATAATGATAAAATTAGAAAAGTAATAAAAAATGCAATTGAACAAGCAGATAACTTTCTATATCTTATTTCTCCTGAATCTCTTATCTCAGACAGGTGTAATTTTGAATTAAACTATGCAAAAACGCTTAACAAAAGAATAATACCTTTAATTGTTAAAAGAGCAGACACACAAATACTTACTCAAAACTTTCAGTTTCTTTCTTATATTGATTTTAGTGAGCCAATCAAAGTTAAATTTTACACAGATGTGTTTAAAAAAGCTTTTAACCAACTTCTAATAGAGCTTTACAAAAATCAACATTATTACGAACAGCATAAATACTTACTAGTTCAGGCTTTACACTGGAAAAGGCAAAACGAAAATATCGCTATCTTAATTAAAGGGTATCAATATCAAAATGCCCGCTCTTGGTGTCTCGAAGGGCAAACAAATCTAAAACATCCTCCTATAGAACTACACAAAGAATTTCTCGATACTTGTGAGAGTAGTTCTGCCCATCTTCAAAGTGAAATTTACATATCGTATGCGCGTAACGATAGCGATTTTGCACGTAGGTTAAACAACGATTTACAAATAAATGGTAGAGTAACATGGATGGAGCAAAACTATATTCCTAATGGAGTTGACTATCAGGAGGAAACCTTTAAAGCCATTGAATCATCAGACAATTATTTGCTCATAGCTTCTCCTTTTGCCATTCAGTCACCTTATTGCCGCGACGAGCTAGAGTATGCCCATGCACTCGGTAAAAGAATAATAATAGTGAAATATAGAGATTGTGATCTTAATCTTATTGTAGATCATGATGTGCAATATACCGAAGTAAACTTTGAGTTTTTAAGCAATCGCTATGCAGAATGTTTTAGCAATTTGCTTCGAGAACTAGATGTCGATAGAGACTACATCCGTCATCATAACCAACTTTCGCAAAAAGCGCTAGAATGGGAACAGAAAGATTTTGATACTGACTTTTTACTAAGAGGCACAGAACTAATAGCTGCTTTAGATTGGTATAAAGATGCACTCGAAAAAGAAAAGGCTCCGGCTCCTTCTCCACTGCAAATAAAACTCATAAACAAAAGTGAAGAACAGGCTGATCTTTCCAGAAAAAAATACAAACAAAGAATTAACAGGTTAAGAGTTTTAGTTGTCGTAATGGCTATCTCGCTTATTTCAGCAGGATACTTTGCCTACAAACTAGAAATTGCCAGAGTAGCCTCAGAAGAGAATGAGAAACTTGCTTATGAGCTAAGAGAAGAAGCGATTAAAAGACAAGAAACTCTCGAACTCCAAAAAAAGCGGCTAGACTCTTTACAAGTTCTGCAAGATAAACTGAACTCTGAGTTTAGAAAGCCCGCCTTCCAACGAAATGAAACATTAATTAGAGAACTGCTAAACATTAAAGATTCACTAGCCGAAAGAATTAACCAGCAAGACGAAGTAGATATACAAACCCAAATGGCAGAAAAAGAAGAAGAACAAAAGCTTTTTGAGTTTCACGATGGGCTGGCAGTTTATGAGCTAAAAGGCAAGTATGGCTTTATAGATGAGGAAGAAAACATAAAAATTGAACCGATATACGATGGTGCCGGAAGGTTTAGCGATGGCCTCGCCAAAGTAAGAAAAAATGGAAAGTGGGGTTACATCAATACAAGTGGAGAACTTATTATAGATTTTCAGTTTGATTTAGCCGATAATTTTGAAAATGATACTGCCAGGGTTCGGCAATTTAATGTGTCTTACCAGATTGATAGATTTAATACTTGCCTCAATAATTGCGAAGAGTTTAAAGAGAAACAACTCATCGGAAATGCAGCAAAAAAATATGAAGCTACTGGAAATATACTTTCCGAGGGTTTACTGAGAGTCCAAAAAAATGGGAAGTGGGGTTTTATAGATTCACAAGGCAACATTACCATTAACTTTAAATATGATGCAGCCGAAAATTTCAAAAATGGCAATGCCAATGTTGTTTATAATAACCAAGCTCAAGTAATTAATTTACAAGGCATTTGTATTGAAAACTGTGTTACAGAACTTCTTGATTTCTCCAAAATTGATGCGAGCAAAAATATAAGAGCTTTCAACATATCTAAATATGAAATTACTAATACGCAGTTTAAAGAATTTTTAAATACTATTAAAAAAGATAATGCCGAAGCTTCTGAATGGATAAATCTATCTCCGGGTGGTAGTAAAAATGCAAGTCAGGGAATTCTATGGAATGGCAATGCGTTTGAGGTTAAGTTTGGTTACGATAAAAAACCAGTCTGCTTTGTTAGCTATTATGGCGCAGAAGCATTTTGTAAATGGGCTGGTGGACGATTACCAAATGTGAAAGAGTGGGAATTAGCAACCAGTGGCAAAAGCGATAGTACTTTTTATACTTATGGTGGCACAAATAATCTGCAAGAAATTGTATGGTTACAAGGCTTAGATAACAAACTGTGCGATGTGGATGATTCTAGATTTCCAGCTAATACAACAGGACTAAAACACACATCAGGTAATGTTTGGGAATGGTGTACTTTGCCTAATAATACAAATAGTGCTGTATTGAAAGGTGGAAGTTTAACTTCTGGACCTAACCAGTTTAAACCTGCATATAACAACAAAAAAGATAAAATTGCATACGATGGCTACTTTGGATTTAGAATGGTAAAAATAGAAAAATAGCATTTTGGCAATTATTTATTTAATACAGAAGCATTCTCAACTTGATTTAGAGTAATTTTAGAGCATATCATCTACATACAAACTAGCATTATTTCATTATTAATTCGATCTGATTTTTTTAGGTTATCAACCGCAATTAGTTAAATTATACATAAATATGAGATTAAAAACTACCAGTTTGTTGCTGGCGGCATGCCTTCTTTTTTGTGGGTACTTTATGTTTCAGACAAAATATGCTAACAGGCAAGATCTTTCCAACTACAACACTCAAAAGAAAACTAAAAGCAAACCCAAAAAGAAATCCATCATTGTTGGAGAGTTTAGGTACGATGGTCCTGAAAAATATGCCTACATTCATCAGGCAATTCGTACAGGTAGAATTGACCCAGAAAATGTAGATATGTCTACTTTCTATAAATCAGGCTACCAGAAAAAAGAATTTGAGTTAGCTAAAGAAAATAGAGAAATAGCAAGAACCAATCGCCGAATAAAAGCCTACTCTTTTATAGAAAGAGGTCCAGTAAACGTGCCTGGTCGTACTCGTGGAATTATTGTTGATCCTGAAGATAACACGGGTAATACTTGGTTTGCAGGCTCTGTTGGAGGTGGTATCTGGAAAACAGAAAATGCAGGCGAACTCTGGACAGAACTTACCACATCACTACCCAACATCGCATTTACTACATTGGCTATGCCAACTAGTAATCCAGATGTAATTTATGCCGGTACAGGAGAAGGGAGTTTTACAGGTTTAGGTAGCATAAATGGTACAGGTATTTACAAGTCTACAGATAAAGGAGAAAATTGGGAGCTGTTAAGTAGCACAAATACAGATAACTTTACAAACGTCTCAAGAATTATTGTAAACCCAGATAATCCAGACGAGTTACTTGCCTGTACTACTAATTATTCATTTAGAAACTCTACTACTAGAAATTCTTATATCTATAAATCTACAAACGGAGGGACATCATGGGAATTAAAGTATACATCAAGGACTGGTTCCGATGTACAGCAACTTGTTGCCACACCAGATAATTTTTCGGTAATGTACGCAGCAATTAATAATGTAGGTGTTTTTAAATCTACAGATGCTGGAGAAACTTGGGAAAATGCTTCTTTAGGATTAATCACCAACGACCTAAACAGCTCAGATGGACTATTAGGCAGCAGCACTTTTGGGAGATTAGAATTGGCTGTAGCCAAAAATAATACTGATATCATCTATGCATCAGTAGAAGGCTCAGCTAGTGGCAATGACTCAGACTTATATGTGTCATTTGATGCAGCAGAATCTTGGAGTCTTGTAGAAGAAGAAAATAACAATACAAATCCGGATTGGCTACAATCTCAGGGATGGTATGACAACACAATTACAGTGCATCCATATAATGATAGCATTGTATATGCTGCTGGAATTAGCACTTGGAAAATGACAATTGGAGAGCCAGTTGACACTACAGAAACTACTATTGTAGAATACAGCTTTAACAATATTGAAAGCTTTGCAGATGTAGTTAATATTTTTTCTGATGAGGGTGTTCAATTACAAACTACAGATTATGTAGATATCGAAATCCGTTTTGGGGATGGAGTAAGCCAACTTGCACACAGATTTACCGTACCTGCTGGCTCTACCTCTGGTGTCTCAAATGAAGATTATACCTATCAAGATTATATAGAAGTTCCTTTTGAAGTCTGGGATGTAACTAATAACAGACAACTTATGGCATCTTTCAGAGATAATGATGGCAATGGTTCATTTAACCTTATTTCTGATTATAATACAAGTAGAGAATACATCTATGTAAATGTGAGTGATTACGCAACTAGTCCAGATGTAAATATCGCTCAAGATGGTGGGCACATTTACAAAAGCTTATATTTGGTATGGCTATACTCTCCAAATAATAATTTTGATGCACAAAACCTGCCAACCTCTTCGATTGACCTTGACATCATCCAACTTCCTGTAATTACTTATAGTAGAAGTTCTCAAGTCATCAATGATCCATATTCTCAAGTAGGAGGGCTCAATAGCGATGTTCACCCAGACCATCATAATTTAGTTACTATTAAAGGTAATGGTGAAAGCTTTAGAATTTTAAATGCCAACGATGGAGGTGTTTACATTACAGATTCTTCTACTGATCCCGGTGTTTTTGAAGGTGCTTGGAATGCTGTAGGCAATACTTATAATACCGCTCAGTTTTATGGTGCTGATAAGAAAAAAGGAAGTGATGAATATGTAGGAGGTACACAAGACAATGGAACTTGGCTTTCTCAAGGAGAAGCAGAAGATGCTGAATCAGAATATAGAATGATAATCTCAGGAGATGGTTTTGAGGTTGTTTGGCATTATCAAGATACTAACAAGATAATCGGGGGAGCTCAATACAATACATTTGTAAGAACATTAGATGGAGGTAATAGATTTGAAACCGCAGTAAGCGGCTTAGAAGATGATGGACCTTTTGTTTCTAGACTAGCCAATTCTAAAAGCGATCCGGATGTTTTGTATGCAGTTGGAAGCTCAGGAGTTTATAAATCTACAAATTTTGGTGAATCTTGGGACTCCAAGCCAATTAGTACTCGTTGGGGCTTTTGGAGTGGAACTGATGTAGAAATTTCTTTGGCTAACCCACAAATAGTTTGGGCAGGCAGTGGAATGACGGATGTGCGATCCATTCAACTTTCAACAGATGGCGGCGAAAGCTTCGATGTTACTAATAATTACCCAGAAGAAATTGGTCTTGCTACAGGCATTTACTCTCATCCATTTCGAGATTCAACTGCTTATGTATTATTCTCAATCAGTGAAAGGCCTAAAATTCTCCGAACAACAGACTTAGGTAACTCATGGGAAGACATAAGTGGATATGGTGATGAAAGTCCAAGTTCAGGTTTTCCGAATGTGGCAGTTTACAGCCTTTTGGTAATGCCACACGATACCATGACAATTTGGGCAGGTACTGAAATAGGCATAGTTGAATCTACAGATAATGGACAAAACTGGCAATTACTTGATAGTAATTTACCATCAGTCTCTGTTTGGGATATGAAAATTGTAGATGATCAAGTAGTGATTGCTACCCATGGTAGAGGTATTTGGACAGTCACAATTCCAGAACTGGTAGATTACTCTCCGGCAGATGTTATACTCACCCCACTACTCTATGGTTTAAGTCCGGGTGTAGGAATAAATAGCCTAAACCTAGATATTGACATTCGCTCAGATTATGACTCTGTACAAATAGTGGGAAATAATGAAGTTTTGTATACTCTTTACAACCCAGTGGCTATTGGTAGAGCACTTTATGTACTAAGTCCAATAGATGAGGGAATACTCTCTGTAACGATTGTTGGCTTTAAAGACGGGCAAGAATACATATCTGGCATTCAAGAGATAAACATCTCTGCTTTGATAGTACCCGTTACAAGTTATAGCACAGATTTTAATCAAGCAAATGGTGATTTTAAAGTAGATGGTTTTCTAATTGGAACAGATAATGGCTTTGATAATGGCACCTTACATACGGAACATCCTTACCCAGTGGCTAATGACGAAGGCAAAAATGAGCTTAATTTCACAGCAACTCTAACCACTCCTATTATCGTAGCTGAATCGAATGCGACCATCAATTACAAAGATGTAGCAATCGTTGAACAGGGAGAAAGCGGAACAATCTATGGAGATAGTGAATTCTGGGATTATGTAATTGTAGAAGGTTCTAGAGATGGAATTTCTTGGGTTGCATTAGCTCCAGGTTATGATGCTGGGTCTAACAATGCTTGGCAAACTGCTTATAATGCCGAAAACGATGGAGAGCAATCACTTTTTGTAGATCAAGAGATTGACATTTTAGAAACATTCAATGCTGGTGATACCATTATGGTTCGCTTCAGACTTTACTCAGACCCATTTGAATCTGGCTGGGGTTGGGCAATTGATGATCTTGAGATTCAAATTGGTGGAGTTACTGCCAAAAAATCAGGCTTAGAACAACAAATGAAGCTTTACCCTAACCCATCTAGAGGTGCAATTACTGTAACTTTAGAAAATGCTTTACAAGGAAAGATTGAAGCTAAAGTAATGGATGTAATTGGTGAAGAAATTCTTACTAAAGAAATCAACAATACATCTGGCAGCACGAGTTTTAAGTTTGATTTGAATAACTATCCGAAAGGAGTTTACATTATTCAAGTATCAGATGGTAAAGATAAAATAGCCAAAAAATTAATACTTCAATAAAATAGCATCAAACAAAAAAAGTCCTTCTACAATATTACAGAAGGACTTTTTCTATTTCTTTATTATTGTGATATTTATTTTGCTTTAAATAAAATAGCTGTTAAAAAAGTAAGAAACATACCTATTAAAAGAAGCCCAATTCCCTGATCTAATGCTAAACCACCTGCGGTTAACTCAGCATTTTTTATATCATTAAAAACCTGCTCAACTTCTTTTTTTTGCTCTTGTAAATTTTGATAAGCTTCTTCATCATTTAATTCTTTAGAAACTTTCATTTGCTCTTCAATAAAAGTGACATTACTTTTTCCGAGCTCTACTAAAGCATTTTGATGTCTTGAGATTACCTCTGTACCCGGTATAAGCATCCAAATAAATAACAGCAAGCCATAAAGCAATGCCGCTGTGCTATTTAAAATTAAACCTATTCCTATAGCTCTTCCCATACTTAGCCTTCCACCATTTTGCTTAAACCTAAAATACCACAATGTGCCACCAAAAAACACAGCATAAAGGCCAAGGTAAATGTATTTATATCTACCAAATGGATTTGTTCCAATTACATACAAAAAGACTAAATACAAAAAACAAAAAACACCAGCAGCTAGCCCTCCTATCAGTGCTGTTTTCACAAAAGGATTTTTCATTATTAATTCTGGTATTTTTCTTTAAGTAATTCAGAAAACTGTACAGTGCCTTTATTAATTACACCTAAAGCTTTTCCTTTTAATGTTTTGCCTGTAAATGGAGTATTTTTAGAAATTGAAGCAATCTCATTTATAGAAAAATTCCATTCTATAGAATCGTGGAAAATTGTAAGTACTGCATCTTCTCCAACAGTTATATCTTTTACATCAAGGTTTAAAAGATTACGGGGAGTTACACTTAATTTCTCAACTACTTTGGCAGTATCTAACTTACCATTATGGTAAGTATTTGCGGCTGCAAATGCAGTTTCTAGGGAAATCATACCAAAATCTGCCAAGTCAAACTCTAAGTGTTTACTTTCAGTATCTTGAGGTATATGATTCGATACAAACGCATCAATAGTACCATCTGCCAAACCTTCTAGAATAGCTTCATTATCTGAGGCAATTCTAAATGGTGGATTTACTTTTAGGTTTGTATCAAAGCTGAATAATGCTTCATCAGTAAAAGCATATTGGTATGCAGCAACATCACATGTTACTTGTAGGCCTTTTGCTTTGGCTTCTCTTATCAACGCTACAGAGGCTGCAGTTGAAATTGTAGAGAAATGGATTTTACCTCCATAATACTCCAACATTTTTAATGCTTTGGACACTGCTACTTCTTCAGCGATTGTCGGAATACCTTTCATTCCTAACATTGTGCTTGACACTCCTTCATTCATTTGACCACCTTCAAGTAAATCACTTTCTTCAGGGTAAAGCATCAACATACTATTTAATGGTTGCAGATACCTCAACGCTCTGCCAAATACCGCATCAACATGTACATGAGTTAATCCATCAGAAAAAGCTTTCGCACCAGCCTCACACAAATCAATCATTTCGCTTAACTCTTTCCCCTCTGTCTTTTTGGTCATGGCAGCGATTGGATGCAGATTTACAGGAGTAAAAGCACTTTTCTGTTTTATATAAAGCACTCCCTGTGCAGAATCTACTACTGGATAAGTATTCGGTAAAACTGCCACATCAGTAAAACCGCCATTTGCTGCAGCTTTACATAGAGTTTGAATATCTTCTTTATATTCAAAACCCGGCTCATTTAATGCCGCTCTCATATCTGTCCAACCTACTGAAACTGAGAGCTCTGAGCCATTAATTACAGTATCTGCACTAGTAATATCTGACTCTGTAATGTCGGTAACTTTACCATTGTTTACCAGCAAATTAACACGCCTGTTATGCAAAGAATGTGTTGGCGCATATAGTTTTATGTTTTGCAATAAAATATTCATCTACAGCACTAAATGGTGAGAATTTTCAGACTTGGGCAAAACTAATAAAAAAGGTGGCGAATTAAGAATTGAAAATGAATATAAAAAAATAACCCCTGCATTAGCAGGGGCATTTCCTGAAGTTGTGTTTGTTTGTTTAGTTCATCTGCCATTTCTGGCATTCAAGTGGAAAGGAATTCTTTGAGTTTCTCCAATGTAACTCTCTCTCCATACGCTTAGTGTTAAGATTATTCTTTAGTTAAGTACTTTGAGAATTGCAAATTCGGTACCCTATAGCACCCATAAAGTATATAAAAAGAAAGAATACAGTCTTAGGTAAGAAAATGTACATTTGATACATTTTTTTATTTTTTCAGTTAAATTTATTAACAGAAATTGATCTAAAATGCAGGAAACAACGGGTGAAAATTATTTAGTGATAATGAAAATTAAGTATTTGATGCATCTGACTTTTAAGCAAAACCTTAATCCAATAGAAACAGCTATTTAAATAGCTGTTTATTACATTTGGCTAATTTTAACTTTTGCAAACATTTTTATCTTTTTACATATTTCTGAAGAGTACAAGATAGAATTAACATTTGATTTAATTTTTAATCAAATTAAAATAATAAGCTTTTCTACTTGTCATTTTTATATAAGTTGCCTTTCAGGAAACTCAAAAAAAATAAAATTCATTATCTTCAAAAGATAACATTGTTTTATCTTATTTTTTATGGTGTCAATTTAATGAGACGGGACTTTTTCCCTTTTATAACTGTCGTGTAAGAATGAAATACAGTAAATATTTTTTAATCTCTTTTTTAGTCATATTACTCGATCAAACTGTTAAGCTGCTGGTATACTTTAATATGGAATTGGGCGAGTTTGGAGAAATTTCTGTTTTCGGAGACTGGTTCAAACTTCATTATATTCTAAATGAGGGTATGGCATTCGGTTTTACTTTTGGATCAAATTATGGCAAACTCATTCTCACTTTTTTTCGATTAATTGCCATGTTGGTAATAGGCTGGTATTTAGTAGTATTTACAAGAAAAAAACTACCTTCTCTATTTTTGATTTCAATTGCTTTAATCTTAGGAGGAGCAGTTGGCAATGTAGTAGACAGTATTTTTTATGGTGTGTTTTTAGAACATGCCCCAGAAGTATCGAATACACCTTTTCTTTATCCTTGGTTTCATGGTAAAGTAATTGATATGTTTTATTTCGATTTTTGGCAAGGATACTTACCAGACTGGGTGCCATTAATTGGAGGTGAATACTTCGCTTTCTGGCCAATTTTTAACATTGCAGACGGTGCAATATTTTTTGGAGTAACAATCATTCTGGCATTTCAAAAGAAATTCTTCACTTTTCCAGATGAAAATCTCGCTGAAATTGAAGTACCTGCTGAAAAGAGCATCAAAGAATAAAATACTTGTTAGCAAATTTTTGCTGTAATAGCTTTTTTCTTTTCCCTATCTTTGCAAAATGGATGAAGAATTATACGAAGAAGACGAAGAACTTCAGGAGTTATATGAGCATCAGCGTTTCGTGGTTGATGCCAAGCAGGGATTGCTTCGAATAGACAGATTTCTAATCGAAAGATTGAAAAATACTTCCCGCAATAAAATACAGGATGGGATTAAAAAAGGATATGTAAAGGTTAACGATGAAGAAGTAAAAACAAACTATAAAATAAGACCTGCTGATATTGTTACAATATCATTTCCAAAGCCGAAAATAGAAACAGAAATAATTCCTCAAGATATTCCTCTAAATGTGGTTTATGAAGATGACCACCTGATGGTAATAAATAAAGAAGCAGGCATGGTAGTACACCCAGCTCATGGTAATTGGGATGGTACTTTGGTAAATGCATTGGTTCATCGTTTCCAGAATCTGCCAACTTCTAGAAATGGAGAAGTTAAACCGGGACTAGTACACCGAATAGATAAAGACACTTCTGGTTTAATGGTGATCGCCAAAACAGAACCAGTAATGACACACCTCGCTAAGCAGTTTTTTGACCATACCATTGAAAGAACATACAATGCAGTAGTTTGGGGAGAGCCAAAAGAAGATACTGGTACCGTAATCGGGCATGTTGGAAGAAGTCTTAAAGACCGCCGAGTTTATACCGTATTTCCAGATGGTGAGTATGGAAAACATGCTGTTACTCATTATCAAGTTCTTAAAAGGCTCCGCTATGTATCTCTAGTTAAATGTAATCTTGAAACAGGTAGAACTCACCAAATTAGAGTGCACATGAAACACATTGGCCATAATTTATTTAATGATGAAAGATATGGCGGAGATAAAATATTAAAAGGAGAAAAATTCAGTAAATACAAAGCATTTGTAGAAAACTGTTTTAAAATAATACCTAGACAAGCACTCCATGCAAAGTCTCTGGGATTTATACATCCAATTACAAAGGAAGAATTAAGATTTGAGTCTGAATTACCTCAAGACTTTCAAGAGCTTCTTGATAAGTGGGAACATTATGTGCAATACACTTAAAAGCATAATTTGCTTCTCATTTTATCTTAATTTCAATTAAAAAAATCAAGGCATAATCAAGGATTTCTAAAGCTTAATAGTTAACATTGATTAGCTTTGATTTTTTATAAATCTGTCTAAGAGCAGTCGACCTTTTGCTCTTACTCTTAAAATAATTTGTTACCATTTCAACCATAGTTTACTATAGATGTACCTCATTTTTGATACTGAAACTACCGGACTACCTAAAAACTACAATGCACCTGTAACCGATCTAGACAACTGGCCTAGACTAGTACAGCTTGCTTGGCAGTTGCACGGGAACAAAGGTGAACTCATTAGCGCTAAAAATTATATAGTTAAACCCGAAGGTTTTACTATTCCATTTAATGCGGAGAAAATTCACGGTATTTCTACTGAGATGGCTCTCGAAGAAGGTTTGCCATTGGCACAGGTAATGCAAGAATTTGCAGAAGATGTGGCTAGTGCAGATGTATTAATTGGTCACAACGTAGAGTTCGATATCAATATCACTGGAGCAGAATTCATTAGAAGTGAAGTGGAGAGTGATTTGATGGAAACTGACACAATCGATACGAAAAATGAATCGATTGAATTTTGTGCATTGCCAGGAGGTAAAGGTGGTAGATATAAATGGCCAACGCTAACCGAACTCCATCAAAAACTATTTGGTGTTGGTTTTGGTGATGCTCACGATGCAGCTTATGACGTTGATGCTACTGCTCGCTGTTTTTTTGGGCTAATCGATCAAAGAGTGATCAATCCTTATGACAAGATTGATCCGAAAAGCATTAAATATGAGCCACCAAAGTTAGACGATGCCAACTTTGCAAAAGCCAAAGAACAAGATAAGGATGATATTTTATCAGACGTACCTAAGGAGGTTAAAGCAGAAGATTTTATCCCATTTTCACACCTTCATGTACATTCTGAGTTTTCTATTCTCCAAAGTACTGCTGGTGTAAAAAAGATATTAGCCAAAGCCAGAGAGCTTAAAATGCGTGCGGTTGCCTTTACTGATATGGGTAACTTGCATGGAGCTTTTAATGCTGTAGCCGGCCAAGGAGACGATTTAAAAGTTATTATCGGTTGCGAGTTTTATGTAGCTGAAGAGCGCCTAAAAAAACAGTTTACCAAAGACAATCCTGATAAAAGATTTAACCAATTACTAATAGCCAAGAATCAGAATGGTTATAAAAACTTATCTAAGTTAAGTTCCATTGGCTATATAGAAGGATTTTACTCGGGAGTTCCTAGAATAGACCGCGACCTGATTATCAAACATAAAGATGATCTAATTGCAACAACAGGTAACCTATATGGTGAAGTACCTTATTTAATTCTGAATGTCGGTGAGCACCAAGCAGAAGAAGCTTTTGTTTGGTGGCATGAGCTATTTGGAGACGATTTCTATGTGGAATTGATGCGTCATGGTTTGCCAGAAGAAGAAAGAGTGAACAAAGTACTACTTGGTTTTGCCGAAAAGTATGGTGTAAAACCAATAGCCAGTAACGATGTATATTATCTGAAAGAAGATGATGCAACCGCTCATGAAGTACTCTGGTGTGTAAAAGAAGGCAAGACCATGAGTATGGATGTGGGTATGGGTAGAAGATACCGTTTTGCACTTCCAAACCACGAATACTATTTTAAAGATCAGGAAGCAATGAATGCCCTATTCGCAGACATGCCTGATGCATTGAAAAATGTAAACGAAATAGTTGATAAATGTGAACCGCTTACCTTAAAAAGAGATATCCTTCTTCCTGCTTTCCCAATGCCAGATGAGTTTGAGAATCAGGATGATTACCTCCGACACCTTACCATAGTTGGAGCAAAAAAACGATATGGAGACCCAATTCCAGAAGATGTATTTGAGCGCATCGACCATGAGCTCAACATCATTAAAAATATGGGATTTCCGGGTTATTTCCTTATTGTACAAGACTTTATAGCAGCGTCCAGAGATATGGGCGTATTCGTAGGGCCCGGTCGTGGTTCTGCGGCAGGTTCTGTTGTTGCATTTTGTGTGGGAATTACCAACATCGACCCAATTAAATACAACCTACTTTTCGAACGATTCTTGAACCCGGAAAGGATATCAATGCCCGATATTGATATTGACTTTGACGACCGTGGACGACAAGATGTAATCGACTGGGTTGTGAAAAAATACGGGAAGAATCAGGTAGCGCAGATTATTACCTATGGTACTATGGCTGCCAAAATGTCGATTAAAGACGTTGCCCGCGCCACTGAGTTGCCACTTTCAGAAGCGAATATGCTAGCCAAATTGGTTCCAGATTCTCCGGGAACTACACTCGACAAAGCTTTTGGCGAAGTAAGTGAACTGGCTGGGATTAAAGAAAATGACCAAGGGCCGCAAGGTGATGTAATCAGGTTGGCGTATACTGTAGAAGGTTCTGTAAGAAACACTGGTATCCATGCGGCAGGTGTTATTATCGCTCCTGATGATTTACTGGAATACATTCCTGTATGTACTTCTAAAGATGCAGACTTACTTGTTACCCAGTTCGACGGAAAGGTAGTTGAGTCTGCTGGTATGTTGAAGATGGACTTCTTGGGTTTAAAAACCCTTACCATTATTAAAGATGCTCTTCGACTCATTAAAAAGAATTATGATATAGATATAGATATTGATGAGATTCCTCTTGAGGATCCAAAAACATTTGAACTATATCAAAACGGTGAAACAGTTGGTACTTTCCAGTTTGAATCTGCTGGTATGCAGAAATATTTGAAAGAACTGAAACCAACCGATATTGAAGACTTAATTGCGATGAACGCCTTGTATCGTCCGGGACCGATGCAGTTCATTCCTAACTTTATTAACCGTAAGCACGGTAAAGAAAAGGTAGAATATCCACATCCACTGCTAGAAAAAATCCTGAACTACTCCAATGGAATTATGGTGTATCAGGAACAAATTATGCAGACAGCTCAGATTCTTGCCGGTTACTCTCTTGGTGGTGCAGACTTGCTTAGAAGGGCAATGGGTAAGAAGAAGAAAGAGGAAATGGATAAGCAGAAGGTAATCTTTGTAAAAGGTGCCAAGGAGAAAAACGACATTGAAAAGAAACAAGCAGAAGAGATTTTCTCTATTATGGAGAAATTCGCCTCTTATGGTTTCAACAGATCGCACTCGGCTGCTTACTCTGTGGTTGCATACCAAACTGGTTACCTAAAAGCCAACTACCCAGCTGAATATATGGCGGCTGTGCTCAGCAACTGGATGGGCACCATCGATAAGATTAAAATATTTATCGAAGAAGCTAAAAGAACTGGTGTAGAGGTACTTGGACCAGACGTAAACGAAAGTTCGAGAGACTTTGATGTAAATAGTGATGGGGCAATTCGTTTCGGTTTGGCAGCGGTAAAAGGTGCCGGTGATGCAGCGGTAGAAGCTATTATTACAGAAAGAGAAGAAAATGGCCCTTTTAAAAATATCTGGGAATTTGTTGAGAGAGTTGACCTCCGAAAAGTAAACAAGAAGACAGTAGAAAGCTTGGCTTATGCCGGTGCTTTTGACAACTTAGGAGAATTACACCGTTCACAGTTTTTCCATATTGGCGAAGGTGAGCAATCTTCTGGAATAGAAAAACTGGTAAAATATGGTAGTGTGGCACAAGCGGAAAAGTCTTCTGCTCAGATGTCTCTATTCGGTGGTGGTAGTGGAATAGAAATGCCTAAACCTAAAATTCCTGATTGTGAAAAATGGAGTGATCTGGTAAAACTTCGATTTGAGAAAGAAGTAGTAGGTTTCTATATTTCTGGCCATCCATTGGATTTATATAGAGTAGAATTAGAATATTCTTGTACTCCTATTCCAAAAATTCAAGATTGTAAAAACCGCGACATTGCCATTGGTGGTTCTATTACGGATGTAAAAATTCGTGAGGCTAAAAACGGAAACAAGTTCGCCATTTTTGCAGTGGAAGACTACGAAGGCTCTACAGAACTGGTACTATTTGGCAAGAATTACATTGAGCATAGAAACATGCTCGAAATAGGCAGATTTGTTTACATCAAAGGAAAAGTGCAGGAACGCTATGGTAGAATTGGTGAATGGGAGCTTTCTGTAAAAAGCATTTCGCTCCTTTCTGATGTAAAAGACCAACTCTTTAAACAGGTAATTTTGAAAATTGACCTCGAAAAAATTAACGAAACATTTGTAGATGGCTTGGTTACATTAGCCGAAACTCATTCTGGCAAATGCGATATGAAGTTAGAGGTATATTCAGAAAATGAGAAGATTAAACTCGATTTATTCTCTAGAAAGTTTAAAGTAGACCCTAATGCTAAATTTCTTGAAGATGCCAGAGAACTCGATGTAACCGAGTGTATGGTCAAATAATTAGAAATGAAAATCAGTATCAGACTTTAATAACTGATACTGATTTCTTTAGATTAAATATTTTCCCACCAAGTTACAAATGCGAAATCTGTTAAAAACTGTACAGGTTTATCGTTTAAATCAAAACCTACAAAAGCACCATAATTGCCTTCTCCTACTCCTGTAGAAAACTGAAGCATATTGTAATTTTCAAAAATGATCACTTTATCTTTCCCACTTGATTCTGTACCAAAATTTTTATCCCAAAGATCATCACCTTGGCCATTAAACTTTAATACTCCCTCAAAATCGCCTATAATTGCTGAGCCATCATCTACTGGGTAGCCAAAAATTTGCTCATCAAATATTGAAATTTTCTTTTGTCTGCCCATCGTAGCATATTCCCACTTTACAACCGCTTCAGCAGAAAAAACAATTCTTACAAAAGCATTAAACTGCATTCCGTTTACATCTACTACCGACTTCTCAACTATAAATTTACCAGTAGGAAATGTCTCGTTAAAAGGGCCTAAACCGCCTAAAGAAATAGGGTCTCCTATCACTAATTTGCCCGTTGGCAAGTTAATTTCTCCAATATATTCTTTATTAAATTTTAAAGTATATTCCTCTTGTAAAACAACTGTATCATCAATAAATGCTGTTTCAAAAATTTCTGGTTGCACCATAACGTGTCTTTGTGTCTTATAAATTATGTTATTAATTGATTAATTCTTAAAAAAAGAGATTAGAATAGTTTAGCAATATTTATACTCATTATTCTTTTGCCCACTAATTTTTCTTTCTTCGTTTCTTTCGCTTTTTGGTAGTAGCATTGACCAAACTTCTTTTATTCCTTACATAAGCTGCAAATTCAGAATGTATATCATTTAAATAAAAAGTATCTCTTAATGTTTGAGTGATTTTCACAAAATTGATTAAATCTGGCATATACCAAACATTTTTAGATTTTTGATAACTCGTCAATAAGGACTCTGAATTGATATAATAATAAGACCTGTATTTATTTTTTGAGTATAACTCTATCCAATAACTTGAAGGATCAGCACTAATGAATCTGTCAATTTGTCCCTCACCAACATGATAGATGCATTTATCGGTAATAATAGAAAAATCACTCTGATGCATATCAGATAATGTAAGTACATCTAAATCTAAGAGTTTTTCCCAAAGACTTTCTATATCCACAAAATCACAGATCTGACTAGAGCAAACTAGGCTATCTTCATAAACAAATCCTCTTGCATATTGCCAATTACCCTGTTTATCAAAATTAAGTTTTAAAAATGTACCTCCATCATACCAAACAGAAATACTCCAAAACCTCATTTCAAATTCAAGAATATCAAAATTCGGCCTGCCTAATAAATCTTCATGTAACGGTTTATTACTACTCTCATTTGTAGTATCAGGTTCAAAATCAAACTAAGCATTGGCACAAATTGGAATTAATAAAAGAATAGAAATAAGAAGAATGTGGTGCATATTAATTAAATAGTCACAGTATATCACTCATCTAGCAAGGAACAGAATTTAAAGATTTTAGAATTTACAGGATTATATTGATTTGAAATTTTAATATAGTAAGAACATCTCTTTATTATCTAAATGATTATCCGTAAAGCTACCACAAAGTAAATAGGGTATGGTCTGCGCTTCGAAATTAGCTCAAAAACAGGTCATTATGGATAGTATTATTGAATTCATGTAAGCGTACCGCAATGAGCAGGTATGCCGTGAGTGTTTCAAGGAAATCAGGGATAAAGCAGGTGTTTGTTGCAAGAAATGCGGTAGCCAAGAGCATTACTGGCTAAATAGCAAGCAGATGTACCAATGCAAGTCATGCAGTTTTAGGACAGGCCTCCGCAGTGGCACCATCATGGAAGCTTCCAAACTTCCGTTTCGCTACTGGTTCGTTGCTATCTGGCTGATGGGCTGTAGCAAGAAAGGTTCTTCTGCCTGTAATGTGCAGAGGCAGCTCAATCATAAGCGCTATGAACCTATCTGGGCAATGATGCACAAAATACGCTCTGCGATGGGCCAACGGGACAACCACTACTTGCTGGGAGGCAATATTGAGGTAGACGAAGGGTTCTTTGAAACACTAGTACCCGAGGGGCAGAAGGAAGAGGAGAGAAAGCGGGGAAGGGGGAGCCAGAAGCAGACCATGGCGATGGTCTTTGCACAGACAGAGGTGGTGCTACAGCCTAAAAAACACCGCCCTTCTAAAAGGTGCAAGTATTTCAAAATGGCTGTATGCGCTGATTTTACAGTAGAAACTGCTAGAAATACGATTACCCGGCATGTTGCCCAGAATGCCAAGATGATTACAGATGGCTATTCAACCTATCAGTCACTGACAGGAGAGTTCGAGATGGATGTGGAAAAAGTGCCCTCAAAACAGGCCCATATCAAACTACCTTGGGTACATACAGCCATTGGGAATGCAAAGAAAGTCCTACAAGGGATATATCAGCATACAAGGCCAGGGTATCTACAGAATTATCTAGATGAGTTCTGTTACAAACTCAATAGAAGATACTTTGAAAATGATATTTTTGACAGAATATTAATTGCTTGTACGCTCACTTGAGCTTGTGGTAAGAATACGGATAATCATTATTATCTAATATACTTCTATACTCTCTGTTTACAAAATATTATATTTTCAATAATACTTGTAACATGAGTAAAATTAATGATCCTCTCACATATAAAGTAATCGGAACAGCAATGAAAGTTCATAATACTTTGGGTAATGGATTTCAGGAAGTGATTTACCAGAGGTGTTTAGCTATTGAATTAGAGAGAGCAAAATTGGGCTTTGTAAGAGAACAACCACAAACCATCTATTATAATGGAATTGAGGTGGGCAGTCGTAGAGCAGATTTTATAATAGAAAACAAAATTGTGGTAGAACTGAAAGCTGTCATTAGACTAGAAGATGTACATCTAAACCAAGCCAAAAATTATGTTGTCGCTTATGACTTTGAAAAAGGTTTACTTATAAACTTTGGAGCCTCTAGCCTACAATACAAATTAATTTTCAACCCAAAATACTCATCTAAATAATTCAGTAAATTCTTAAATCCAAAAAATCCTGCTTCAGACAATTTTTCACTCAATAGTTATATCAATATAAACTACTTCTACATCTTCTATTATTTCTTGTTTTTGGATATCTTGATCAAATAAACGAATTAAATTATTGCCAGCGAGGTCTTCTATTCGGGTATTGATGGCGAGTTTGTAATTACCTTTTTGCCAGTTGCTTTCTGGATAAAAATATACATTACTTTCTTTTTCTTTGGCCTCCCAAGTTCCTTTAATTATTTTACCAACTTCATTCTCTACGTTTAGCAATGAAATTACACTACCATAATCCATTGTTTCATTAAAACTGATTTTGATTGCTTCTCTTGAGTCTAATTTTGGAATTGCTACATTCCAGTCTTTGTAATTGGGTTTAGTTCTATCTTCTACTTTTACTGTAAATTTCTTCGTTACTTCTTCCTTTATTTTTATTCCTTGCGCATCGCGCAAATCGGCAGAAACTTTAAATATACACTCCTCGCCTTCTTTAAGAATGGTTCCTAACTTTTCATTTGGTCCTAAACCTTGTTTAATGCGGCCTGGCTCTAACCAAACACACAGAAGTTGTCGGTTTTCGCTCCACAATTCAGGGATTTCCTTCAAAATAGCTCTGTAAACTGGTTCGCCATTTTTATCAATCAAATCAATATGAGTGTATGCCTGCGTAGCCATTGGCTGCGAGAATTGGATATAAAACTTGAGCTGGTTTGCAGGCAGAATTGCTTGTGATGGATAAATAGCAGTAACACTCGCACGCTCATAATCTGTAGGAATTGCTATAGTAAAAACCAATACTTGATCTTGGCAAACTGCGGTGTAAGTCTCTCCCATGCTAAATGGAAGTGTGGGAATAAAAGTAGCTTCTTTTTGCTTACCTTCAATTGAAGGAAGTGGGAGGATTGAAGCAGATTTTTCGTGGGAATGATCACCAAAATATACTTTAAGGGCGTGCGCTTTATGCTTGGCATTGCATATTACTCGACCATCGGCATAGCTTATCTGTTGAAAGGAAAGAGCCTGCGAAAACAGGCTCAAACCAAACATGCAATACAAAATTAATGTAGTAGTTCTGATAACCAGTATCTTATAGCCAACGATTTCCACCTGTGCTCAAAACCAATTCTCCAGCTGAATTTCTCTGTAACATTGCAAAAGTATCATCAGACATTTTGGCTAACTGTAATACATTTACAAATGGCAATGCGATAAATCCAACTCCATCTGTAGCCGATCTTTCTTCAACCGGAGAAGTTAGGTAGTCACTAAAAGTTTCAATATCGTTTACTTTAATTTTCATTAATGCTCTGCTTGAGTTTGCTAACAACACAAAGCGCTCATCTCCATTACTCAATTCAATTATATCTAATGGTGTATTCCAATTACCCAGTTCAGCCACTGTTCTTCCTTTTGTATGCTCACCATTTTGCAACTCGCTCATTGGGAAAACTACTAATGGCGTGCAAGTGTAGCTCGCTATAATGTAAGGCTCATCATTTAGGGTAATTGGCATAAATGTTTTTACAGGAGACTGAGTTTCGTACTGACCATGAGCAGCGTGGTAAATTTCTAGTGAACCATAAGATTGCTCTGCTGTAAATGGGAATGTAATACTACGGAAAGTAGAGCCAAATTCTTTGTTACTTAAACCAGTAAGCATAATCTTACCATTTTCGTAATTAAGGTCAGAAATTGCCCATTGGCGAAGCGATCTACCTCTTCTATCTTCTGCATCTTCTGAGACAGCATCTACCAAAGATTGCTTTGAATGACTCACTTCATCTAAAGGAACAGAAACAAACTTTTCACCTTCTACTTTAAAAAGCATCGATTTGCCACTGCTATGCTGCACTGCCAAAAATATCTGTTTTGTTCCTGGGTGTACTGCCATATCTGTAATTTCTATCTGATCTACAGTAGTACCTAATTGCATCGCCAATGTTTTATCTACATTTTTGATATTTACTTCGCTGCTCTGTTCTTCACTTTTGCCAGACATATCAACAGCAATTACACTAGCTGAAGTAGCATCACCTATAAACAATAGGTTTTGAGGACCAAAATCCATCGAGCTAATCGATTTAATTTCTGGGTTACCAGTTACAAATCCTTTTTTGAGGTTTACATCTCCGGGGTCTCCGGCAAAGAGGGCACTTAAAAAGCTTATACAAAAGAGCAAGGTTAATGTTAGGTGTCTCATAATAGATTCAGTTTTCGGTTTATACAAATTACAATTTTTTATGATAAAATCATAATTGCATCAAACTGAATTTTATGTATTTAATGCTCTGTGCCTTTGTAAATCCACATAGGTTCAGTTTTTCCAGCTCTTTCAAAACCTAGCTTTTTATAAAAATCAATTGCTTTTCCATCTGCCGTAAGCATTTGCATATGAAAACCGCTGTACTTTTCTTGCATCTTGTCTACAATCATTTTCCCGATGCCTTTTCCTTGATAATCAGGATGCACCAACAAATGCGGATAGTAAACCATTAAATACCCATCAGAAATGGCATTTCCTAAACCAACAAGCTTGTCTCCTTCCCATGCACTTACTAGCGAGTGCGAGTTGATTAATGCCTTATGTAATGCTTCTGTTTTTTCGGCAGCACTCCATTTATTTGCTTTGTACAATGCGATAATATCTTCTTGTTTCAGCTCGCGTGTTTCTGAAATTGTAATTTCCATTAAGTTTTAATTATATGTAATATAAAGAATTGAAAAAGTATGATTAAGCCATTACAGAAACCATTTCTAACACTTGCTTGGCTAAAACGGTATTTCCACTTAGTTGGATTTGATTTATCACTTCGTTTGCTCGCTTGTTTTTAGAAAAGAGTTGCCAAGAAACTTCTGCAGGAATCTCAACTTTAGCATCTGGTTCTTTATTAGCAGTTATTACCAACTCCCATTTTTCCTCTTTTTTCAAAAGGCACCAACTACCTCCTATTTCAGAAGTGATTGTTGTTTTAATTAATGTTCCGGCTTCTGCTTGAGTATCTTTAAAAGTGTTAGGTAAGGCTCTAAAGTAAGTGTCGATTAAAGGAAAATAGAATTGCTTTGTCATAATTCCTTCTTTACCAACAGCTTCTCTTATTTGTTGTTGATGGTGCCATTTCTCGGTGTATTCTCTAGACAGATGCATCCAGTTGTAACTCACAGATTCTCCCGCCCAATCTACTGGGAAAATTGCCTCTTCAAACAAATCGAGCGATTCGAAGTAAGTGGAAGTTTCTTTTCCTGTAAATTCATGTAAAAAAATAAGCACAGCAGGACTAATTCTTTTGGTAGCATTTACCCAATCGGCATTTAACTGATTTAGCCAATTCACCATATCTGAATAACCATTAATCTGAGGGGGAACTTCACCAAAATATTTATCTCTTTGGATAGAAAGTGCTCTAATGTTTCCATCTAATAAATGTGTGGCTACATCTTTCACCTTCCATTTTTTGGCAACTGTTTGCTTATTCCAATCATCTGCACTCAAAGATTTTAACAGCGAAATGAGTGCTTCATCTAACGGCCTAAATAACGCTCGAACATCAATATGTGAAACTGTATCTTGAGACATAGTCAGTTAAATTTTTTCTTAACCAAAGATTCAAAAATCTTTATGTAATGCCTCAAAATACCTTAATTATTTCACGATAAAATATTCTTTACTCTACCCACTTCGCCAGATTCTAACATCACTTTTATTCCATGTGGATGTGTAGACGAGTTGGTAAGAATGCGTTTTACTACCCCTTCGGTTAAATCTCCAGTTCGCTGATCGTGCTTTTGTACTACCTCTACAGTTTGCCCAATCTGAATATCTTTTCTACTTCTGCCGTCTGCCATAATTCCTCTATTTTTTTAATTATTCTTTTGAATGAATGATCTATTGATAAAAGACTTTTTGCAAATATGGTGTAAGTAATTGATAATCAAGTTAGGGTTTGTATTAAGTTGCCTAAAGTTTTTGTACGAGCTTGGTTTGTGTTTCAAAAATAAGCCATATTTGTAGCACCTTGCCAACAAGCTAAAAGAACAAAACACTTTTTCAAACAAACAAAAAATCAAATGTCAAATAATCACTTACTCATTATACTTTCTTTATTATTCATCACAGCTTGTGGAAATATAAAAAATGAAGAAAGTACTACATCAGTTAGCCTTCCAGAAAAAATAGACTCAGAGTTTACCGGAGACCTCGCCTACAACACCACTGCTTATGTAGAGAAATACTGGCGTATAGTTGGTAATGCTGGTTTCGATTCGAGCATTTACAAAGTGGTACATGCTTTAGAAGAGAAAGGGTTTGTTGAAGAAAGCAAAGCTACCCCACAAGATCAACTTACTTATAGAATAGAAAAACGCCCATTGAAAAAACCTACTTGGGAACCTATTTCGGCAAGCTTACAAATTGTTGGTGAAGATAAACCTTTGCTAGAAACAGCTACTAACAGAAACATGATTGCCATCAACTCGCAAAGCACTCCGCCAGAAGGAGTTACTGCAGAAGTAGTTTATATCGAAAAACCAGAAGAATTGAGTAAGCTAAATGTAAAAGGCAAGATTGTTTTTGCAGAAACCAATCCTTATAGAATTTATAAACCCGCCATTGTAGATGGTGGTGCCATCGGGATTTTAACTTACGACAATCCATCGTATTTACAGCCTGAAAAAAATACTACTTCTATTCAGTTTAGAAGTATTCCTTATAGTGAAGAATTAAAAACATGGGCCATCCCGCTGTCTTATGCCGCAAAAGAAACACTTAAGAAAAAGCTAGAAGCGGGTAAAGTAAATGTTTTGGTGAAAGTAGATACAAAGGTTTATGAGTCTGAAGAACTTACAGTAGTTGCTGATGTAAAAGGGACAGAAAATCCTAAACAAAGGCTGGTGTTTAGTGCGCACGTACAAGAACCCGGAGCAAACGACAATGCCACTGGTGTAGGTGTTGCTTTAGAAATGGCTTCTGTTACTGCCAAATTGGTAAAAGAAGGCTATTTTTCACCAAAAAGAACCATTACATTTTTATGGGGTGATGAAATTGTTTCCACCCGCCGATATGTAGAAGACAATAGCATTAGAGCACAAGATATTAAATGGGGAATCAGTTTGGATATGGTTGGGGAAAATACAGCGGTAACTGGTGGTTCTTTCCTTATTGAGAAAATGCCAGACCCAAGCGCTATCTGGACTCGCGGTAAAGACGAGCACACCGAATGGGGCGCAAGTGAAATGTCGCTAGAGGACATGAAACCTCATTACCTCAACGACTTTGTAATTAACCGATTTACTGAACAAGGTAAAAGAGCAAACTGGCAAGTGAAAAGCAATCCGTTTGAAGGTGGCAGCGACCATGTGCCTTTCTTAAGAGCTGGTATTCCGGGAGTTTTATTCTGGCATTTTACCGATCAGTTTTACCATACAGATAATGATCGCATTGATAAGGTATCAAAATCTACCCTTAAAAATGTGGGTACAGCAGCTTTAATTAGTGCTTTTACTTTGGTGAATGCTGATGAAAATACTGCTCAAACCATTATTGATGAAACCACTACGGCTGGTGTAAATCGATTAGACGAAGAATTAACTCAGGCTCAAATCGCCATTAAAGACACTGCCACGGTTGCATCTCAAGAAGCCATTATTAACGCTTGGGAAGATTGGTATGTAAAAGCCTTGGCGACCTGTACTGATCTTGTGGAAGACAGTACTTTAATTCAAAACAAAATCGACAGTACTCAATCTGTTATTAAGCAAAAAGCTACTGAAAATATAGATAAGATTAAAGAACAATCTTAAGCTAAAAATCTCCCCGATTGTATTTATAAAATCCAGTCGGGGGATTTTTTTATAAGGCGAAATTTCCTCTAGGTTGTAGAAATATTTGCACAATATCTCTATCTAATATTTCACAAAAACAGCCCCTGCTTGCTCATATCAGCGATTTTAAGGTAAAGCATGAAACTTGTCTATTTTTTCATAAGGCAATTTCCATTATACCGCTAGGGAATACTCTACATAAACCTTTGATACTTACCAAAAATGAAAAAATACTTTTTAATATTAGTTTTTTCGCTAGGTCTACAGCAAATATTAACAGCACAAGAAAATAACCAAGACTCTATTAAATGGGCAACACCTAATGTAAAATACATGCCAATGGGGCGAGGCCTCGATATCAGTTATACTAGAATTTTCACTTCAATAATCGACTCTAAAGCAGAAGTAGACAGATTGCAAGACAACAATGCCAACTTGAATGCATTAGAGAATCTTGAATTTGATATTAAGTTTCCCATCTTTCTAAAAGATCGCACTCAAATTCTCGGTAGTTTCGAATATACCTTTGACTTTTATCGCTTCGATCCGGAAGACGTAGCAGACTATGAACTTTACAGCCGACTCAACAAAAGACCTCTAAGATCACGCAAAGCCAAGTTTTATCTCATGCACAGTTTTGACAGCAAACATTATTTAAATGTTAGAATTGCTGGTGCACTTAATGGTGATGTAGGAGAATCTGAACAATCGCTTTACGAGTTCACTAAATTTACTGTAGCAATGATGTACGGTTGGCAAAAGAGTCCAACCAATTCTTATGGTGTTGGACTTTATGCAGGTTACACTTTAGGTCGACCAACTATATATCCAGTATTAGAATGGAATAAATCGTGGAATGAACACTGGGGTTTCGAATCTAAACTACCAGCCAAATTCATGTTAAGATATTCTCCCAACAAAGATATGAACGTTTACGGTGGTTATGATGTAGACGGTATTAGTTACAGACTAGTTAGTGAGAGTGAAGATTCGGAGTTACTTAAAGAGTATGAAGTAAGGCGCTCAGACTTAATGCTAACTCTTAATCTTGAGAAAAGAGTATATGATTTTATCTGGGTTGGCATTAAAGGAGGTATAAACTTTAATGTCCGTTTAGATGCTTCCGATGGTAATCACATCTACCAAGACAAAGACTTAATCACTAGCCAAATTAGACCTGCACCTTATGTGAATTTATCAATTTTTGTGGTACCTACCGATGGCTTAAAAAAGCTAGTAGGTTTGGATTAATGGAAAACTACAATATTTTAAATGGTATCAAAATCAGCATTGTAATTGCGTAAAAGTAAAGTGCATTATTACCAGAAGATAAACAACTATATTACCATGTTGAAAACAGTACTGATTATATTTTTTAGTCTCCCTATTCCTTTATTAGCACAAAATACTTACTCTCTCAAGTCTGGCACCCTGAAAGTTACAGAAGTAAAAAATAATTTAACTATTCCATGGGAAATTGTTTGGGGACCTGATCAACACATCTGGTTAACTCATAACCAAGGAACCATAAGCCGGTTAAATCCAAAAACTGGAGAATTGATAAACTTAATTAAAGTTTCTGATATTTATCCTGGAAATAGCCTTACAGATACACGTATGATGGGTTTAGCACTTCATCCCGATTTTGAAAATAAACCTTTTGTATTCACTAACTACACTTATAAAGGAGATAGTTATACTGATCTCAACTGGGATAAATATCTCAAGATCGTACGATATGAGTATAACTCGGAAGAAAACAAACTAGAAAATCCTTTTGTAGTAATTGAAAATATTCCAGTATATGATGGTTGGCAAATAGGAGGCAAACTTTTGACAAGCATTGATAACAAATTATACATGACTATTGGAGATGCCAAACAGCCTAAGCATCCAGAATACCATCCAGATTGGGATGCAAGCTCAACTCCTAAACCACTTGATCTTAATTGGTATAATGGCAAAATAATTAGAATAAACTTCGATGGTTCTGTTCCTGAAGACAACCCCTTTGCTGAAGCTCCTTACGGGAAAACTGCTAAAAATCTCATTTGGTCAATTGGGCATAGAAATACTCAAGGTTTAGTATTTGGTGAAAATCAAATGCTTTATTATTCTGAACATGGACCTGCTAACGATGATGAAGTAGGTATAATTTCATCAGGGTCAAATTATGGCTGGCCTACTGTGGAAGGATACTGTAACACAGAAGAAGAAATAGAATATTGTAATGAACACACCGAACATAAAGAACCCATATATGCTTGGACTCCTACAATTGCACCTTCGAACATGGAATATTATCCTTACAGTAAAATTCCTGAGTTTGAGAATAGTTTGCTTGTTGCCACATTAACAGGTAATGAACGATCTGGTGAAGACATTAGAGTACTTTCTCTAAACGAAACCGGAGATAAAATCATCAACGAATATATCCTCTTTGAAGATCAGGCTTATTTAAGAATAAGAGATTTATGTATCTCAGATTCTGGTGATATTTACTTCACTTCGTCAAATCTAATTTTAAATTCAAATATGAGTTTGGCTGATGACGATAAGATATTCAAAATCTCTTACACCGAAAACACCTCTGTAACTGGCATCAATAAAAAAAGCCAGATTCCTATAGTTTTATACCCAAACCCCAGTAAAGATTACATTAATATAGATTGTGAAAATTGTAATGGTAAGTTTATTACAATTAAAGATATACTAGGTCAAAGTTTGCAATCAAGCACCTTAACCGATAGCAAAATTCGTTTCAACTTCCCTTATGAGAAATACAATTTATTATTGATTTATATGGATGAAGCTTTCATTGGAAAGGTTATCATCAAGCCTTAAAATAGCATAAAAAGATTTACCAATAAGATAATTAATATTTGTTAGAGTAAATAAATCACATAACAACATGCATGTAACCGGGTAGAGTACTTTGCAGCCTTTTTTTTGATGGTGTGTTCAATTTTCAGTTTCTGTATATTCGTACTTAAGCCATTTTTAATCCCGATTCACAGAAAGGTCTTTTTAAACGAGGATCGATATCCGTAAATTTAGTTTAGTAAAAACTATCTTTTCGAATATTTGTATGGGAATGACTATTACTGCACGTTTATTTACACTTACATTTCTGACCTTCACACTATCAATCTTTAATGCTTTTTCTGACAAAAGCGCTATGGCGCAATCATCAGGAAAAACGTATTTAGATGTCTATCTCGACTGTGGAGGCTGCGACATTGCCTATACCCGCCAGCAAATCAATTACATCAACTATGTTATTGACCAGCAACTTGCTCAAGTACACATTTTCGTAACACAGCAACAAACGGGTAGCGGAAGCCAGCAATATGAGCTTAATTTTATGGGTAAGAAAGACTTTGCAGGTCTAGATTACACTCTTTCTTTCACTTCACCACAAACTGATACCTGGGACAAAAGAAGAAATGGTTTGGTTGATATTATTAAAGTAGGCTTAATACCTTACCTTAATAAAACCGAACTAGTCGATAAAATTCAGGTAGCAATTAACATCCCTCAAGACGATGTACAAGAAGTGAGTGATAAAAAGAAAGACCCATGGAATAGCTGGATTTTTGAAGTTTATGCGAACGGTAATTTTAACAAGGAGAGTGCAAAAACTATCCTAAATTACCGATATGGTATCGATGCCGACAGAATTACCGAAGAATGGAGGTTTAGATCTAGATTGTATTCATATACAAACAGAAAAACCTACGAAGATGATGGGGAAACAGTAACCAGTAATATTTTCCGAAATCTTTTTGATGCCAGTATTGTAAAAAGTTTGGGCGATCACTGGTCAGCAGGTATGTCTGGAAATATCGGTAAAGATACTTACAGAAACATTGATCTGCACATGACACTCGCACCTGCATTGGAATACAGCCTTTTCCCTTATAAAGAGGTAATGAAAAAAGAGGTAACACTTGCTTACAGAGTAAACTTTGTAAGGTACGATTATCTGGAAGAAACTGTATTTTTCAAAATGCACGAAATGCTCACTAAACAGTCTATTAATTTGGCTGTAAGAATTAGACAACCTTGGGGCTCTGTTTTTGCAGGTATGGCTGGCTCACACTATTTTAACGATCCGGCAAAAAACAGATTAGAAATGGATACTAACATTAATGTGAGGGTTTTTAAAGGCCTAGCATTAAGAGTTAATGGAGAACTTAATTTTATAAGAGACCAGATTTACCTGCCAATAGGAGAAACCTCACTCGAAGATATACTACTTTCTCAAACACAAGTAGCGACTGACTATGAAATGTATGTAGGCTTAGGTTTAAGCTACACTTTCGGCTCTATGTATAATAATATTATTAATACTAGGCTGTAAGAATTATAATCACTTACAAATAATATAAGGGCATTAAACCATTTGGTTTAATGCCCTGTTGTTTAAATTTGCCACCCAATTAAATTCATTTACCAGTAAATAGCAGTATAATGAGTAAAAAACTAAGAAAAGAGATCAAGTATAATGTGCTCTTTTTATTAGTGAAATTTTTAATCTGGTTATCAGAGATATTCCCGAGAAACTGGGTAGTATCTTTCTATGGTACCTTAGGTAGACTAGCTTATAAATTTGCTAAAAAATCAAAACGCAGAACCATCAAACACCTTACGATGGCTTTCGGGAAGGAAAAGTCGAAAGAAGAAATCCATCAGATGGCAGCAGAAGTGTATGAAAACATCGGTAAAAACTTTGCCGATATTGTAAGACTTCTAAGTGTAAAATCACTAGAGAAATTTGAAAAAGTAGTTGATACAGAAGGAGAAGAACACCTTGAAAAGGCCTACAAAAAGGGAAAAGGAGTAATTTGCCTTACCTGCCATTTAGGTGCTTTTGAGCTCACAGGAACCAATGTAGCTTTAAGAAACTATCCTACTTTTGTGATTGGTACTAGAATGAAAGACCCCAAGCTGGATGGATTATTAGTGAAAAACAGAACCAGTAGAGGTATTGAAAATATCTATCGTGGAGAAGATACCATCAAATTAATAAGAGGTTTAAAAACTGGAAAAGTTGTTTGTATTTTGATCGATCAGGATACAAAAGTTAAAAGTACCTTTGTAGATTTCTTTGGAATACCAGCAAAGACTCCAATAGGAGCCACATTGCTTGCACTAAAAACAGACGCAGCTATAGTACCAATGGCAGCTACTCTCGGTAAAGATGGCCGACAAAAAGTCGTATTCAAACCAGAAATTGAAGTGGTAAAAACTGGAGATTACGACAAAGACTTGGTTACAAACACCGCTTTATTCTCAAAAGCATTAGAAGACTTTATTAGAGAAAGCCCAACACAATGGGTTTGGATGCACGAAAGATGGAAACACAGGCCAGAAGGCGAAGAAGTGAATCCAAATGATATTGAGGTTAGCTATTAGTAAAAAAATTACAGGTTTCGTCTACCATTAATCGCCAGTTATGGTCACCTGCATAATAAGGATCGGCAATCATATGGTGGATACCTCTGTTCTTTTTGCTCAATAAAATTTTCACATTCCAATTAGAAAGCTGATGCAAACTGATAAAGTTCATCAGCTTTTTAAAGCTTACCAACTCGTCTTTTTTGTCTATAAACAAAAGTGTAGGAATATTTAATTTTTCAAGCACTCCCCTATCCAATTGCTTTTTAAGCTCAAATAAGGTTTTATACGCTTTAACCGGCATAAAAGAATGAGCCCTGTAAGCACCAGGTGCTCTACTAGGAATTCCAAACTGTAAATTAAATCGCAGTAAAGGTCTAATCAAACTAGAAAAGAAAGTCATTTCTAGTGCCGGAGCCAGTAAAATTAGCTTTTCAACCTTTGGCATAAATCCTTCTGACTTTGCCAGTGAGCCTAATAAACCACCTAAAGAAAAACCAATATAAGCTAAAGGACAATTGAGCCTTTCTGCTTCTGCCAAAGCGATTTCGTAAGCAGATTTTATGTTACAAAGCCAGTCTTCTTTCTCAATCACTTTAAACTTTGCATAATCGTTTGCATGCCCATCGAGCACAGGCACATAAACACTGTATCCTTCTGCTGCAATAGCATCAGCAAAAGGATACATCAATTTAGCCTGATTGTTTAACCCATGTACGAGTATAAAAACTGCTTTGGGCTTATTACTATCAATTTTAGATTTTATCCAAGTATTTCCTGAATCATTCTGCATGTTCTACTTACTTTCCCCATGAACCCGGATCTTCTCTCCACGCTTTTAACGATTCAAGTTCACTCTCTTTAATATAAGATTTTTGTACAGCTACTCCTAATAATTCTGTGTATGAAGATAAAGTATAGAAAGGCACTCTAGCATCACTAAAGTTTTTAACAGCTACATCAAAACCATAAGTAAAAATAGCTGTTAAACCTGCCACTTTATAACCTGCTTCTATTAAAGCTTCAACTGCTTTTAGTGAACTACCACCCGTAGAAATTAAATCTTCGATTACCACCAAAGTAGTATCTGTTGGCATGCTTCCCTCAATCATGTTTTCTCTGCCATGCCCTTTTGGTTTAGAGCGCACATACAACATTGGCAACTCCATTGCATCTGCAATAAGTGCAGCTTGAGGTATTCCAGCAGTAGCTACACCAGCAATTCCGTCTATGTTTTCAAACTTTTCTTTTATCAAAGAAACTAGCGATTCTTTCATAAATGTTCTCACAGAAGGATGAGAAAGCGAAAGTCTGTTATCGCAGTAAATAGGTGATTTCCAGCCTGATGCCCAAGTAAATGGCTTCTCAGGACTAATTTTTACTGCCTCAATATCGAGCAGCATTCCTGCTATTTTTTCACTCAAATTTTCCATAAGTTCAAAATTACGCCAGTAGTTCACATTTAACAACCTGCCTTAAAACTAATTAAAAAAAAATACCAGATAGCAGGTTTAATATCCACTTATGTAAGATTAGCCGACTACAGCCTGATTAATCAATAATATTGTAAAATAAACGAAAATAGATTGTATGAAAACCAGGCAGATTGTTACCATCATTATAGTTATTGTGATTGTTGGAGGTTCCTTTGGCCTTATGAGCTTATTTTCAGGAATGAAAGAACTACCAGAACAAAAAGCAGTAGCAGAAAGTGTTAAATTCGTAAAAACAGAAAAAATAATTTATTCTGATGTTCTTACCAAGGTCGAAGGTTTTGGTCGCACTAGTTCATCTCAACCATTAGATGTAATTGCAGAAGTTAAAGGCAGAATTATCAATGGTAACATTCCTTTAAAAGAAGGGCAAAAGTTTAGAAAAGGAGACTTGTTGTTTTCTATTGATGATACCGAAGCCAAATTACAGCTTAAGTCTAAGAAGAGTACTTTCTTAAAAAGCATTGCATCTATATTACCAGATTTTAAAATTGACTACCCAAAAAGTTTTGATACTTGGCAAGCATATTTTGAGTCGATAGAATTAGATAAACCATTACCAGAATTACCTGAGTACAGAAACAATCAGGAGAAAACCTATCTGGCAACCAAAAGCATCTTTACCGATTTTTATGCAATCCGTTCCGATGAATTTAATATAACAAAACACAAAATATACGCGCCATTTAATGGTACCATTTCGGAAGTAAGCATTTATCCGGGCACATTTGCTAGCGCAGGAAATAAAATAGCTAAAATATTAGAAACCAATAATTTAGAATTAAAAGTAGCGGTTTCTATTGATGATGTAAGCTGGTTAAAAATCGGAAAAGAGATCAACATTTCTTCTGAAAATAACATGCAACAATGGCAAGGTAAGATTGTGCGAATTGGTGATTTTGTAAATGAAAACACGCAATCTATCGATGTGTTTGTACAGCTTTATCCCGGACAAGACAAAGTATACGAAGGTATGTATCTACGTGCATCTATGCCTGGTAAAGTGGTAAACGAAGGCATGGAAATTCCTAGAAATGCTGTTTTTAATGGTTCTCAAGTTTACACCGTAGAAGATAGTTTACTTAAAGTAAATGATATTAAAATCCACAAAATTAATTCTGAAACGGTGGTTTTTACTGGTATAGACGCTGGAAAAGATATCGTAATAGAGCCTTTGGTAAATGCTTATAACAATATGAAAGTTGCCAAACTAAAAGAGCCAATTAATGTAGAAGTGGCTAACACTGATAGCAAATAATTAAGCAGGTCTCTTTATTAACAAGCTAAAATCTAGTAATGAAAACCTTTATAGAATATTTTGTTAAGTACAAGATACTCTCGAACCTAGTTATCGGTGTAACTATAATTGCTGGTGGTCTGAGTATTTTGAGTACGAAAAAGTCATTCTTTCCCGAAACTAAAACACGGGAGATAAATATACAGGTAACATATCCGGGAGCTTCTCCAGAAGAGATGGAAGAAGGTGTTACACTAAAAGTGGAGGAAGCCATACATAACATCCCCGGTATTGATGAAATGAACTCTACTTCATCAGAAAACAGTGCCTCCATCAATGTAACTACTCTAAAAGGGTATGATATTGATGAGGTGTATACTGAAATTAAAAATGCAGTAGACAGAATTAATTCATTTCCCGGAGGAGCTGAAAGACCAGTTATCTACAAACAAAAGCCAAGGTCTATGGCCATGTGGGTGGGCTTAACTGGCGATACAGATTTGCTTACCTTAAAAGAATATGCAGAAGAAGTCGAAGATGATTTGTTGGCTTCTGGCATTATTTCTCAGGTAGTGTTAATGGGTTATCCGAACAGAGAAATTTCTATCGAGGTGAGCGAAGACGATTTGCTGAGGTATGGGTTTACTTTTGATCAGCTCGCGCAAACTGTAAAGATGAATAACATCGATATTTCTGCCGGTTCGATTAAAGGTAGCAATGAGGAAATTTTGATTCGCTCTAGAGCTAAAGAAACTACCGCCGACCAGATCGGAGAAATTGTGTTGAGAGCTAACAACGATGGTAGCAAATTGCTTTTAAGAGAGGTTGCCAAAATCACAGAACAGTTTGAAGATGTTCCCAACCGATCTACTTTAAATGGCAAAGAAGCTGTATTTATTCGTGTTGATAAACTACCAGAAGAAGACATCGAAGAGATTTCCGATTTTATGGAAAACTATATTGATGAGTTCAATGCCAAACATCCTTCATTGGAGCTAATTATCTCTTTCAACTTTTTCGATACTCTAAAGCAGCGTTTAAATATGCTTTTAGAAAATGGCGGAACAGGATTGATATTAGTAATTTTTTCTTTAGGTATTTTCTTAAGCGTGCGTCTGTCTTTCTGGGTTGCATGGGGTATTCCTTCAAGCTTTTTGGGCATGTTTGTGTTGGCACAGTTTGTTGGTATAACCATCAACATGATCTCGCTTTTCGGGATGATTCTGGTTGTGGGTATCTTGGTAGACGATGGAATTGTAATTGCAGAAAACATCTTTTCTCATTTCGAAAAAGGTAAAAACCCGTATCAGGCAGCAGTAGATGGTACTATGGAAGTACTCTCTGCGGTAACAACTTCTGTACTTACAACAGTAGTAGCTTTCTTACCTTTATTATTGCTAGATGGTACTATGGAGTTCTTTTTTGAAATGGCAGTGGTAGTGGTGTTATCCCTATTGTTTTCTCTATTAGAAGCATTTTTTGTTTTACCAGCTCACTTGGCAAGCCATCATGTATTGCGTTCAAAAAATCGCTCTGGCAAAGTAAGAAATACTATTAATAAAGGGATTACTTACTTAAAAGACAATATCTACGGAAATGGATTGAAGTTTACAATGGAAAACAGATACATTTCTGTTGCCATTATTTTTGCGCTTTTCCCGATTACTTTCGGTTTGCTTGGTGGTGGTATTATCAAATCAACATTTTTCCCAAATATTCCATTTAACAGCATTAATGTAAATCTGGAATTTAAAGCAGGAACAAGAGAAAGCGAAGTTGAAAAGCATATTCAAAACTTTGAGAATGTAGTCTGGCAAATCAACAAAGACTTAAAAAAAGAACACAACGATACTACCAACTTTATCAACTTTACTTTTGCCAATGTAGGTAGCAGTGGCGATGGAACTGGTGGCACTGGCGGACATGTTGGTTCACTTAACATTTTCCACAGAGAGTTAGATGGAAACCCGATAACCAGTTTCGATTTATCTGAAAGAATTAGGAGAGAAATTGGCAATATTCCCGAAGCTGAAAAATTCACCATAGGTGGTAGTAATCGTTTTGGTAAGCCAGTTTCCATTAGATTAATGGGCAAAAACTTTGAGGAGCTTACTGATGCAAAAGAGTTTTTAAAAGCACAATTAAGAGAGATTCCCGAATTAAAAGAAATAAACGATAACATTACCACTGGTAAAAGAGAATTGCAGTTAGAGCTTACGCAAAAGGCTTATTTCTTAGGTTTTACGCACAATGAGATCTCTAAACAAATAAGACAAGGATTTTTTGGTGAAGAAGTACAACGCCTGCAAAAAGGAACCGATGAGGTGAAAGTTTGGGTACGTTACCCTAACTCTGGCAGAACTGATGTAGGTAAACTAGATGGTATGAAAATAAAGTCTGGCGAAAAGGAATTTGATATTGGAGAGATGCTCAATTACAGTGTTGGTCGTGGTGTGGCAGACATTAGACATTATGGGGTTTCAAGAACAGTAACGGTAGATGCAGACATGCTCGATCCTTTTGGTGAAGTACCGCCAATTCTCGAAAAAGTGAAACAAGATATTGTACCAGAATTACAAGCGCAGTTTCCGGGTGTAGATATAGATTATGGCGGACAAGCCAGAGAAAGTGCTCGTGCCGGAAAAGAACTAGGTATGTATTTCGGTGCAGCATTTATGGTAATGTTCTTACTCATTATTCTCAATTTTAAATCTTTCTATCAGGCATTATTGGTGATGCTTATGGTACCTATCGGATGGATTGCTGCAATTCTTGGGCATGGTGTGCAAGGCATTCCGGTTTCTATGCTGAGTGCATTGGGTATGATCGCCCTGTCTGGTGTAATTATTAATGATGCTGTAGTATTTCTCGATAAGTACAATAGAAACCTACTCGATGGCATGACCGTAAAAGCTGCGGCATTTGATGCAGGTGTTTCAAGATTTAGACCTATTTTACTAACATCTCTCACCACTGTGTTAGGCTTAATGCCTTTACTGATGGAAAAAAGTTTTCAGGCGCAGTTTTTAATCCCGATGGCAGTGTCTATCGCTTATGGCGTTTTGATTGGTACTTTCATCATTCTCTTATTCTTCCCAGTTTTAATCTTATTCTTTAATGATCTAAGAATGCTAAGCCAATGGATTTGGACAGGCAAAAAGCCAGAACGCGAAGAAGTCGAAAGGGTAATTATAGACCAAGAGAAGGAAACGTTGCTTGCTTAATAGGAACATTTGCAGGGGTATAAGAGCTGTTAAGGCGGAATAAATCTACATTTGTCTTAATTAAAAAAAATACCCTTGCATTATGATTAAATTTAAAAGATTTTTATAAATATTTATTTACAAGACTATTGCTTAAGTGCAGCATTCTATATTGGCATTGTAAAACCCAAAATATGAAATACTTATTACTTAAAAGCTACACACTTCTATCACTACTCATTTTATTTAATCTATCTGCTCAGGCTCAAGAATCTTTATCTCTGTCTGATGCCATACAAATAGGAATGGCAAACAATTATGATATTAGAATTGAGGAAAAGACTGTTGATATTTCCGAAAACAATAATAACTGGGGAGAAGCAGGCAGGTATCCGACATTGGATTTTCAATTACAAAACAATAATAGTTGGAGAGATGTAGCAAACCCTGCATCATTTTTTCAAGGTACTACTCAATCGAATAATATCAATCCGATAATCTCTCTAAACTGGACACTTTTTGATGGGTTTAGAGCCAACATTACCAAAACCAGATTAGCCAGATTACAGGCAGAATCTGAAGGTAATGCAGAAATCGTTATTCAAAATACTATACAATCCATCATTCTTGGTTATTACACCGCTGTTTATGAAAAAGAAAGAATTGAAGTTTTAAAAACTACACTTGATGTTTCTCGCGATAGATACGAGTACATTATGCTCAAAAAAGAACTCGGTAGTGCAGTTACTACAGATGTATTGTTAGAAGAAGGCAACTACTTAACCGATTCGCTTAATCTCATTAACCAAGGGAATGTTTACAGAAATGCTGTACGCGACCTCAATATTTTATTGGGTATAGAAGCTGTAAATCAAGACTACAATTTTACCGATTCTCTAGAATTTACAGCTATCAATTACGAGTACGACAACCTTTATACTAAGATGACAGACAGCAATGCCGATCTTAGAAAAGAATTTATAACTCAAGCTATTTTAAAAGAAGATTATAGGTTAGCTAAAGCAGATATGTACCCGACAGTTTCTTTAGGAGCTTCTTATTCATATGATAGAAATAGACAAGATTTATCAGGGTCAAGTATTTTAGCAAATAACCCAGATACTGAGCCTATCAGTACAGCAAGAACTACTAATACTGGCATTAACTTTACACTCACTTATAATTTGTTTAATGGCGGCAAGATTCAGCGAGCAATTAAGAATGCACAAATAAATTATGACATTGGCCAACTAAGAACCGAAGATTTAAAAAGATCGCTTTCTAGAGATTTGGTGGCTGAGTACGATTTGTATAACAATCGATTAGATTTAAAAGGCATTGCTCAAAGAAGAAAAGAGTCGGCAGAGCTAAACCTCTCTTTAAGCGAAGAACAGTTTAAAACGGGTACTATTAGCTCATTCGATTTTCGTGATGTACAAATCAACTATTTAAACTACTCACTAGAAGATTTACAAGCCACTTACAATTTAATTGAGTCTAATATCTCACTCTTAAGACTAACCGGAGGTATTATGGATGAAGCAACAAACTAGAATATTAATAGATAGGAAACTTTTAAGAGGCTAGCACGAAAGTGCTGGCCTTTTTTTATTCTAAGATTATGAAGCTTTGACTGACTGGTTTTAGTGTCTATTACTAGTTTTAGCATCTCGCTAAAATTGTTTGGATAGTGAAAAGTCGAAGTGAGACACGTTCGACTAGTTAAATTCATTTACCTTTTAAAGGTATAAACTCCCATATCGAGCCTTTAATCTAGTATTAAATTACTTTACAGCAAAGATATTGATTTTTACTATTTAAGATCTTAAAGGAAGTGACGAGTTAGTTTTTGATTTGATTAATCTAAAACCTTCGATAAAAAGATAGCTCACTAAAAATGATACAGTCATCTCTTTTAATGGAAGTACATATCTGTTATTAGAAAATAAATAATAAGAAAGGATAAAAGAGATGATGCACTCAATGGTTAAAAGAAAAATTGAAATAAAGAAATATCTTTTTTTCTCTGACCACCTCCCTAATAGAGATAAAAAAATTATACTATTTATTCCAACTATAAAAAACACTATCACTAATAACAAAGATAATCCTGCACTCTCGATGTATTTCCCATCTAAAATCATCTTTAAAATATTAGCCATTACCACCACACCAAACATATCGGGGTTTTCGAAATGATCGCTATTCAATGGGGAATAGTAAACATTCTCGTTGCTTGATGTATCTCCAAAAAAATCACCTAAATAACCCATTAATACTATTTTCCCTTCTAAATCAATTGAATTCTCCTGAGCCATCAATTCTTTTGTTCCAGACAAATACTGGAAAGAATATATATTGCCATAAAAAAATATCTCATCTTCATCTTTACCTCTACTCACAAGAGCATTAAACTTATTGTAATCGTATTTAGATACTATTTTAGAAACAAAACTATACTGCTTTTCTAATTCTTCGCTCTCATAATAATATATGGCATCTGTAGCCATCGTTCCATCTTGAGGCACATCAACAGTAACTAAATTATTAAAACCATATTGATAAGACGTAGTATCAAAAAAGGGCAATTCTAGTCTTACTACATTATTTTCATCATACTCTAGATGGCTTTCTAATACAATATTATCATACTTAAATAGCATTTCTTGAAATAAACTATCTTCTACGTTCTCTTTTTCGCCTTCAAAAAAAGCATGTATGCCAATTACTTTAGGTTTACCTTTTTCAAGAATTTCAACTAGGTTAGCTATTTCTTTTCTAGAAAGATGTAAGTAGTTTACTAGTACAATCTCATCAATCTCAGTATTGTAGTCGTAATTCTTTTTATCCGCTAAAAAATAATCAGATTTCATTTTTAAATAGTAAAGATCAACTACATCGAAATCTGTTTTAAGAATAATAAAGATTGTAATTGCAGTAAATGCAAGAAAAATAGATAGGCGTGTTTTTTTCAATTTGGATTTAACTTATCGGCTCAGTTACTATTACAATATATATAACTAAGTCTCGAAAAAAACTTATACAGTTTGGCAGAAAAGTAGCTAAATAATGTCAAAATGAGATTTTTAACTAGACTAGACCCTTATCAAGCTATAACTATTTTTAGAGTCTCTCTAAAACAAATTATATTATATCAAAGACACATTCGACTAGTTCCGATTTTTCACCATCTCTAAATTTCCATTAAAATTTAGGCAACAAAAAAGCCGCAGGGTGACCCTTGCGGCTTATATATACTTATATGATTGTTCATCTCTATTTTGATTCCTTCACCAGATCATCCACCGAAGTCGTCAAAAGATACGTTTTCTGGTGGAACACCAAAGTCGTCACACATTTTAACAACAGCTGCATTCATCATTGGAGGTCCGCAGAAATAGAACTCGATTTCTTCTGGTTCTTCGTGTGCTTTCAAGTAGTTATCTATCAACACATTGTGAATGAAACCTACAAATCCGTCACCTTCAGCATCGATATTTTCTTTTACCTTCCAGTTATCTTCTGGTAATGGCTCTGAAAGTGCGATATGATATTTAAAGTTAGGGAATTCTTTCTCGATTTTTCTGAAGTGCTCAGTGTAGAATAATTCTCTTTTAGATCTACCACCATACCAGAAACTTACTTTACGTCCTGATTTTAATGTATGGAATAAGTGGAAGATGTGAGAACGAAGTGGTGCCATACCTGCCCCACCACCTACATAGATCATTTCTTTGTCGGTATCTTTGATGAAGAACTCACCATATGGACCCGAAACAGTTACCTTATCACCTGGCTTTCTACTGAAAATATAAGAAGAGCAAATACCTGGATTAACATCCATCCATTTGTTATTAGCTCTATCCCAAGGTGGAGTAGCAATCCTGATATTTAACATAACTATGTTACCTTCAGCGGGGTGGTTAGCCATAGAATATGCTCTAAAGATAGGTTCATCGTTTGTCATTTTTAATGACCAAAGGTTAAACTTATCCCAGTCTGGTTTAAATTTATCTTTACCTGCAGGGTCTTCTGGACTTGGAGCAATATCCATTGTTTTAAAATCCACTTCACACTCAGGCACGTCAATCTGAATATAACCTCCAGACTCAAAATCAAGTGTTTCACCTTCTGGAAGTTTTACAACAAACTCTTTAATAAAAGTAGCCACATTGTAATTGGAAACAACTTCACAATCCCATTTCTTCACACCAAATACTTCTTCAGGTATTTTGATTCTTAAATCTTGTTTTACTTTTAGTTGACAAGACAGTCTTACGTTTTCTTTCTGCTCAGTACGGCTCAGGTGTCCAACTTCTGTAGGTAGCACATTTCCCCCACCTTCTTGAACGATACACTTACACATGGCACAAGTGCCACCTCCACCACATGCAGAAGGTAAGAATAATTTTTGTCCTGATAAAGTAGAAAGTAATGTCCCACCTGCTGATACGACTAAAGGCTTACTCTCATCTCCGTTGATAACGATTTTTACGTCACCACTTTGTACTAATTTAGATTGAGCAAATAACAGAATTACTACTAGTAGTAGTATTATCAGCGTAAATGCCACAATCGATGAAACAACCACTGTTGTTAACTCCATTTGGTATATCTGTTTTTGTTAAATATCGAGTATCGCTGGCAAATATATATTAAAGAAACTTTCTATAAAAACCTTATAAAAATAAATCAAGAATAGATTTGAATTGTTTTTTTAAAATATAAAAACAGAAGTTAAACGGCAGGCCTGCTTTTTCATTTTTGAGACCGTGTTTATTCTGTTAAAAGAGTCTGTATTTCTTGCTGTTGCTCAGGTGTAATCTTATTTTTATAGCTCTTAAGCACATTTTCTAGGGTAAATGCTTCTATATCTTCGCTAGTTTTTTGAGCCAAGTGGGTAGAATCTACGGTAGCGATGTAGTCTTTCATTTTGCTGTAATAATTATCTACACCAAAATGCTCGCCTTTCATTTTTTTCAATAAAACTAAAGCTTTATCAAAATCACCATCGTATAAATATGCCAAAGCCAGCTTTGTATTAATCCATTCGTAGGTACTATCTATATTAAATCCTTCTTCTGCCAAGGTTCTAGCTTTTGCAACATCACCACCCAATAACTCATAGTAAGAAAGTGAGTTGCAATTATCAGCAGCTCTTCTTTTAATAAGTGTTTCTCGCTCTGCCGACACCTGATAAGTATTGTTTTTTATATTTTGCAGAACATCATCGTAAACATTTTTTATAACTGTAAATGCTTCGATACGCTCTGTTGGTTTTCTTTTACTCCACTTTTGAGAAATATACTGCGCTAAAAATAAATTTTCTTGCAGGTTATCCGGATGAAAAAAATCTTCAAACTCAACTTCCCTTCCTGTTTCAAACAAAATATCTGCTACGGCGACTTCCGAATAAATAGTTCGGTAAGCCAATGTATCATTTATCTTTTCGTAAAGTTTAAATGCTTTTCGATAACTTTCTGCTTTAATAGTTGAATCAAAAGTATTCTCAGCATCTGTTTTAAAATGCTCCGCATAAGTATACAATTCCGATGAATCGTTGATAGCCATAATGGTATCAAAATCGTCTAGCAGACCAATTCTAATTTTATCAACCGCAGCCATTTTTAAAGTATCAGCCTTTACACTTGCTAACCAGTTTTCGATATTTTGTTTAATCTCAACAGGTTTAGCTTTGGCAGTACTCAATACATTATCGAGAGTAGTATCTCTAAAAATCCATTTTTTTGCCAAATTGTCTAATGAAGCAGTAAGTAATTGTCTTCTATCTGGAAGAAAAACCACTTCTTTAATAGCACTTTTATGCGCTTTTAAACTGGCTATTCTGCTGCCAGATTCTATATCCCAAATGGTTACAGTTCCTTTACTATCTGATTTGAGTATATAGTTGGCATCTGGTGAAACCACCATTTCATCTACCTTCTCATTATCTTCCATCAAATCAATTTCTGTACTTAAAACCCCGTTTAGCTTCCAAAATGCCGCAGAACCATTTTTAGAGTAAGTGAGAATTCCATCTTTTTTCTCAGTTAAAATCAAAGTATCTATACCCGAATTAAATTGCTTGTAGGTCATCAACTCTGTGAAAAACTGTCCGCTAATATCTTCTAGTCTTACTTTCTTATTCTTGTCTTTTAAAACTATAAGATCCTCTTCTGCTGTGAGCTTAATGTTGGCTATATCTTCATAAGATTTTACAATTCTATTTTCCTGTAGATCCCAAATGGCTGCATAACCTTTGTTATCTAGCGTTACCCCACGAGTTCCATCTTCAGAAATGTCTGCATCAATAATGGGTGCATCATGCCAGGTTAAATACTTTGGTTCAATAATTTTATTTGCATTCCATAATCTTGCAGTTTTATCATTCGAAAATGTGAGCAGAAATTCTTGATTTTGGCTTAAGATTCCTCCTGTAACCTGTCCTTTATGGTTAAAAGGGCGAATATATCCACCATTTGCATTCCATAATCTTGCAGCTATCTCTTTATAGATAATAATTATTTCTTTCCCCTCATCTTTAAAGATCACATCTGTAATCTCATCTCCTGTTTGAAGGGTAGTAGTTTGCAACTCATCTGTTAAGAAATCGCTTATTAGCAGTAATTTATTTTGCCCATTTAGCACATATAAACGCTGTTGATCGGGAGAAAAACCAGCCTTTACAATATTGCTAGCAATCGGAATTGTTTTAATTAACTTTCCTTCTAAATCCCAGATTTTCAGGTTCTTTTCAGAGTAGCTTAATATTACCCTGTTTGAATAGTTGGGTGAAAAATCGACACCTAAAACTCCAGAACTATGTGGCAAATCCACAAAGTTTAGCGAAGTAAAAATATCTCTGAAATATGGAATAAGTTTATAAATCGAATTTTGATTGATAAGTCTAACCGCTTCTTTGGCAATACTCAAAGCCCTTTTAGGTGCATGGTTTTCGTTGAGGATTTGTCTGGCTGCATAAGCATAGTTTAAAGCCGCTTTTTCTCTGGCTTCTTCTTCTTTTAACATCGATTGTCTCGATTGATACGCAAGAAAAAAAACACCAGAAGCCAGTAAGATAATTAAAGAAATACGAGCCGCCCTTCGCCAGTTTCTATGGTTTAAAGCTTTTTTCTCTTCTTGAATTTTAACCTTTTCACTGGCTTCGATAAAACTGCGTTGCAATACAGTAACAGCAGGTTCTTTCTTATTTTGAAGCGATTCGTCTAACCATTGCTGAGACGAAGTAAACTCATCTCCTCTTACTAATAAGTCGTTACTATTTCCTTTGTGTTGCCATTCGAGTGCGAGTTGCTGTAAACGTGTATGTTTCTGTACATAGGCTCTATCTATATTAATCGCTTGGATTAACCTCCCGAAAGCCGTTTCAAATGTTTTGTGCTTAAAGTCTACCCACTGAATTCTCTTTAATTGCTGAGGTATGTTTTCAGGTGAGGTTTCTTCGAGTAAGATAGGAATAAATCTCTTATTTTGAGCCGCAGCAAAATCGACTTCTTTTGCACAAAACTCCGATGCTATTGACTCTGGCGTAATAATGAACACAAAGTTTTCTGAAACAGCTATACCTCTAAAGATTTCCTCTTCGAAGTTGCTAGCACCTATCAAACTCTCTTGGTCGAACCAAGTATTTTTACCAAAAGTTTGCAGCTTAAGATTGAGCTTACGGGCAAAATCTGCATTTTTCTGTGAGTAACAAATAAATACTTCAGACTCTAAAGTACCCACCTTTAGTGCACTGGCTTCTAAAAACTCCTGATGTAAATCGGTAGGTCGGTATTTCGAGCGAGTTAAACCCTCTTGTAACCAAGTTTGTGCTTCGGATAAATTATAGCCCCGCATTAAGAAACTATCGTTTTTATCCATTCGCGACCACTTAAGTGCTCTGGTTAAAAAGAGTTTATGCTTATGGAAATAACCTTTTTCAGTATCAATTTCACCAATTAAAGTGTTTACTTCTGGCGCATGCTGCATGAGCATAGGATCTGCCTGAGTTATATCTTTAATCTGCGTAAAGTTGATGCTACTCAGGTTCTTGAGTTTCTCTGGCAAATCGCTATTAGCTGGCAATTCTTGCACAATTACCGGAATTACCTTTTTATTATAGAAGGCAGCAATTTCCAATTCGTCTAAACATCTACCTGAGTTTATAGACTGCTCCGAAACCAAAAAGAAAACCATGTCTGCCCCTTCAATTCCTTCTCTAATTACATCCTTTTCTTCTAAACCAGCCTGTAAATCTGAAGAATAGCGCCAAGAGGTAAATAGGTTTCTTGCCAAGATCATTCTTAAAAACTCCCTCCAAGGGTCATCCCACGACGACGAAATCATAAAGACATCTGCCATGAGGTTGTTTGCATTCTTTATAGACTCACAAATAAATTCACATTGCAAGTTAGTAGGAACACATGGTGCTTGTAATGGTGGTGGAAATTCTTTTGCCAACCATTCGGTTGCTGCAAAAAGCTCTGGCCCGGCTAGAAGGTAATTGGGCATCCTCCTCTTTCTATCCCATATAAGTGCCGAAAGTAAAATACTGGTATGTTGAGAGATATATTCTTCATCTCTTTTAAATACTTGTATTAACTCTTCAAATGCAGCTTCAAAATCGTCTATATCTTCCCACTCTTCTATTGCCAGCGTTAGATCGGCCTTTTCTCTAAAATTAATCCAATTGAGCTTACTAATTGCCGGATGTATTTTATCCCAAGCAGCATCGCCTTGAGCTGGCTCAATATGCATAATAGGGATAATTCTCTTATTAAATTTGATAGCTGTTTCTATTTCATGCAAGCAGTATTCTGATTGTATGGCATGCGGAGCTATTAAAAAAACAAAATTATCTGCACTTTCAATTCCATCTTCAATCCTTTTCTGGAAATCGTCTCCCTTTGGAATGTTCACAAAATCAAACCACGCATCTATATTTATCTTTTCCAAAGCAAGATAAAGACGATTGGCAAAATCGCGACTTTCCTTTCTTCCATAAGATATAAATACTCGCTTCTTATTCTGCATTATGTAAATAGCTTCGATCTCTTGTCAAGATAAATCTTTCTTTTGAAATCTCATAAAATCAGCCTATTAAAACTGAAAAATTGGCAATCAGTCTTTACCTAAAAAATAAGAGTAATAATTTTTTTATGCAGGATGTTATGAAAACTATGTTAGCTTTTTACTTTTTGTGTAGCTTTGAACTTTGATTTTTAGAAGCGATTAAATGAAGCCAGTATTTCTAACACCCGGACCAAGTGAACTGTATTTTACAGTTGAAGATCACATTAGACAAGCACTTAAAGAAAATGCTTGCGCTATTTCTCACCGTAGTAAAGCATTTGAAGCTTACTATAAAACCGCTGTTGATAATGTAAGAGCACTACTTAATGTGCCAGAAAGTTATCATATCGTTTTTACAGCTTCTGCTACAGAAGTGTGGGAAAGACTTATTCAAAACTGTGTAGAAAACCAGACATACCATTTGGTAAATGGTTCTTTCTCCAAACGTTTTTATGAGTTTTCGGGAATGTTAGGTAAAAATGCCATTAAATTGGAGAAGCCTTTAGGCGAAGGGTTTACTGCTGATGAAATAGATGTACCTACTGATACAGAAATGCTTTGTATTACGCAAAATGAAACCAGTACCGGTGTATCTGTTCCTGTAGAAGAGATTTATGCATTAAGAAAAAAATATCCTGAATGCTTAATTGCTATAGATGCAGTTTCTTCTGTTCCTTATTTAGATATAGATTTTAACAAGATAGACTCTTTATTTTTCTCAGTACAAAAAGGAATGGGAATGCCTGCCGGACTCGGCGTTTGGATTTTTAATGAGCGTTGTGTTTCAAAAGCTACTACTTTAACTGAGAAACAAATTCCTACAGGTACTTACCACAGCATAGAATCTTTACTAGAAAAAGCAGTAAATAATCAAACTCCTGAAACTCCAAACGTATTGGGTATTTATGTTTTGGGTAAGGTGTGTGAAGATATGCTTAGAAGAGGGGTTGATGTAATTCGCCAAGAGACCAATTACAAAGCTGCCCTAATTAACTATTTGTATAATGAGCACCCGATGTTTTCGCATGCAGTTGCCAACGAAACACATCGCTCAAAAACTGTATTGGTGGGTGAAGTAAAAGGAATGCCTGCTAGTGAGTTAATCGCCAAAGTAAAAGAGCACGGAATTGTAATTGGTAGTGGTTATGGTAAAAATAAAGCTACTCAAATACGTATTGCCAACTTCCCAACACACTCGAAAGAGGTTTTCGAGAAATTGGTCGATGTGCTTAATGAGATGAAGTAAGATTACAACTCTTTGAGTTTAAGATTTAAAGAGGGTTTCTTTCGTAGAAATCCTCTTTTTTTGTTTAGCAAGTTATCTTGTTGACCTGATTTAGCTCTAGTAATCTGAAGTGTTTTTTAACCAAATTTTAGTAATTATTTTTGACATATCTTTTCTTCGAATTGTCATATCTAAAAAAGCATGTTAAATAAAATCAACTAAATCATTTTATGAATAGAATTAGCACATTACTACTACCACTTTTAATAATTTTTGCCGCTTGTAACGAAGAAGAGCATGAAATAGAATATAACATCAATCACTATTTTGAAATGAATGGTTATTACTTTGACACTCCATATGGCTTTTTAAAACTTGGGGATCCGAAGCAAGAAGGGCAAGAGTTTGCATTGTTTTTAAGCGATGGAGATTGCAGTATCGATACTAATGCAGTTGATTGTGCTTATAGAAGAAATCAAATAAGACTGATAATTTATTCACCAGAATCAGATAACCTTCCAAGTGGTACTTATAACTACGTTCTGCCAGTTATATGTCCAACAAATGAAGTTTGTTGGGAACCCTATAACATTAGCTTTGTAAGTATAATGTATTCAAGCTTGGAATTTGAACTTGAAGAACTAGGTGAAGACTATGACCCTGATAAAGTTGACTATGGAGTAACAGGAAAAGAAGGAGAAATAAAAATCGAGAATTTAGGTGACAACAATTATAAAATAAACTACGAGTTTGTAACCGATCGAGAGCAAAATATTACTGGTTATTACGAAGGCAAACTTGAGTTTTTTGACCATTAATATTTTGAAAGATTATATAAAGCCATCAATTAGCGCTGATGGCTTTTTTTTATTCTCAAACATTAAAATGCACCTAAAAAAATGAGCATGATAATGCCATATGCAGCTAATGCAAGGTAGTATTTTCCCCAGTATCCACTCAAGTTAAAAGCTTCGGTTAGTTTACCTTCGTGCACTAAACCTTTTACTTTTTCTTGGATAGGTTTCGGATTGATCAAACTACCGAAATATCCGAATACAATAGCACTTACACAACCAGTTACATTCCACCAAAGCCACGAAATATTTGGCACAAAAAACCACAGCAACATATTGGTTACAAAGCCCATTAGTAAGCCTAAAATAGCTCCAACATTGTTTATTCTTTTTATAAGAATTCCCATTACGAATACACCGAGAATTGGCCCGTTTGCCAGTGAAGATATTTTATTGATCGATACGATGATAGAATCTGAAATTCCCCCAACAAAAAAAGCAAAAGCCGAAATGGCCAAACCCCAAAAAACTGTAAATACTTTAGAAAGGTAAAACTCCTTTTTTGTATTTAAGGAATTGGCAAAATATCCCTTCACAATATCTTGCATGGTAGTGGCACTCAGTGAGTTAATAATTGAGTCTAAAGATGACATAGCAGCAGAAAACAAGCCTACCATAAACAAACCAATAAAACCTATTGGGAACTTTTGCATTACAAAAATGGGAACCGCCAAATTGTAATTAGGTTCTTCATTTGCTTTTAGGGGCAAATCATTAAAAAAATCAGGATTGGTAACTACATAAGCTCCAATACAAATTCCTAAAAAGCAATAAGTGAGCACCAGTGGAAAACGCAACATTCCATTTAAGAACAAAGACATGTTTGTTCCTTTAGCATCTTTGGTAGAAAGCTGGCGCTGCACCTGAGTTTGATCTGTACCGTAATATGCCACATAAAGAAAAAAGCCACCTATTAGCATAGGCCAAAAGGCAAAGTCTTTTCCATCGAAACCAGTATGGCTAAAATCAATAGCTTGTAATCTCTTACTATCAAAAGCATTTATGGCAGCATCATACCCACCGATAATATCCAAACTAATATAGATGGCAAAAAGGATAGCCGCATATAATATTACCATCTGAATAACATCTGAATAGATTACGGCTTTCATCCCTCCTATTGAATCGTAAATAACTGTAACGATGCCCAAAACAGCCACCGACCAGAAAAAGGAAATACCTGTACAGTATTCGATTACAATACAAATTCCGTAAACTGTTATCCCAGCCGAAAAAGCCCTAAAAAACTGAAAGAAAACACTTAGGACAGTTCTAGTCTCTTTTCCAAATCGCTTTTCTAGATAAGCATAAACAGAGATAATATTAAGCCTCTTAAACAAAGGGAGTAAAAAGATCATGAGGAAGATCATAGCAAATGGAACTGCTAGTTCGTATTGCAACCATAATAGACCTCCTCCTAAAGAAAAGGCGACAAAGGCTGGTGCACCTAAAATACTATTGGTAGAGCACTGAGTTGCCATAATCGAAATGGCGACTGGAAACGCTCCTGTTGAATTACCTCCTAAATAATAATCCTTTTGATTCTTTTGTCCGCGGGAGAGATAAACACTAAGCAAGATCATTCCGATGAGATACAGAATAACTATTGCCCAGTCTGTTGTACTTAACATCATGGTGTAGTAATGGTAATATGGGGATTGGTAAAAAAGTAAATATAACATTTTTAAGCTTTTAGCCCAGATTACAGCCTTAAAGTTGAGGTACACTCAAAAGAAAAAAGCCCGGAAAACCGAGCTTTATACTTATTTTGATATAAGGGAAATTACTAATTTACTTTAGTAACTTCTTTCTCACCTTGAATTTGTCTAATTACAATTTCTGCGTGTTCACGAGAGTTTTCGATAAACCACTTGGTAGTTATCATGCCACCACATACTACACCTGCTAAGTACAAACCAGCAATATTTGTTTCGTATGTTTCTTCATTGTGCATTGGCTTGCGGGTTTCATCTTTGCATAACTCAATTCCTATATTTTGTAAAAAGCTAAAGTCTGGTTGATAGCCAGTCATTGCCATTACAAAATCATTCGGGATAGACTTGAGACCTTCTGAAGTCTTAATAATTACTTCATGCTCTTTAATCTCAATCATTTCAGATTTAAAATAAGCTTTAATAGAACCTTCTTTAATTCGGTTGTCAATATCTGGTCTTACCCAATATTTAACTCTTGAGCTTATTTCTTCTTCCCTAACTACCATTGTAACCTCAGCACCTTTTCTGTAGGTTTCTAGAGCCACATCTACAGAAGAATTAGCAGCACCTACCACTAATACTCTTTGATTAGCATATGGGTGAGGCTCATCGTAGTAATGTTTTACTTTTGGTAAGTCTTCACCCGGTATGTTCATTAGGTTTGGCTTATCGTAAAAACCAGTGGCAACAATAACAGAATCTGCATTATAAGTCGCTTTAGAACTTTTAATTTGAAATCTGGTATCTGTTCCTGGTGTTACTTTTTCTACTTTTTCGTAAAGGTTCACCTTTAATTCCCAACTCTGTTGCACTCTTCGGTAATATTCAAGCGCTTCGCTTCTAGTTGGTTTATCACCATGAGAAATAAAAGGAACACCACCAATCTCCAACTTTTCTGAAGTTGAAAAGAAAGTCATGTTAGCTGGATAATTATATAGCGAATTTACCAAACATCCTTTTTCAAGTATAACATAAGATAATCCTGCTTTTTTTGCTTCTATACCACAGGCGAGTCCAATTGGTCCACCTCCAACAATTAATATGTCGATTTTATTTGGGGTATCCATTCTTTAGTTTGTTTATAAATTACAATCAAAAAACTTATAGCTGATCGTGAGAGTTCAACAAAAATACAAACCGAGTATTTCTTACTGAAATAAACAAAAAGAAAAGGCAACCATAATGATTGCCTTTATTTATTTTTCGAGTGTTGAGATGTTTATTTCACATTTCCCATCCACTTTTTAACCCAAGGTGTAAGGATAAAGAATATTACACCAGCACCTACTCCTAACATTACCACAGACATAAACAGTGATGGCAAGGAATCTGACGACTCGGAATTAAATCCGCCAGCGAATAAACCTGCAATTAAGTTACCGAGTGAGGTACCTACAAACCAGATACCCATCATCTGGCCAGTATATCTTGCCGGAGCCAACTGAGTAGTCGCACTTAATCCAATTGGACTCAAAGTAATTTCACCTACTGAGTGGAAGAAGTATGTAGCAACTAACCAGAACATGCCTACTTTACCGCTAGACTCAACAACTATCTTGGCAGCTAAAAACATTATAAAGAAGCCAATAGCCATTAATATAAGACCAATTCCAAATTTTATTGGAGTAGATGGATTAAGATTTTTAGCAGCAAGTTTTACCCAAAGAGCACCAAGTATAGGCGCAAAAATGATGATAAAACCCGGGTTTACATTTTGAAGCATACCAGCGGGAAGTTCGAATCCGCCGATCATTCTATCAGTATAATCTCTGGCAAATAAATTCAATGTACTACCTGCCTGTTCGAAACCTGCCCAGAATACTGCTGAACCCACAAACAAAAGGAAAATTACACCTACTTTTTTCTTCTCTTGTGCATTTAATCCACCAGAAACAAGAATATTTAAAAAGTAAATAACTGTAACCGATACAATGATAAAACCAACTGCTTCTGCAAAACCTCTGGCAGTTGTTAGGTCTATATAACCAGTAAATTGAGCAATGGTAACTAAAACTATTAGGAAACCAGATAAAAGAAGAGTTAAGCCTTTATTAGTTGGAAGATGTGTACTGGTATCTTCTTTTGCTTTTGCAGCTACTCCTATTCCTTTTAAAGATTTACTAGTTAACCTAAACTGAATAAGACCGAAAAGCATCCCGATTGCAGCTAAACCAAAACCATAATGCCAGTTTACTTTCTCTCCTAATAAACTCACACATGCCTGCCCCAAAAATGAACCGATGTTTATACCCATATAAAATATAGAGAATCCTGCATCTCTTCTTGCACCACCTTCTGGATAAAGGTCACCAACCATTGTACTAATGTTCGGTTTTAAAAGTCCAGTTCCGGTTGCCACGAAAGCTAATCCACTAAAAAATATCATATTTGATCCAGGTACAGCCAATAATATGTGCCCGATCATAATAAGTATACCTCCATACCAAACTGCTTTCTGCTGGCCTAATATGTTATCTGCTATCCAGCCACCGGGTAAAGTAAAAAGGTAAACTCCAGCAGTGTAAAGTCCGTAAATTGCCCCAGCTGTTTCTTCGTCTAGCCCCATACCTTCTTTGGCTACATCTGTAGTCATAAAAAGTATAAGAATAGCCCTCATGCCGTAATAACTGAACCTCTCCCACATTTCAGTCATGAACAATGTTCTCAATCCCTTAGGATGGCTCATTATTCCGGTCTTTTGTGATTGTGTAGTCATAAATAGATTTTATTTTGAATCTAGTGTATTTTAATAGCAGTATTGACAAAATTGACACTTTTCAATTAACTGCTCTGATAATTTAAATTTCCTAAGATAAGCAATACACCAGAAAATCATAAATTATCTTCTAAAATTACTATTTACTACTAGCTCAAATCTTAAAATTTGAAGTAATAAGCAGACTTGTCTCATGCCAGTTATATGTAAGATTAATAGTATATGCTAAAAAAAAATCATTCTTTGATAAAAGCCGGTATTTATATGACTTTGAATAAGGCTTCAAAAAGCATTTCTCTAAATTCAATTAATTACGATTTTAACAATTTATTCTTCATAAATCATCAAATATTACATTTTCACAAGGCTATCATACACATACCTTAGCAAAATATAAAAAACTAGCACTTTTAGAACAATGTGCATAACTGCTTTTCTCGCAATAAAGACAATATACATACAATGTAATTTTTCACAGGGGTTAGTACATCCATTTGCTTACCTCATGTATGTTATTAAGCTATATTTGTATCAAGATTTTTTCATTTTTTTAAACAGGTTTCATTCCTGTTAGTTTTTAGACTAGGTCATCCAAACAACACAAGACTACATTATTTACACAGCTAACATCCTGAAAATATGGTAAGAAAATTACAGGCTAAAATTATATTAACAGTAATGCTTTCGGTTTCGGCCATGTTGGCAACCGGAAACAATGAACCAGATAAACTGTGGGATTCTGACGATTTATATGTGTCGAATATTTATCCTAATCCGGCAGTGCACTCGATAACTTTAGACTATCGTATTCTAGATAACAATACTAGTGCTACTATTATATTTAGAAATATACTAGGTAGCGAAATGGGCATTTACAATTTATCTCAAAGAGAAACCAGCTTGACTATCCAACTATCAGATTTTAGTTCAGGTGTATATTTTTATACACTAAGTGTTGAAGGAAAAGATTTAGTAACTAAAAAATTTATGGTGAGTAAATAATTATTTTGCTTTACTACACCATTTATTATCCCTTATCCTAAAACGCCAAGGCAACAACGCATCTTCCCCGGCGTAATCGATACCTACCCGGGCACTCGAGATAATTTCATTATTATCAACAACTACCTTGTGATCTTCCAACCAGATCAAATTATCAACAAGATCAGTCCCATAGTGACTGGTATCAATACCTAAAGCCTGTGATAAAATGCCTGGCCCAGCAGTAAGCCTGTAAGCCGTTTTATCCATTTTTCTTCTTTCAAGCATAGTATCTATACCAGCAACCGGCTCTATCGCTCTTATCAACACAGCATCTGCACTACCTTTTTTATTGGTTACAATATTAAAAAGTGCGTGAATTCCATAGCAAAGGTATACATAAGCATGTCCGCCTTCGCCAAACATAACCTCTGTTCTCTTTGTTCTGCGGTTTAAATGTGCATGGCAAGCTTTATCTATTGCACCACAATAAGCTTCGGTTTCAACAATTTTTCCAGAGGTAAAAACGCCATCGATATTAGTGCATAACATCTTGCCTAATAGCTGTTTGGCAACATCAACTACATCTTCGTTTTCGTAAAACTCCTTTGTGATTTTCAACCTTCAATCAGTTTTCTTAATTATCGAAGTCTAAACCCAGTTTATTCTTTAATGAAACCAGCGCAGGATTTATATTAGCGAGATATTCAAACTTATCTTGAGTGGTATAAATCCTCTTTTTTCCAGCTTTTGGAGTAGCTATGGTATAATCTAAATGAATCAGATCATTCTGTAATTCTTCTGATAAGAATTTGAATAATTGAGGTTTAAACTTGGTAAAATATTCTCTTAAAACTTGATTACCCAATGTTACCACAATACTGTGTTTTCCATTAAGCGCTGGCTCTCCATCTTCCAAAATAATTTTGTTGAAATGTTGATTACCCGCAATATCAGTCTGCTGCATTTTCTCCCAAGCTTTTTCTAAATCGGCTTGATTGAATGAATTTGTCATTCGACCAGTAACAGGTTTTTCTTCCTGTACTGTAGCTTGTTGCGTATTACTGCTTTGCTCCTGCTTAATTTTTTGCCTAATCTGCTCTATACTTAATGGAACTTGAGCAGTTTTCTTTAGTGGTACTTTTAATGGAGGTCTCTTCGGTTGTGTTTTAGGTACTTGAGTAGTAGTAGTTTTATTTTCGATAGTTGTTTCTGAAACCTGCTTATTTTCACTTGTTTCTATCTCTTTTTGTGAAGGTTCAGATTCTAAACTACTTTTTTTTTTAACTCACCATTGCGGGCGAGGTCAATTGCGCTTTTTAAATGGCACATCTTTAAAAGTGCCAACTCTACATGGAATCGCTGATTTTTACTGGATTTATAATTTAGATCACACTGGTTACCAATATTCATGGCAGTTAGCAAAAAGGAAACAGAACTCGCATTTGCCTGAGTGTGATACTTCTCTTTTACATTATCTGCTACTTCTAGCAAATCTAAGGTAGAAGCATCTTTACAAACCAATAAGTTTCTAAAGTGCTCGCAAAGCCCAATTATAAAATTTTGACCATCAAAACCTTTTCTCAGTATCTCATCGAAGATGCTTAGACATTTTGAATGATTCTCTTGCAACAAAGTTTCTGTTACCTGAAAATAGTAATCGTAGTCAAGTATGTGCAGGTTTTTAATAGTAGTCTCATAATCGATATGCCTGTCTGTAGAGAAAGTAACAATCATATCAAAAAGAGAAAGTGCATCTCTTAGTGCTCCGTCTGCCTTTTGTGCAATTAGATATAGCGCTTCATCATCTGCAGTAATATTTTCTTGTGCTGCTACATTGGCTAAATGTGAAGCAATATCTTGTACGCTGATTCTATTAAAATCGAATATTTGACAACGAGAAAGAATTGTAGGAATCACCTTATGCTTTTCTGTAGTTGCCAGAATAAATATAGCGTATGAAGGTGGCTCTTCGAGTGTTTTAAGAAATGCATTAAAAGCTGCATTTGATAACATGTGCACCTCATCTATTATATACACTTTGTATTTACCAGACTGTGGTGCGTAACGAACCTGCTCTACTAAACTTCTAATGTCATCTACAGAGTTGTTAGAAGCAGCATCTAGTTCGTAAATATTATAGTCAAAATTAAGTTTTTCAGCTTCTGCATTATCAATATCTTTTGGAGTATTGATTAAGCGCGCCAGAATTCGGGCACAGGTAGTTTTACCGACTCCTCTCGGGCCACAAAAAAGAAAAGCCTGTGCAAGATGATTGTTATCAACTGCATTTTTCAATGTTGTGGTAATATGCTCCTGACCTACTACTGTTTCAAATGAGTTAGGACGGTATTTTCTGGCAGAAACTACAAAATTTTCCATATATCGTTAAGCTCGAGCTTATATAAAAGCCTTGCCTTTTTCTTCTTCTAAAACTGCAAATTAAAGATAATTGAATGAAATACCGGGGATAAATTCTAAAAAAGTCAAACTCTTATTTATCTAGCCATTCTTTAAATAGTGGAGCCTTGTGGCTACTCACCACTATTTCATCATTTGTTGTTGGTGTTAATTCAATCTTTAATCTACCTTTAAAGTAAGGAAATATATTTTGAGTGGCATCTATGTGAATGAGGTATTGTCTATTAATCCTAAAGAATATACCTGGATCCATCATTTCTTCTAGCTGCTCCAAAGAATGGTTTACTGCATATTTTCTGTTGTCAAATGTGATAATAAAAACCACTTTATCTTCAGAAATGAAATAGGCAATTTCGTGTGCTTTTACAGATTTAATTTTTCTGCCATACTTTACTAAGAAGCGTTGTTTATATACTTTTTTCTCTTTGCCCAATAAGCCAATAAGTGTATCTATCTTAGAGTTTCTTACTGCTTTCTGCAAAGACTCAGACATATTATTGAGTTTTTCGAGAGCTTCTTCCAGCTTATTATAGCGAACTGGTTTTAATAGATAATCTATACTGTTTACCTTAAAAGCTTCGATAGCGTACTCATCATAAGCAGTGGTAAAAATTACCGGACATTTCACTTTTACTTCTTGAAACACTTCGAAAGATAAACCATCGCTTAACTGAATATCGGCCATTATTAGGTCTGGTTCATCATTTTCACTTAGCCATTCCACGGCCTCTTCCACAGATGGTAACTGTGCAACAATTTCGTTCTCATCACTATACCGCTGTAACATTTGTTCCATTTTTTTTGCGGCCAGTGTCTCATCTTCAATAATGACTATTTTCATGATTTTTCAAGACTTAATAGTGGTATTCTTACAGTAAAAAAAGATCCGTCGTCAATAACTTCCATCTCTCTATCAGTTACATAACTAAATCGCTTTCTCAAATTATTAAGACCGGTCTCACCGGGATTTCCGGATTTCTGAGATTTCTTCTGGATATTATTTTTTACAACCAGATACTTCTCTCCTTGATTAAATATTTCCACACAAAGTGGAGCTCTTGCTGAAAGCTTATTATGTTTTATCGTATTTTCTACTAAAATCTGTAAAGCCATAGGAGGAATCATTTTATTCCTCAATTTAGTATTTACTTCGCTCTTAATAAAAAGCTGCTTATCAAATCGTTTTTCTAGAATATGAAGATATGCCTCCATAAAGTCTAACTCAGTACTAAGGCTTACTACCTCAGTATCTTTATTTTTTAAAACATATCTGTAAACTTCTGCAAAATTATCAAGAAAATCGAGAGCTGCTTCATTTTGCGGCTCAATCAGTGACGATAATATATTTAAATTATTAAAAAGAAAGTGTGGATCGATATGACTTTTTAGCGCTTTAAGCTCAGAAAGCATATTTTCCTTTTCCAGAGTATTCTTTTCAATTGTTACTTTTTTCCACTTTACCATAAAGTAAATACCGAAAAATATAGAAAATACGGGTATCAGAAATAATATACCGTAGATATTGAGTAGTACCATCTGATACATATCAGGTGGTAAGAGTGTAAAACCAGCTTTAAATATGTAGTAAGTAGCATTAACTACTATAAGTGTATATAAACCACTTACCAAAAGCTGCAAGTTAAGTCGTTTCGCCATGTTGTCTTGCCATGGCATAAGCCTATCGAACAGCAAATAGATACCGTAATTACCAACCCATAAAAGAAGAATTACACTAAATACCCAGATAGCAGCCAAATAGTACACCGGACTTATCTCTGGTGACTGTTCTATTGGCGGCTCCTGAACATAAAAGTATATGCTACCACCTAATAGTAAAATGAGCGATATGATTGCTATTCTCAGGTAAGACAACTTCTTCTATATCATTATTTAAAATTTATCATTTTGAATTCTTTCCAAGAAACAAACAGAGACTTGCGCCCATAGGCATCTATAATTATTCCCTGGTTATCGGCATTCACATCGGAATGCCCACTTAGTAATACTTCCAATCCATTTTTCAGGATTACTTTTACATAATTGATATTTTGTTTTTGAATGCTTTGAATGTTTTTAAATAGGAGTAGATATTCCATGTTATTATAAAACCCATCTAATACCTCAAGGGTGAGATACTCGTCCAGATCGTACACTAACCTTCCCAAATACACATTTCCTCTTTTATCGTTTACAGTACCTTGCAAGTAATGTGTAATGTAAAAATCTCTATAAAAAAGTGGCGGCTCTGGTGGCTCTATAAACTCTGCTGATATAAATTCTTCCCAATGAATAATGATGTGCCCCAGATCTCTAATTTTTACTACAATGCCTTTATTTTCTTGATTTACATCTCTATGGTTATTCATAAAGAAGCGCTCGCCAGAACTCAAAGTAACCATAGAGCCATCGCCTTCTACTTCAATTTTCTGGATTCTATTAAAAGGAATATCTTCTTTATCGTCTCCGTGGTAACCACCTAATTTATCTGTGCTTACTCTTTCATCTTTATCCCAAGCTATATAGCCTTCAAAAGTTCCGTGAATGGTTTCAATTTTTCCATAAAGAGGCACGCCTAGTTGGCTGTATCTACCTTCAGGAAAAGGTATAAACTGAATCTGATCTATTCTGTTCCAAGCAATTTTCTGCTTAACGCCAGTAAAAGAGAACACATTAATATCAGAGCCAATGTCATTTGTATTTTTGGTTACCAAAAAGCGCTGGCCATTTTTAAAGATTATAGTAGCTTTATTATCTGAAAGCACCTTAATCTTATCTATATCGCCAAACTGGCATTTAAAAACTCTTCTGGTAGGTTGACCCCGGTTTTCCCACAATTGCATAAAATCGAAATCGAAATGCCTAAAAACCGAATTATCATCTTTTGGCGCATGTTGCTTTACTTCTTCACCTAAACCAAAAGGAGCACCTGTTTTGTAGGCATAAAACATATCGTCCCACATCAATTCCTCATCACCCCAACGAATCTGTCCTTTTACCCGATCTCCATTCTTTAATATTACTTCGCCAAATAAAAAGCACTCACTACTTTGTGCATGCACAAAAGCAGCATTACTAATTATAGTAACAAGCAAAATTAAAATATGGATTGCACGACTTAACATCTAAAATAATCAAGGATTACCTATTCCTCATCACAATTGTTTAGGGGTGTATTTTAACTTCATTTCGGGGAAATGATTCATTCTTTATTTATTTTCCTTAATAATGAATCATCTTTTTTCACATATAAGCTTTCTGAGATAAAACAATCTGACAATTATCTAACAAATAAGATGCGTTGTTTAACAGACTTATTTGATTCGAACACTGATATAATTTTCGCATAATTAATTGATAACTGCAGTGTTTAATAATTTTAAGTTTGAGGTTTATTGGAGGACAAAGTTTAGTGTTATTCCGAAAAATATGAAACATTTAATAAACCGCCATTATTTTTCATAATTTTCATTTTAGGTTCTTTGCTTCCAAGTGAAATAATTACAATTTTAGTTAGCCTTTGTTGATTTTAAAAGCCCTCTGCATCTGAATCTGGAAAACTTGTGTTTGAGTTCTATCATTATAAATCCAGAAATTTTCAATAAAGCCCAGTATAATTTTGAGTACAACAAATCTTATATTGTTCTAAAATGGTGATATTAAGCCAGATACACTTTAAGTACTTAAGAAAAAAAAATTGAAACTAGGTAAATATGAAAGTTTTCAAACTCTCTATGCTCTTGTGCATTATTAACTTTTTTTATGAAGCGAATGCGCAAAATCACCCTAATATATTAGTATTTATTGCAGATGATGCCGGTTGGAGGGACTTTGGGTGCTATAGAAATACGGCTATAAAAACAAAACATATCGATGAATTGGCTGCAAATGGAATTAGATTTAACAATGTTTTTTTAACTAGCCCTCAATGTAGCCCTTCTCGTACAAGTTTACTTACCGGACAGTTTCCACATACATTAAGAACAGAAGATTTACATACCCCTTTAGCAGATAGTATTAAAATACTTCCTCATTATTTAAAGCAAAAAGGATATTACACAGGCTTAATCCAAAAAGCTCACTTAGGCCCAGATGCCATCAAACAATTCGATTATTTTGACTATGCAACTCCTGCTAAGCAAATTGATGAGTTTAAGGCTTTTCTGGATAAGTCTGAGAAGAAGCCATTTTTTATGTGGTATGCATTTTCTGACCCGCACAGAGATTATCAAGAAAATACGATCCCGATTCCACACAAACCAGAGAAAGTAGTTGTGCCTCCTTACTTAGCAGATACACCTTTAACTAGAAAAGATATTGCTTTATACTATGATGAAATTGCCCGTATGGATCAAAACATAGGTTTAGCAGTAGAAGAACTTGAAAGAAGAGGAGTACTTGAAAATACGCTTATCATATTTCTATCTGACAATGGCAGCCCTTTTACTAGAGCTAAAGGCACTTTGTATGATGCAGGAATAAAAACGCCTTTTATTATATATTGGAAAGGTACTATTTCACCAAGTCAAACAAACGATCAGTTATATTCAGTAATCAATTTAGCCCCTACATTGCTAGATGTCGCTGGTATTTCTCCAAGCAAAAGTATATTTGGTAAAAGTATGCTTCCATTAATTAAAGGAGATGAAATGCAAAGCGACCAATATATTTTTAGCGAAAGAAACTGGCACGACTGCGATGAACACATACGATCTGTTAGGTCTGATACCTTTAAACTAATAAAAAATGCCTATATAGAATGGCCTCATGGAACTGCCGCCGATTTGGCATCTAGTCTATCGCATCAAGAGTTGGTAAGATTAAAACAAGAAGGCAAACTCAACCCAGAGCAATTATTAATTTTTCAGTCTCCAAGACCAACTATTGAATTGTATAATGTAATTGAAGACCCCGAAGAGTTTCATAATCTGGCAAGCGATAGAAAATACAGAAAAATTATTCAGCAATTGCACGAAGAGCTTTACAACTGGATGAAACAAACTGATGATTTTCATCCGAGTAAGAGAAGAAGAATGGATGGAACAGATCGAGTAACTGGTGCACTTTTTCATCATCAATCTTTACCTCCTTTATATGAAGATTGGTAAAAGTTTTTAAAGCCTTTAGAATAGCCGTTCATCAAAAAAATAACATATTGGTAATATTCAATTTCTTTTTTTTTAAAGAATAAAGTAAATTCAGGAGATAATGTAATTTTGTAGAATGGTTTTCTGGTTATTCTAATGTTCTGTTCAATCACCAGATACAAATTTCCACCAAATTAGCCTATTAACCTGTCAATTGACCCAAATGAAAAGAAAACGAATTACTACAAAAATTTTACAGATAGCATCATTTGCTGTTGGAGGTTTAATGACCTTTATTTCTGTTGTAGAACACCATGTACCAGATGGAATTCCACCATTTATAATGGCATTATTAGGTATAGGAATAGGTAGTACTGTATGGTTAAATAAAGATCAAAGAAAAATAGATCAGATAAATTTATTGAAGTACATCTCTAATAATCATGGCAGAGCTACGCTAAGCGAGTTAGTAATTGCTTTAGAATTTCCGGTAGAAAAAGTAAAGAAATTATTAGATAAGTTAGAAAAACACGGAGCAGTTACTATTGAAATATCTCAAAAAGGCGAAATTATTTATTGCTGCACAGATATGCTGTCAATCTCAAGCGAATACTTTGTGAGTTAAAATAAAAAAGAGGTTTCTCTAGAAACCTCTCCAGTTCATTTATTTATGCAAGAAATGCATAATCAGTAAATCCTTTCTCACCTGGTGTGTAGAATGTACCGAAGTCTGGTTGGTTTAACTCAGCCTTCTTCTTAAATCTCTCTACTAAGTCTGGATTAGCAACAAAAGCTCTTCCGAAAGCAACTAATTCACCTTTACCTTCTTCTAATTCTTTTTCAGCTCTTTCTAAATCGTAGCCACCACTTAAGATATATGTTCCTTTAAATAAGTCTCTTATTTTATCTTTAATTTCTTGTGGCACTGCTGGTGCTCCCATACTTGAATGGTCAACCACATGGATATAAGCCAAGTTTAGAGTGCTTAATTCTTTTGCAAGGTATTCATAAGTAGCATCAACCTCATCAAATACTTCCATGCCATTAAATACACCATAAGGAGATACACGAATCCCTGTTTTTTCTGCTCCAATAGCTTCTACAATCGCTTTAGTAACTTCTAAAGCAAAACGCGAACGGTTTTCTACACTTCCACCATATTCATCTGTTCTTTTATTTGATGCAGTATTGATAAATTGATCTATCAAATATCCATTAGCTGCATGTACTTCTACACCGTCAAAACCTGCTTCAATAGCATTTTTAGATGCAGTTACAAATTCTTGAATAGCCTGATCGATATCAGCCTTAGTCATTTCTTTTGGTTCTGGGTGCGCTTGAGGACCTTTTGTATCGGTATACATATCACCAGATAATGCGATTGGAGATGGAGCAACAATTTCAGTTCCCTCTACCATGTTTTCTTGGTGGCTCGCTCTACCAGTATGCATCATTTGAACAAATATTTTTGCACCATTTTTATGTGCAGCGGCAGTTACTTTTTTCCAACCTTCTATTTGCTCATCAGTATAAATTCCTGGGATTCTAGCATAGCCTAATCCGTTTGCTGATGGAGCGGTTCCTTCTGTTATAATTAAACCCGCACTTGAGCGCTGTCCGTAGTATTCAGCTATTATATCATTTGGTAAATTATCTATGGCTCTACTTCTTGTCATTGGAGCCATTACAATTCTGTTTTGTAATGTAAGGTTACCAAGTTTATATTCTGAAAATAATTTCATTGGTGTGTTAAAAATAAATGGTACAACATGTAATTTATACACTACCAATTCCCTATTTAAAAAGTTCATAAAAAAAGCAGAATTTTTCAATTCTGCTTAAATTTTAACTTAGAAGTAATATTATAACAATCGCTTATTCGTCTTCAAGAATATTAAAGCTGAATTCTAGCGGATTAAAAAAGTAAATTAAGTCTTTAATAAAGTCTGGATTGTTGAGATAAAAACTCAAGAAGTTTTCAAGTCTCTCTTGAGGTACACTATTAGGAAACAATTTATCTTTAAGATTAAGCAACTGCTTAATTTCGGTTTCTTGTTTGTTTTCCTCAGCTTTCTTCAACCTCTTTTTGATGTTTTCCATCTGCTTAACCATACGCTGAGTTTCTGCACCAATGTAACCTTTTAGAGAAGCATCTATACTTACTGCTTTACTTAATATACCTTCGAATATTTTTTCGAGAGCAGTAATTTCTTGATCCAACCCAAGGTTTACCTCTGAATTATCATTTACAAAGGCGGCTTTTAATTGATGCTCATCTTTAAAAAGATCATTATGAGAAAGACCTAGTTTATGGAATTTTTTACCGTTGCTTTTATTAATTACCAAAGCAAAGTTTCTTGGAAGGAGAATTGGGAAGGCTGTATTAAAGTGATCAAAAACACCTTTGAGCTGTAACCAGTAAACAACTTCTGACGGGCCACCAATGTAAGCAAGGTTAGGTAAAATCATCTCCTGATACAATGGCCTTAATACCACATTAGGACTAAAACACTCAGGATTTTTTTCTAACTCTTCTAATAATTGCTCTTTGCTAAAACTTATATCTGAGTTTAATACTTGATATGTGTCACCTTCTCTTTCTATTCTTTCTCTTAGCCCATCTTGTAAATAGAAGAAGTTAATATCTCTTGGGAAAATTTGCGATTTATAACCTAATTCTTCTAATGCAGCAGTAGCATCATCTGCTTTCTTTTTTGCATTGTGATTTAGTAAATCGTCTTTAATTACATCTTTAAATTCTTCTTTTAACTCTTTACAATCTGCATCTACAATTACAAGACCCTCTTTGCCAAATAAATAATTTACAAATTTACGAGTTGCATCAGCTAAATTATCGCTATTAAGATAAGCGTCTTTCAGAAACTGAGGTACTTCGCCAACACTTTCAATAAATGTTTCAACACCTTTTAGGTCTAGTTTACCAACTGCTCCGCTAGCTTCTGGATGCTCCCAAATATATTCTTTACCGAATAATACGATTTTCTTTATTTCCTCAAAGTCGTGATCTTCAGTTGCCATCCAATAAACAGGCACAAAGTTATATGTAGGATAGGCATCGGCTAATCTTCTGGCAAGATTAATTACAGATACGATTTTATATATAAAATACAGAGGTCCTGAAAAGATATTTAACTGATGACCTGTAATTACAGTGAAGGTATTGTCTGCTTTTAGTAACTCTATTGAGGCCTTAGGTATTTGCTCTAAGCCTTCATATTGTTTTACTAAAACTTCGTAAAGTTTCTCTCTTGTAGAATTACTAAATGCGGCTTGTTTATTTTTAATTTGCTGTTCAAAAGACTCTAATTGTGGAGGTAGTTCATAAAAGCTCTTAATGGTTTCCTTTTGGTTAATGTAGTCCAGAAATAAATCGCTAAACTGTCGGGTATCTTCAAAAGATATTTTCGTATTTTTCATTGTAAATACTGTGCTATATTATTTTTAGAAGGATTTATTAATTAGAGATAATACAGATATTTGTTAAACTGACACTCTGTTTTTTGTATCAATGTCTTAGTAACAACCTAAAACTATTTTAAATCCATTTTACTTTGAAATTTAGAAAGAAATTTAACTTTATTTTTTTTACATTGTTTTTTTTCAATCTGGCTTTATTTCTATTTAAGACTTTTCAAGTGTTGGTTGAATTACCAAGAAGAAATGCTAAGAAAGCCAATTTGTTTATAAAACAACATATCCCAGCAGGCAGCAAAGTAATTGGAGACCCACTTTTTTATTATGCAGTTACCGAAAACGGTTCTTTCTATCATTATTACAATCTCTATAATACGCTAGAAAATAGAGAAGAAGCATTGAGAACAAAATTCGATTATGATTATATGATTGTAAGTGGAGTAAGCCTAGCTCGTAACGCTGGTATTTCTGACTATTTTTACTCCAAATCTGAATTTGATACAGTTGCTACATTACAATTTGAAGAAAATACTTTAGCTGGATATATTAATCGCCTTGGCTTGGTTTCGTCTATGGAAGCAAGTGGTTATAGCTGCACGCTTTTGAAACGAATTAAGTAAATATTAAAAAAAAACCGGTATAAAATACCGGTTTCCTTAAATCTTTAATTTTATTTATTAACCGTTTGCCAAAGCTTCTGCACCACCAACAATTTCCAAAATTTCTGTAGTAATCGCTGCCTGTCTAGTACGGTTATAAGTTAATTGAAGCTCTTTAATTAATTCCTGAGCGTTGTCTGTTGCTTTATCCATAGCAGTCATACGAGCACCGTGTTCAGCAGCATTAGACTCTAAAAGGAATTTATAGAAGGAAATTTTCAAGCTTTTAGGAATCAGTTCTTTTACAATATCCATTTTATTTGGCTCAAAAATATAGTCCATTTGAACATCTTGCTCTTTGTTTCCTGAGCTTACCTCAGAAGTAATTGGCAAGAATTGTTCAACTATAGTTTCTTGTGTTGCCACATTTTTGAACTCATTATAGATAATATCAACTACATCAAATTCTTTAGCAAGAAATCCATTCATTGCATATTCTGCAGCAGCTCTTACACTATCAAAGTTAAGATCAGAGAATAATTCGAGATACTCTGTATTAACATTAAAATCTCTTCTCTTAAAGTAATCGTATCCTTTCTTTCCAATACTAAGGATCTCTACATTCCCACTAGCTAACTGCGTCTGGTATTTTCCTTCTATTAAACTAAGTGCCTTCTTACTAACATTAGCGTTGAAACCACCGCACAAACCACGATCAGATGTAATTACTACAATCAACACCTTTTTCACCTCTCTCTCAACAGCATATGCGTTTTCAATCTCATCTCCCAATGTTGCAGAAACATTCTGCAATATGTTATTCAATTTTTGAGAATAAGGTCTAATCTGGATAATTCTATCCTGTGCTTTTCTCAATTTAGCTGCAGCCACCATTTTCATGGCTTTGGTAATCTGCTGGGTAGATTTTACTGAAACAATCCTGTTCTTTACTTCCTTAAGATTCGGCATTTCCGTTTAATATTTAAAGAAAAGCCGGAATTAACCGGCTTAATACTTATTAATAATTTACTGCTATTTCTTTGGCAACACTTTCTAATGTAGACTTCACGTCGTCTTCAAGTTTACCAGCAGCCAATTTGTTCATTATATCTTTATGCTTGCTATTCAAAACTTCGAGGTATTCTTCCTCAAAAGCTTTTACTTTTTCAGTAGGTACAGGGTCTAATAATCCATTAGTAGATGCATAGATAATAGCTACCTGACTTTCTACAGAAAGTGGAGAGAACTGAGCTTGTTTCAATATTTCTTGGTTTTTTCTACCTCTCTCAATAGTAAGTTTAGTAGCAGGATCAAGGTCAGAACCGAACTTAGCAAAAGCCTCAAGCTCTCTAAATTGTGCCTGATCAAGTTTAAGTGTACCAGCTACTTTCTTCATTGATTTGATCTGAGCAGAACCCCCTACTCTTGATACCGAGATACCAACGTTAATCGCAGGTCTAATACCAGAGTTAAACAAGTTACTTTCTAAGAATATCTGACCATCAGTAATTGAGATTACGTTAGTCGGGATATAAGCAGAAACGTCACCAGCTTGAGTTTCGATAATTGGTAATGCAGTAAGTGATCCTCCACCTTTTACTTTACCTTTTAAAGATTCTGGTAAGTCGTTCATTTGCTCTGCAATTTTATCTGAAGGGATAATTTTTGCAGCACGCTCTAATAATCTTGAGTGCAAGTAGAAAACATCACCTGGGTATGCTTCACGTCCTGGAGGTCTTCTAAGAAGTAGAGACACTTCTCTATAAGAAACAGCTTGTTTAGAAAGGTCATCATAAACTACAAGTGCAGGACGACCAGTATCACGGAAGTACTCACCAATTGCAGCACCAGTATATGGAGCAAAGAACTGCATTGGAGCAGGGTCTGATGCGTTTGCAGCAACAATAGTTGTATATGGTAATGCACCTGCTTTTTCTAACTCAGCAACAACACCAGCAACAGTAGAAGCTTTTTGTCCGATTGCTACGTAGATACAGTAAACAGGTTCACCTTTTTCGTAAAATTCTTTCTGGTTAATAATTGTATCGATAACTACAGCTGTTTTACCAGTTTGTCTGTCACCAATTACCAACTCTCTTTGTCCTCTTCCGATTGGAATCATAGAGTCGATAGACTTAATACCAGTTTGTAATGGCTCGTTTACAGGGCTTCTGTAAATTACACCAGGAGCTTTACGCTCTAGAGGCATTTCAAATAACTCACCTTCAATTTCTCCTTTACCGTCAATTGGTAAACCAAGAGTGTTGATAACCCTTCCACAAAGGCCTTCACCAACTTTTACCGAACCAATTTTAGCAGTTCTTTTCACAGAGTCACCTTCTTTTACAGAAGTCGGCTCTCCTAAAATTACAGCACCAACGTTATCTTCTTCTAGGTTTAATACTAAACCTGCTTCGCCACTGGCAAATTCTAAAAGCTCACCAGATTGTGCGTTTGAAAGGCCGTAGATTCTAGCAACCCCATCACCAACCTGAAGTACAGTTCCAACTTCTTCCAGTTCCGCTTCTGATTTAAAATCGGAAAGTTGTTCTCTAAGTATATTTGAGACCTCGTCTGGTCTTACCTGCTGCGCCATTTTTGTTTTTTTAAATTTATGATTAAGCGTAAATTTTCTAAATTAATATTCTCAGGCATCCATTAACTGGATTTTTAACTTATTCAGTTTTCCTGCTATAGAATTATCGATTTGTTTATCACCAATTTTCAACACAAACCCACCAATCAGATCTTTATCTACTTTTTCTTTTAGTAAAGCCTTTTTACCAGATACTTCTTCTACAAATTTCACAACCTCTCCTCTCATTTCACTGGTTAAAGGAATTGAAGTAGTAACTGTGCTTTCTTGCAAGCCATTTATCTTGTTATACAATCTTAGTACTTCATCTGCTACATATGGCAAAATACTAAGTCTGTTTTTTCTTGAAAGAATTTTAAAGAACTTAAGCGTTAGTTCACTTACTTTATCTTTAAATATCTGATCAAGAATAATTCTTTTTTTGCTTGCTAAGATCACTGGGTTTTTAAGCATTAACTTTAGTGGTCGGCTACCATCGCAAGTATTTTTAACTAGCGACATGTCTTCTTTTACCGTTTCTAAAACCTTCATCTCAACTGAGAGATCTACCAGTGATTTCGCGTATCTGACTGCTATTCTTTTCTCCGACATCTTTATCTTAAATATTGTGATAAACCTGATTCAAAACTCAGCTATTAGTTAAGCTTTGTTTCATCAAGCAGTTCATTAATTAATTTTTTCTGATAATCTTCGTCGCTCAATTCCTTTCTAAGAAGCTTTTCTGCAATCTCTACAGAAAATTTAGCTACTTGATTCTTCACTTCTGCCAAAGCAGCTTTCTTTTCGTTACGAATATCTTCCTGAGCAGAAGCAACGATTCTCTCGTATTCTTTTCTTGCTGCATCTTGAGACTCAGTAATAATTTTACCAGCAGAGTCTTTAGCCTCTTTTAAGATAATTTCACGTTCAGCTCTGGCAGTTTGCTTCATTTCTTCAATGTCTTTTTTAAGGGCTTCTACTTCGTCTTTAGCTTTTGTAGAAGAGCTTAAAGCTTCTTTAATAGAATCCTCTCTTGCCTTTACAGTTTGTAAAATTGGCTTGTAAGCAAACTTACGTAGTACTACAAGTACTAAAGAAAAAAGTAAAGCTGTCCAGAAAATGAGACCTATCCCAGGAGTTACTATATCCATTGTATCCTTTATTTAATTTTTTCAGTTAATATTTCACTGGATGCCGGCAATCCCGGTTCATCCAGTGAAAATAAAAATAATTTAGCCAGCAATAAGGAAACTTACCGCAACAGCGAAAAGAGCAACACCTTCAATGAATGCAGCTGAAATAAGCATAGCAGTTTGTAATCTACCAGCTATTTCTGGCTGACGAGCCATTGATTCAACTGCACTACCACCGATGCGTCCGATACCTAAACCAGCACCAATTACTGCAAGACCAGCACCAAGACCAGCACCTAACGTACCGATAGAACCAGTCATCTCTAATAAAATACTTGCTAACATTTTAATTAAATTTATATATGGTTAATAGAATACTATTCAAATTAATGATGATCGTCTTCTAAGGCTAAGCCTATAAAAAGAGCTGAAAGTAATGTAAATATATATGCCTGGAATATCGCTACAAACAATTCGAACATTGTCATGGCAATTACAACAGGGCCTACAATTACTCCCACAAACATTTGCTTAAACACAAAGATGAAACTAATCAAACTCAACACGATAATGTGACCAGCAGTAATGTTTGCAAAAAGACGAACTGTTAATGCGAAAGGCTTTGTAAAAATACCAAGTAATTCTACTGGTAATACAATTATTCTCAATGGCAATGGAACTCCCGGAGTCCAAAACAAGTGAGACCAGTAATTTTTTGTACCTGATAAATTTGTAATTAGCAAAGTGAATATTGCCAAAGTCATTGTAAAGGCAATGTTACCAGAAAGGTTAGCACCAGTTGGTAATAATCCCAATAAGTTGTTTATCCAGATAAAGAAAAACAAAGTAATTAGGAATGGAAGAAACTTATCATGTTTCTTTTCTCCTATGTTAGGAATAGCTATGTCATCACGAATAAACAAGATAAGTGGCTCTAAAACAGACTGTAAACCCTTAGGCTCAACAGCTCCACGTTTCTTATATGCTCCAGCAACGCTAAAAAATATTAAGAACAATAACACTACTGATACCATCATTGAAGCCACATTCTTAGTAACTGAGAAGTCTAAAATATGCTTATCTCCCAATTCTTCAATATGACCATGTGCTAATCTGTAGGTATTATCACCTTTTTCTACATCATGCTCGCCATGATGAAAATCGTTAGACATGAATACATCAAGGGAACCATTTCCCAAATTTCCCTCTTCATATGTATATAAAATAATAGGAAGAGAGATTGAAACTGAATGCTCTTCACCATTTTCTCCATGGTAGTCAAAAAGATGCCATCCGTAGTCATCTTTTATGTGATGAACAATCATCTCAGTAGGGTTAAAAGCCTCACTGCTGCTCTCTGAATCAGATGCTGATAAAAGAAGTGGAGAAAATAAAAAGAAAACGAGTAGTAAAATATTGGTTTTCAAACACTTATGCTTCATGTTTTTTGGATGCTTCATCAGATTTTCCGTCTCTATCAAAATTTTGGCGCAATTTAGCCAATAGAGCTTGAATTTCAAATACAGTATAGCATAAATAGAAGATAAAAAAGTATCCTGTGAATAAAACAGCGTCTTCTTTTACAAAATAGTAGTATAAAAACAGGATAATCGCTGAAACAAGCAGCCTAATTGTGAGTGCACCCATAAAATAACTCACAAAATCGATGTCTTCTCCTTTAATACCTTTATTAACAAGTAGGTAGGTTCCAAGGGTTAAAACGATGAAATAACCCTGTATATAGAAAGTATAAGGATGAACATTTTGAGTAAATTGCTGTAGAACAATTACTATAGTTGCCAGCACTACACTAAGTATAGTAAACTGAATATAAAATTTTTTCTCTCCCATAACACAGTAAATGAAATTGCAAAAATACATTTTTACAATTTCAAAAAATCAATCTCTCGGGTAAAAGTATCTTCTATTTATTATTATTTAGTTTCTTAATCAAAAGACTTATGGAAGTTCCAACACCTAACAACATCATAACTAAGGTAAAATAGGCACGAGATGTCTGAAAATAATCATCTAACAGGGAGCCGATCCATGCACCCAACAATATCGCACCTATCATTTCCATAGCTAATGAAGAATATTTAATATATTCTCCAAAGGGCTTATTAGACTGTCGCTTTGGTTGGTTGTTTTTGCTGATTAGAGTTCAGTTTTGAATTGTTGTTACTGTTTGAATTAATATGACTGCTTTTAATATCACCCATTTTGCAGGTTCCGTTTAATACAGCTCCAGCTTCAATAATTAGTTTTCCAGTAAAAATGTCACCACTAATTACAGCAGATGGCTTTAAGATGAGCATGTCAGTAATTTCTAGCTTGCCTTTAACTTCGCCAGAAACTTCTGCATTTTGCGAAATAATATTTCCCTCTACATAAGACCCTTCTCCTAAATTAATCTTCGACTTTGATTTTACGTTACCGTAAACTTTTCCGTCGATGCGAATAATGCCACCTGTTTCTAAGTCACCTCTAATTTCTGTGCCTTTGCCAATGTGGTTGGTAGAGTTGTTTCTTACGACCTCCTCCTTACTCTCATCTTTGTTACTAAATAGACTCATAATTTTAAAATTAGTTAAACGATCAGCCCTGTTAAAAAATAAATAAAGGGAAAATTCTCATTAAATAAAAATAAATGTTGGTAATTAAAAAGTCATAAAATCTTCGGGGTTAACTGCATTACCATCGTACCATAGTTCAAAATGCAAATGCGGACCATCAGTTAACTCACCAGAGTTGCCAATTATTGCAATAATATCTCCGGCTTTTACTACGTCCCCTACGTTTTTAAGCCTTGCCGAATTGTGCTTGTAGAATGAAATAAGCTGATGTTTATGTTGAACTGCTATTACATGCCCAGAGTCTTGTGTCCACGAAGAAATGAGAACTGTACCGTCTGATACAGCTTTTACAGGTTCATTTTTTCTGGCAACAATATCAAGACCGTAATGCCCTTCACTTATACTGTATTTTCTAGAGATTACTCCATCAATAGGAGTAAAAAAGAATAGCTGTTGAAGATCGCTCTTCGCGTTATTTATAAAATTTAACTGATCGTAATCAGATTCTTCAAACTGCTTTCTAAAATCACTCTCAACTTTTGCCAGCTCAGCATTCTCTTCGGCATTTTGTGTAACCGAATCATCTTCTACAGGATTTTCGAAAACCACAAAATCCACATTACCGGTTAACACATTACGGAAATTTGTAAGACTTTTTTCTTTAATTTCCATTTGAACCATAAGTGAATCGATATTTTCCTGCATCTCTATGAGCGTACTGTTCATCTTTACATAATCGATTCTTGGATCAAACCATTTTGAGAGAACAGTTGTAACTAGCAAAAAACTCAAACCTGAAAAAAGCACAAAAATCCCCCCTATTACCAGAAATAGCTTTACATAACTGAATTTTATGGTTGCTTTCTCTGCAAAGTTCTCCTCATGCCTAATGATCAACAAAAATCTGGATGAGAGCCAGTTTGATAATTTTTTCTTCTGTTTCAAAAAATCTAAAAAATGATTATGTCACAAAAATAAAGATAATTAACTTAATATCTAATTATGCTTTTATTAATCCCGCAATTGTCTTACCAATGCTTTTTTAAACGTATAAAATCCGCAATATTTTATTATTGTAAATTCATGTATTTTTAGCAGTACTTACAGCTTTAAGAAATCAACCTTATACTTCAACAGACTTAAAATCAATGTTTTTCGGTTTATATAAATAAAAATGGTGCTTTTTTTGAGTAAATAAAGCATTTAAAACATCACTATTTTTAAGTTTGTGATCTGATATTTTTTTTTAATCTAAATTTTTTCTGTATCGAGAGTTTTTACTTAAATACACATATTTTGAAAAGAAGATAAGCGCCTTTCTTTTTTCAATTATTTCACTAGAATAAAAAGAATTAATAAAGACAGATTGTCGTTTACTTTTGCAGAGTAACATTTTTTGGATAAAACATCAGTTTTGAACAGCAAGAAATTTTTTTCAGTATTTATCATTTTGCTCTTAGGGTTAACAGAATCTTGCCAACAGTACCACGATACTACTGCTAGATTTAACGCTTATTTTTTAGCAAATGAAAAGACACTTGAAGTAGAAGAAGCCTTATTTGGGAATATCCAAAACGATTACAATGATATATTACAGGTTCTAGCTCCTATAGATACTACAGCCGCAGCGGGGCAAGCATCAATTTTTGAATATATTCTTGAGAAGGCATCATTACCCATCCAATGGCACGAAGGAAGCCAATGGGTAGACGATTGCTATATACTAATTGGCAAAGCTCGTCTCTACCAAGGTGATTTTATGAATGCTGTGCTCACATTCAAATATGTAAACTCAAACTCAAAAGATAATGCAGCAAGACATAAGGCATTAATTTTATTAATTAGAACATTTATAGCTTCTAAGCAATATGCCAACATGTTTGCTATCATAGATTATATCAAAAAAGAAAAAACTCCTTTAAACGAAGAAAACACTAGAGACTACCACCTTACCATGGCCCATTATTTCAGGCTTATGGAAAATTACGATATGCTATTTCTGCATTTGAAAGAAGCTTTACCTTTAATAGAAAAAAGAAAGAGAAAAGCCAGACTAAATTATTTAATGGCTCAGCTTTACGAAATGAAAGGTGATGTAAACTCTGCTTATGAAAATTACAGCATTGCATTTAAATACAGCCCTACCTACGAGTTAGCATTCCAGGCAGACTTAAAAAAATCTGCGGTATCTAAAATAGAATCAGAAGAAGACATTGAAGATGCAGCTAAATATTTTAAGAAACTCTTAAACGACGAAAACAACTGGGAATATAGAGACAAGATATACTATGAAATGGCAAAGTATAACTTGAGAAGAGAAGAGTTTGATGAAGCATTAAAATACTTGAATGAGTCTGTACAGGTAAGTAGTAACAACACTATCCAAAAAGCTTACTCCTATTTAAAAATGGGGGAAATCTATTATTATGAACAGAAAAATTTTGAGCAAGCTGCGCTGTATTACGATAGTACTATACAGGTAATGCCACCACATGTAAAAAACTACGACAATACTAAAGAGCTCGCTGAAACACTTAAAGAATTCACCAAATATTTAAAGCAAGTAAGAGATCAGGAAAGGCTATTAAAACTTGCTGCAATGCCTAAAGAAGAGGTAGACGAATACTTACAAAACGAAATTGCACAAGAAAAAGAAGGCATTCTAAAATATCAGGAAAATAAAAGACTGGGAGAAGAAAAAAGAAAGCAAGCTCCTAGTACAACAACTGAGCTTAGCTCGCAAAAAGATGCAGGCTGGTATTTTTATAACTCAACTGCCAGAGTTGTTGGGCAAACAAGTTTTATTAGAACATGGGGTAACAGAAAGTTAGAAGACAACTGGCGTCGTTCTAAAAAGATTACCAACTTCGATGATAATACAAACACCAACCAACCAACTGCCAACAATAAAGAGAATAATACCAAACAAGAACAAACCGAAGATATTTTTGCTTCTGTAAAATCGCTTGAAGCCAGAAAAGCAGAAATACCTTATAATGAGACTCAAAAACTAGAGGTATACGCTAAACTTGAACAGGGACTTTTTGAGCTTGGTAAGGTTTATTACTACAGACTCGAAGAATTCATCAACGTAATTAGTACATACTCCAGATTACATAAGGAATTCCCTAATGGAGAGTTTACTCCCGAAGCACTATATATATTATATACCATGTGTATAGATTTTCCGGAATGTAGCCAACAAAGCTATAAAGACACCATTGTTCAAGAGTATCCAGAGTCGTTTTACGCTAAGATATTGGTTAATCCTAATTATGTACAGGAAACTAATATTAGTAATAATGAATCTATAGACTTGTATGAAGAATGTTTCTCTTTGTATAAAAAAGAAAGATACAACGAGTCTGATTCGCTCTTACAAATAGCTATTGATAAATACCCAAAAAGTTCGGTGCAAGACAAAATGCACTTATTACGCACCATGATAGACGGAAAAATTACTGATGATATCAATACTTATTATCAGAAATTAAATCAGTTTATAAATAATTTTAGCCAAAGTGAATTAATTCCTTTTGCTCGAAATCTTTTAAGTGCAATTGATCCTTCTAAAATCAAGTCTGACACAAGTATTCAGCAGGGTCAAAACTAAAAGCAAAAGAAAACTATTAGTGCTTAAAAAGGATTTTATAATTTTGAAGATTAAAGTAAATAGAGTTCCATATTCTAAATAGAAAAGACTCTTAATAAATATACTGAAATATGTATTTGAGATTAATAAAAATAATTTGGTTTACCTTTTTTGCTGGCTTAATCGCACTGGTGCTTTATGTAGCTTCAGTATATGGCAACTGGAATAACCTTTATGGTGGATTACCAGATTTTAAAGAACTGGAAAATCCTAAAAATGAGCTTGCTTCCCTACTCTACACCGCAGATGATAAGATAATGGGTAAATATTTTGTTGAAAACAGAGACCCTGTAAAATACAGCCAGCTTTCTCCTAATCTAGTAGATGCCTTAAAAGCAGTTGAAGATGTGCGATTTGAAATGCACAGTGGTATAGATTTTCGAAGCTTAACTAGGGTATTTTATGGTCTTGTAACTTTCGATAGAAAAGGTGGTGGTAGTACACTTACCCAACAGCTAGCTAAAATTCTTTTTAGCACTCGGGGAGAGTTAAGTAATGGCAAACTAAATGATATTCCTTATCTCAACATTCTTATTTCAAAAACTAAAGAGTGGATATTGGCAATTGAACTAGAGAGAGCCTATACCAAAGAAGAAATTATGACAATGTATTTGAATACGGCGTCATTTAGTGGTAATATTTTTGGGATAAAAGCAGCTAGTAAAACCTTTTTTAATACTATTCCCGATAGTTTAGATATTTTGCAAGCAGCTACACTTTCTGGTATGCTGCAAGCACCAACCCGTTTTAACCCACATCGTAATCCAGAAAACTCTAAGACTAGAAGAAATACAGTTTTGTATCAAATGGAGAAGTACGGTTTTTTAAACGAAACTCAGTTTGACACACTTTCCAAAAAGCCAGTAACTGTAGAATATAAGATGGAGAGCCACAATACTGGGTATGCCACTTATTTCAGAAATGAAATTGCCAAAGATTTAAAAAAATGGTGTGCAACTCACTACAAACCAAATGGTGAGGCTTACAACCTTTATACTGATGGCTTAAAAATCTACACTACCATCGATTCCAGAATGCAGAAATATGCCGAAGAAGCTGTTCAAGAGCATATGGCGCATCAGCAGGAGTTATTTAATGCGCACTGGAAAGGTAGAGACCCTTGGATCAACGAAGACTTTGAACCTATAAAAGGTTTCTTATCTAGCAGAATTAGAAGAACAGAAAGATATAGAGTATTAAAACTAAAATATGGTGACAATAAAGACTCTATCAATAAAGTCTTGAATACACCTGTGCCAATGACTATATTTAGCTGGACTGCTCCCGGTTATGAAAAAGATACAGTAATGTCTCCTATGGATTCATTAGCTTATTACAAGCATTTTCTACATACTGGTTTAATGTCGATGGATCCGGCAACTGGTTATATTAAAGCTTGGGTAGGTGGTATAGATCACCGTTACTTCCAGTTTGATAATGTAAAGCAAGGTTACAGACAACCAGGTTCTACATTTAAACCTATTACTTATTCTGCTGCTATTGTAGAAAACAAAATGCACCCTTGCTATAAAATTGTAGACTCCCCAGTAAGTATCACTTTACCAGATGGCACTATCTATACTCCAAAAAATAGTGGCTCTTACTCTAATAAGGAGATTACACTAAGACAAGCAATTGCCATGTCTAAAAACACTGCGGCAGCAAATATTATTAAAATTCTAGGGCCAGATATTATAGCAGATTATGCCGAAAATAAATTTGGCATTGGGTACTTAAGACAGAAGTACGGAAATAGCAGAAAAATAGACAGAGTATATTCTTTATGCTTGGGAACAAGCGAAGTATCATTATTTGAGCTAGTAGCAGCCTATTCTGTATTCCCTAATCAAGGAGTTTGGACTGAGCCAATTTTTATTACTCACATCGAAGATAAAGACGGTAAAGTATTAGAAACTTTTGTTCCTAAAACGATAGAAGCATTAAGTGAAGAAGATGCCTATACTATGACCTATATGCTTAGAGGTAGCAACGAAGAAAAAGATGGAACCTCCATAGGGTTAAGAGTAAGACAAATCTATGACGACCGCCAAGGATACGATTTTATAAGAGGGACTCAAGTAGGTGGTAAAACTGGAACAACTTCAAACTATTCTGATGGTTGGTTTGTGGGAGTAACCAAAAACTTAATTACTGGTGTTTGGGTTGGAGGCGAAGAAAATGTAATTCACTTTAGATCGCTTACATATGGACAAGGTGGTAGAATGGCAATGCCAGAGTTTGCTAAGTATACTGAGAAAGTTTACGCAGATAAAGATTTACCATACCACAATCAATTAGGTGAAAATGGTGATTTTATAAAACCAGACAAAATGCTCCCAGAGTTCGATTGTTGGAAGTACGATAAAATGACCAGTTTAAACCCTGCTGATTCACTTAGCAATAAGACTAATATTATCCCTACTAAAAAAGATGATGACTTTTTCTAATAGGGAATAGATGATGAAACAATAAAAAAGCTCTGCCTTTCAGCAGAGCTTTTTTATTAGTTAATTCCTCCATTTGGTGGGCCATCTGGCGGAAATCCTCCAGGACCTCCATCTGGTGGACCTCCTCTTCTATTTCTTCGTTGAGCTTTTCTTTGCTCTTCCATTTCTTTATACTTCTTCAACTGATCTTTGCTGAGTATTTTTTTGAGTTCTTTTTCTTTCTTAATCTCCAGAGTTTCCATATCATAACTTTTTTCTTCTCTGGTCAATTCTTCATTTTTCATTAGCTCTACTCTTTGCTTTGCATATTTCAAGTTAATGTCTCCTACTATAGCAACTTGATCTTCTGTTAAAGCCAAAGAATCAGTCATAAGCGTAGTTTGCATTTGAGCCATTTCTTCTACAGAAGGCATCTTTCTCCTTCTGCGCTCTCCTTGTTCATCATTCTGGTCTTGCGCATAAAGCATATTGCCAAGCAGCATCCCATATACGAATAAATAAAAAAATCTTTTTTTCATAAAGCCTCTAATCTACTAGGGTTTAGGTGAATACTTTTTACAGTTAAGAATTGAAAATGATTATCGTACTCTAAATTTGAAGATTTTAACTAATTATTAGTTGAGCTATTCCTTCTATTTCCTCTCGCTCTTCCTTGCATTTGAGCTTGTATTTCTTCCATTTTTACGTATTGCTCATCGCTAAGAACTGTTTTTAATTCAGCCATTCTCTCAGTCCTTATTGCATCCATTTTAGATCTCCTGTCTGTACCCTGAAGATCACTATCAAAAACTTCTTTCTGTTTTTGAGCATATTTCAGGTTAATTTCTTGCACAGAAGTAACAGTAGCTTCATTTAAGCTAAGTTCTGTTTTCATATGGGTGGTTTGCATGGTTGCCCTGTCTTCGGCAGTCATGTTTTTACCTCTACCATCTCGTTGAGAAAATCCATAAAAACTAATTCCCATCAACATTACTGTAATTAAAATGCTAAGGCGTTTCATAACTTTATTTTTTAGTGTTAAATAGTTTAGGATTAATTGCTAAATCTCTTTTCAACACTAAATAAAGCTTCTACAGCAAATAGTAAAATAATTTCAACCAACTATAAGAATTACTAAACCAAAGCAGTTTTTAGGTAGTTTTCTGGTTTTCTAAAAATGTTTGAAAGATAAAACCAAAGCCTATTACAGGTAAACAGCCAATTACATTAAACCACAGATAAGGGATATCTGTGAAAAGGAAACAGTACATTACAATTACTTCGGCTACAATTGCAGCTAAAAATATAGCAAGTCCACCAATTTTTTTAAAGTAAAAGGCTACCAAGAATATTCCTAAAATAGTACCATAAACCAAAGAGCCTAACATATTTACAGCTTCTATTAAAGTACCAAGTCTATTGGCAAACATGGTAAATATGATAGCATAAATACCCCAAAAAACTGTAATCCAACGAGAAGCTTTTAAGTAATGTCTGTCTGATGCATCTTTATTAAAATGGCGTTTATAAATATCTATCAAGGAAGTAGTTGCCAATGCATTCAATTCGGATGAGGTGGATGACATAGAGGCCGATAGAATTACAGCTATTAATAAACCAATAATTCCTGCAGGTAAATGATCGATTACAAAGTTTAAAAAGATATAATTGGTATCGTTTGTATCTGCGTTAGGATCAGCCGTTTTGATAGCTTCTATTGCAGTTTCTCTAATATTAGAAAGCTCTTTATCTGCAACTTTTAAAGACTCTTCAGCTTGAGTTATGTTTCCCTCTTCTTTATTAAGTTCCTTTACCAGATCTAATGCTTTTTGCTTTCGCTCAAAAAATGCAATACTGTAATCATCTTCGAGCTGGGTAATATTTGCATTCTGTCCTTTTTGTTTGGCATCTTCCAGCAATACTTTGTTAAAAAACACAGGAGGCTGAAAGAAAAAGTAAAAGACATACACCATTACCCCTATAAATAAAATAAGAAACTGCATGGGTATTTTAGCCATTCCATTAAACAGCAAACCCATACGACTTTGGGTAACAGACTTACCTGTTAAATACCTTTGCACTTGAGATTGGTCTGTTCCAAAGTAGGAAAGAGCTAAAAAGAAGCCTCCAATTACTCCTGTCCAAATATTATATCGGCTACTTAAATCGAATTCAAAATCTACTACATTTAGCCTTCCCATTTTACCTGCCACTTCTAATGCATTACCAAAGCTTACTTCTTTCGGTAGCATATTAACCACCATTACACCAGCTATAAACATCCCTATTACAATCACTCCCATTTGGAATTTTTGCGTTTGGCTAACGGCTGCAGTACCACCAGAAACGGTATAAATTACCACCATGCTTCCTATAATGAGGTTGGTAATGTATATATCCCAGTTTAATAGCGATGAAAGAATTAAAGAAGGGGCAAAAATGGTAAAGCCTGCAGCCAACCCACGTTGGCTTAAAAACAGTATAGCAGCTAATGTACGGGCTCTTACATCAAAACGAGACTCTAAATACTCATAAGCAGTATAGATATTCATTTTGTGGTAGATAGGTACTACGGTAATAGAGAGCAGTACCATTGCAAGCGGTAAACCAAAATAAAACTGCACGAAACGCATTCCGTCAGTATATGCTTGCCCTGGTGCAGAAAGGAAAGTAATTGCACTGGCTTGGGTAGCCATTATGGAAAGTGCAATGGTAAACCAAGGGGTTTGCTTATTTCCTAATAAATAATCACTGATGTTTTTGCTTCCTCTCGTTTGCCAGACTCCATAAACCACTATAAATATCATAGTGCCCGACAACACAATCCAATCCAGATAACTCATGAATATGTTTTAGTAAACCAATAAAATAATACGATCAATAAAATCAATTCTCCAATCACTAATATATACCAGCTTTTCCATTTATTGAAAATAGGTGGCTTGGCTTTTTCATTTCCATTTTCTAAGATCTGGTCTGTGTCCATTATGAAATATTAAATATTCTGTTGATGTAAATACTGGATTACAAAGCTCTTATCTTTTATCTTTATAACAAGATTTATTACATGTAGTGCAAATTAACTAAACAAAAACGATATGGCTTATATAAAGCGTTTTTTTAAAGAGCTAAGTCAACTAACCGGACAAGACACCGAAGTTGCAGAACCGGTCTTTAGCACAAGCGAAGTTGACTTTTTTTTTAAGAAAACAGGCTTAATTATAGCTTCTATAGCGATTGCTACAGCCATTTTGCTTTTTGCTTTTGCCTAAAACTATCACCATACCTATCCATTACATTACATAACTACAATAATCAATCTGCTAAATCACTTAAAAGTGATTTATGTAAGCTTTACTATCTATACAGCTATTTGATGTTTAAAAAATTTAAATTATGCAGAAGATCACACTTGAAAAAATCTATCACAGTTACCTAACAAATGGCATCCTAGGCTCTTTAAGACTAGACTTAATGATGAAAGAACAACAAGGATATGAATGTTTTTTTACTGATTTAGAAACAGGTGAAAAAAGTATTCAATTTATTCCCATGAGTAACAATATAAACATCAATCAGAAAGTTGAAGCTATATTCTGTGATTAATTAAAAGTAGCATCAATCTGCTTAAAAATATTTTAATTCCGGAGCTACATTCTACTATAAACAAAAAGCCTTCTGCATAACAGCAAAAGGCTTTTCTTTTTATCTTAGTCCAGAAGACTTAATCGGCATTCTTTTAAATGGCTTGCTCTCATCAAAAAGTTTACGGTAAGTAACATGTGTTTTATTAATTCTACCTCCTACCTGAGCTTTTACCACATTAATCATTTTCGGGTTAAAATCGCCAATCCAGTTCATTTCCAAAAAGTCGTAAGCTCTGTAATCTCCTTGCACCATTTGTCTAAACTTCTCAATCATTAAACCATCCACACCTTTTCCCTGATGAGCCGGATCAACGCCAAAAATAACACCTAATAATTTTTTATTCGTTTTCCTCCACTTATACCACAAGAATGTAAGCTTACCTAGTAAATCAAGCTTGCCATTAACGTGCTTAAAAATCTGATTTACTTCTGGTAATAGAATAAAAAAGCCAATTGGTTTATTATCGAAATAAGCAAACCAAAGCACCTTCTCATCCATAATTGGCTTCATTTTATTCATTAAAGCTTTTGCTTGTAACGAAGACATTTTTGCCACTCCAGAATGATTTGCCCAAGCATTATTGTATACTTCTCTAAAGTCTTCGATGTATTTAGATATTTCAGCCTTTTTAAGGTGTCGTGCATCGTAGCGGGGGTCTTGCTGAAGCTTAGCTGCTTTTTCTGCAACTTTGGGCGCAAGTGCTCCCATTATCTCTCTAGCAAAAGTAAATTGCTTAAAATATACTTGGAAACCGTATGCTTCAAAAAGAGCTGGATAATAATCGAAATTATAATTACAGCAGTAATTAGGTTCGTGCTCAAAACCATCTATTAAGCATCCCCACCATTGGTCGCGCTCTCCAAAATTAATTGGCCCATCTACCGCCTCCATTCCACGTTCTTCTAACCATGCTTTACAGGTATCGAAAAGCTTAAAAGCAGCTTCTTGATTGTTGATACACTCGAAAAAACCCATGCCACCTGTAGGCTGGTCGTTATCTTTATTAACTGATCTTTTATCAATAAAAGCAGCTACCCTGCCTACAGTTGTACCAGTACTATCTTTTAAAATCCACCTAGTACACTCCCCATGCCTAAAATATTTGTTTTTAGATGTATCGAAAACGCTGTTAATATCATCATCCAGCGGCCTAATCCATGCTGTATTTTCACTTTTGTATAGCCTTACTGGTAATTGAATAAACTCTTTTCTAGTATGTGTATCTTTAACTTCAATAATTTCCATTCCTACCCTACATAATTATGTTTTGAAGATCGCAAAATTATAAAAAAGCAGGGTTTCTTTATCCTTTATAATTCTGCATTCTGCTAAAATTAGCTCTAATTTTAATAATGAGTAGTTTTTAGATACTTATTTAGCTATAAAATTTAAATTTTTGTTTTATTAAGCTATTTCCCCATCATTCTATATAAAAAAACAATAAACTTTTTTAATAGCTTTTTTTTCAAATTTATAGGCATTATGATATGCCCTTTTCAGATAGTACTTTTGCAAAAAAATTAAAATAATGGCTTTGAAGAACGATTTGATTTTAAGAGCTGCAAGAGGAGAAAAAACAGAGCGAACTCCTGTGTGGTTAATGAGACAGGCTGGAAGAATTTTACCTGAATACAGAGCAGTTAGAAACAGTCTTAGTGGATTTATTGAATTAGTAACAACTCCAGAATTAGCCGCAGAAGTTACCATTCAGCCAGTAGATATTCTGGGAGTTGATGCAGCCATTATATTTTCGGATATTTTAGTTATTCCCGAAGCAATGGGTTTACCCTACGAAATGGTAGAAAAGAAAGGTCCGTTTTTTCCAGAAACTATAAAAACTGCCGAAGATGTAGCCAAACTTAAAGTAGCTGATGTTGCTTCTGATTTAGGTTATGTACTCGAAGCCATAAAAATTACCAAAAAGGAACTTAATAACCGTGTTCCTCTAATCGGGTTCGCCGGAGCTCCTTTTACTATTTTCTGTTATATGATTGAAGGAAGCGGTTCTAAAACTTTTTCTAAAGCAAGAAGAATGCTTTACCAAGCACCAGAACTGGCACACCAATTACTTCAAAAAATTACAGACAGCACAATTGCTTACCTAAAAGCTCAAATTACTGCTGGCGCCGATTTAATTCAAGTTTTTGACTCTTGGGCAGGCATATTACCTCCTACACAGTACGAAAGCTTCTCGGTACCTTATATGAAACAAATCTGTGACGCAATAACAGAAGTACCCAAAACTTTATTTGCTAAAGGCGCTTACTTTTCGCGTCACTCATTGGCTGCTTTAGACTGTAACGCAATTGGTCTTGATTGGAACATGGATATAGCTGAATCTAGAAAACTGTGTGCAGGTAAAACCCTACAAGGCAATCTTGATCCATGCGCTTTATATGCCTCAGACAGTGAAATTGTAAAAGCGACAAAATCGATGCTCGATCTGTTTGGCTTTGAGAAACACATTGCAAACCTTGGGCATGGAGTATATCCAGACATCAACCCTGAAAAAGTGAAAGTATTTATAGAAACTGTAAAAGAATACAGCAGCAATAAATAATATTGGTACATGCCTATAAAAAAAAGAGATAACAAAAACTGTTATCTCCTTTTTTTAGCTTTTAAAAGCTATCTGTATTAGATATTAACCATATCTACCTCTTCTTCAAGTATTTTTTCTACAGCATCTATTGGGGTTAATTTAATACCAATTATAGTAATATCGTCTCGTTGCTCAGCTCCTTTCTGGTGCATATGCAATGCAGAATATAATTCTCTTTTTTGATCTGCCATTGGTAAATCGTTAATTTCTGTAAGCAAATTCTTTAATCTAATAGAAGAGAATTTCTTTCTCTGCAAATTATTCTGGTCTACATAACCATCGCTAAACAAATATAAAATAGAATCTTTAGGCAAAATTAACTCGGTGCTTTCAAACTTCTTTTTAGAGTTAGTTATTCCACCAATTCTTTTTCTAGTCCCTTTTAATTCCATAATTTCATTAGATAAACTATAGAATAAATTCTGATTTGCTGCACCAAAAGTAACCTTAAAATCATCGGACTCTTCTTCAATTACTACAATTGAAATATCTAGCCCATCTCGATTATTCGTAATTTTCTGTTGTAGCACATACTCCAATTTTTGAAGAGATTTTTCCATAATCTCAGCCGGATCATAGGTTTTTTCAACCTGAATAATTTGGTTTAAAATAGCATTAGAGATGAGCGTCATAAAAGCACCCGGAACACCATGACCTGTACAATCGCCTTCAATAAAGATTCTTTTATTACCAAATTGATGTGCCCAATAAAAATCACCAGAGACTACATCTCTAGGTTTGTACAATATAAAATGTTCTCCAAACAGATTATAAACTTTATTAGCTGTAGGTAAAAAAGCTTTTTGAATTGTTTTTGCAGACTCAATGCTACTAATTATTCTTTGCTGGTAATCTTTTAGTTCTTTGTTGTTTTGCTCTAAAATATCTCTCTGCGCAGAAATCTCCTCTTGGATTTGTTGAAGTGCATCATTAGAAACTAATAACTCATCATTTGTTTCTGCTAATTCTCTTTTTACCATAAGGTCTTGATCTACTTTAACTTTTGCCAAAATAAATATGATGGAAATTATGGTAAGCATATTCACTGCTACTAAAACCAAAGATACATTAGAAGTAAATATAGCAGGCTTTAAATGGGCAATGTATGGATCTATGTATAATGAAAAAGCTGTAAGCGCTATAAAGAGACACAGCCACAAATAAGTACCTTTCCCTTTAAGCAATGTTATAGAACCAATTAATGCCAAAGTTGCCCATAACATAATAATACCAGATGCTATAAAACCACCTAAAGACCATTGCAAGGCAAAAGGCAATAGCATACTTATCACTATCTGAAAAGTCCTTGTTAAGCTAAACTTCTTAAGTAAATGAAATGATAATAGATTGAAAAAAGATAACACAACGTATCCATAAGGGATTACAGAAGGAGGATATATTCCAAATGCTACTAAAATTGTACCCCACATTATGCCTCCAAAAGACATTAGAATTGCCAAAAATACCAATTGGTTTTTAGTATTTTTTAATTCTATTGTGTCTTCTGAGGTAATGCCAATAACTTTTAACTTCTCAATAACTCTTTGATAAGCAGAATTTAATTGCATTTTAAACAAGTTTTTTGTTTAAACAAACATCAGATTTAACGCTATTATGATTGATTATAAGAATAGTAAATGTGCCCTCGAAATCTTCCCGCTGATAGTACTAAGAGTTTGTGTATTTAAGCAATTACCGTTTTATAATTAATTTGTGGTATAACATTACATTTGTTATATTATCATTAAACCATAATCTGTTAAAAAAATTATGTCTACATAAGCATCAAAGAGGTATTTCACAGCTATAATTTTCTACCCACATTAATTAACAATATCATCTTAAATAGATAATTGAAATAGATAATTTCTTCTAAATAGGAATAGCCATGGAAACTCTTTATAAAGTACTATTTCTTATCATATCCCTCAGTATCGCCCATAGTGTATATTCACAAAATCAATATCATAATTTCAGGCTAAGCAATACCGAGATTCTAGAAATATTAGCGTATGATGAATTTAACTTAGATGATAGCATCGAAAATAACTACCATATAAGTTATGAAAAGGTAATGAATGACTCAACCTTTATCGTGAGTGTTACTGAAACGAAAGCATTCGTGTGTGAAACAAAACCTTTTGATTATTTCAAGGTCGGCAATCATTATATCTTCGAATATGATTTATTCTTAGATAAAAAATTAAAAGGATATGATACAGAACATTTAAATTTTTCTGTACCAGACTCTTTATTTAATTACTCAAGTTTTTCGAGGTTTACTGATACATACGACCCAAACCACCCTGCTTGTAGAGTTTTGATATTTAGAACTAAGTATGGACTAATAAACCATAAACTAAGCAAAATGGATTAACCTTAATTTTAGATGATTCTAAATTAGTTTAGCTACTACTCCATCAAACTTAAATCTTCTTTGCTTTCTTTTACTTCACTTACAAGAAAAAAACCATCGTTTCCTTCTTTCTGGTAAAGCGGCATCAACATAAAACCATCAGATGTTGCCCTAATCTCTCCGTTATCATCTTCCGCCAAAAGTGTCCCTCTTTTAATATAATCGAAGTTTTTAAAACCCGGCTTCATTATAAAATTGTCATTAGGATGTATTTTATGGCAATAGTCTAATTTCATTACCTGTGGCAAATGCGCATTTTGATCTAATAGTAAAGTATAATTTTGAATATTATCTGGGATATCTTTCCACTCAATAAAATCATTTGCATGCAGTATCTGCCAGATGGTAAGCTCTTGATTATCAATTGCCTGATGAGATCCAATTTTACCAGCTTCAAAAGCCATTGCTTTAAAACCATGCATATGCATGTAAGGCACATTGGTGTTTAATAAACCATTGTGTAAACCAAGAATAACTGGTGCATGTAATTGATTTACCATATAGGCTGTATCTTCTAAATCTTCTACCATTATAAAAGTGCCATTTTCTGCAGAAGTGGTATGTAAATCTAGAAATACTCTATTGGGATAGTCTGCAAAACCAACTTGCTGAAAAGCTTCAAAAAGTTGTTTTAGTTCGCTATACTCTGCAAATAAATAAGGTTTCTTTAAAGCAGTCTGAATTATTTCGTCAGCCCATACTCTGTTAAGGTCTCTGTCTATAAATCGCTGCCCGCGTTCAATAGCTTGTAAATTTCCTCTAAAACCGATAAGTCTGCCATTAAGCGTAATGTCGTTTTTGTACAGATAATTAAAAACACGCTCCAAAGCCAAAACGCCACTTAACTCATTACCATGAATAGCTCCAATACATAAAATGAGCTTTCCGGTATCTTTTCTTCCGGTATCTCCAATTAATCTTTCCATAATACCCACATTTTTTTCCTAATTTCATTATTTAGTTTGAATTAAGAAAAACACTAAATCAATTTTTTTAGATAAAATTGCCTAAATATTAACTTAACATTTAATTCAAACTAGTTATCTGAATATCGCTATAAATATGATTTCATTTTATCCAGGACCATCGCAAATATACCCACAAGTTAAAGATTTTATGATAGAAGCTGCAGATACAGGTATCTTAAGTGTAAATCATCGTAGCGAAGAATTTGTAGACCTTTCTAAAAAATGTCAGCAGTTAATGCGACAAAAGCTGGGGATTCCGACTAATTATCAGATATTTTACTGCTCTTCTGCCACCGAATGCTGGGAAATAATTTCAGAATCGTTTTTAAGCGCATTTAGTCTCCATATTTTTAATGGTGCCTTTGGAGAAAAATGGTTTGAATACAGAAAAAAGATTATGCCTAATGCAATGGGGATTCCCTTTCATTACCAAAGAGATTTAGGCATGAACCAATTAAGAAAACTGGTAAAACCTGAAATTAAGCCCGAATTAGTTTGTGTAACTCAGAATGAAACATCAAACTGTACTCAGATAAAAAATAAAAAGCTAAGGAAACTTAGAAAACAATTTAATGAATCTTTAATCTGTGTAGATGCAACATCTTCTATGGCAGGTATTAAATTCGACTGGCACTTGGCAGATATCTGGTTTTCTTCAGTACAAAAATGTTTCGGTTTACCAGCCGGAATGTCTATAATGGTTTGTTCTCCAAATGCTGTAGAAAGAGCTTTAGAGCTAAATCACAACCAGCATTACAACAGTTTGGTATCGATGGTAGACAAGATGAAAGCTTACCAAACTACTCACACACCTAATGTACTCAACATCTTTCTGTTGAAAAAAGTAATGGACATGGTTGAGCCTATTGAAACTCTTTCTAAAAAGATGAAGGTGCGCTCTCGCATGCTCAATAAGTTTTTTATAGATAAAGGTTACAGACTTTTAGTAGAAAACTCATCAGTAAGATCTTACACTGTAATGGGAGTAAAAGGAGAAGCTAGCAAAATAGCTCAAATTAAAAAAGATGCAAAAAGTGCTGGTTTGCTCTTAGGCAATGGCTATGGAAATTGGAAGCAAAACACTTTTAGAATCGCCAACTTTCCGGCTCTTAGTGACCATAACTTTGAAGAACTCAAAGACTTTTTTAGTAATTACAAGATGTAAAAGATTCTATAACACAGATTGAAGGGATGACGGAAACAGAGGCTTTTTTAAACAGTGCTAAAATCTATTTGGAAAAATATGCTTGGCAACCAGTTTGGCAATTCCCAGATTTTAAAAGCGAGATAAAAAACATCATTGTTATTCCTTGTTATTTAGAGCCTGATCTAATTGATACATTAAAAAGCCTATATCGTTGCAAGAAATCTAAATTTCCTGTTGAGGTACTTGTTATAATAAACAATGCTGCAAATGCTTCTGAAGAAGATAAAGTATTTAATAGAGAAACACTTGAGCAAGCCAATCAATGGATTGAAAGCCATCAATCGAACCAGTTAAAGTTTAACTGTGTATTAGTTGACGATTTACCTCCTAAACATGCTGGTGTTGGTTTAGCTCGCCGAATAGGAATGGATGCTGCACTCAATTATTTCTATAAAACTGGTATAAATGGAATAATAACTTGCTTTGATGCAGATAGTACCGTAAAAAATAATTACCTAACTGAGCTTGAAAAATTTACTTTAAATGCAGATGCTGGCATTGCGACAATTGCATTTAATCATCAGTTTGAAACTATTGGAGATGTTGAAAAGGACGGAATAATACATTACGAATTGTTTCTTCGCTATTACATTCTCGGTTTAAGGTATGCCAATTATCCATTTTCTATGCATACGATTGGCTCATCTATGGCTTGCAAAGCATCTGCATATGCGCGACACGGAGGCATGAACCGCCGAAAAGCTGGCGAAGATTTTTATTTTATTCATAAACTAGCACCTCACGAAAACCACATTCACTTAAAAGATACTTGTGTTTATCCATCTTGTAGAACTTCGTTTAGAGTTCCTTTTGGTACTGGAAAAGCGCAACAAGAATGGCTAGAAGGCAATTCAAAAATTGCAGAAACCTATCAACCAATAATTTTTGAAGAGTTAAAAACTTTTCTAAAACAATTAGAATCTTTATTCAGCAAACAAAATCAAACTTTCACCTTTTCTGAAAAAATACAGCAATTTCTAGATACACAAAACTTCAATCAGGAAGTCAAAAGAATCATCCAAAACAGTAAATCAGAAATTGTTATTCGTAAGAAGTTTTTTCAATGGTTTGATGGATTTAAAACATTAAAAATGGTGCATTTTCTTAGAGATCAATACTATGAGAACATTCCATTATTTGATGCTGCCAAAGGTTTACTTTCGATGCTTAATATAGAAGTAGAAAGCATTAAGTCTACAAAAAAACTATTGGAAATTTACAGGGAGATAGACGATAAATAAAAACCTTCAACTAAATTATTATCTGTATTGGAGGCTCTGATAATATTTTCTTTTTAGCTTTGCCTGTCTGGTCTGACATTCAGGCTTTGCACACGACGAAAATAAAATGGCAATCAAAACGGTAGCGAGTATAAAAAATCGTGATTTCATCTTTAGTTTCAGTAAATTAATCTTCAGTTTGCAGAGTTATCTGCGATAGTTTCTTAAACCTGATCCTATAGTTTCAGGTTACAAATGCTAATCAATATATTGTGTTAGTTACCTTTTGTTAACAAATACCATTCAAGAAGTTCAAAAAAATGAAAAGAACAGAATTAAATGCCCTTGGCGAATTCGGTTTAATAAAAGAGATTCAAGATAATGCTAAATTACATCACTCAGAAACCTTAAAAGGAATTGGTGATGATGCAGCAGTTATAGAAGCGGGCGATCATGTGAAAGTTGTTACCACAGATATGTTGGTAGAAGGAGTTCATTTCGATTTGAGTTATGTACCTCTTAAGCATTTAGGATACAAATCTGTAGTTGTAAATATTTCTGACATCGCTGCTATGAATGCTATTCCTAAGCAAATCACAATGAGTGTAGCCATTAGCAATCGCTTTTCTAAGGAAGCTATAGACGAATTTTACGAAGGAGTTTTTACTGCCTGCGAGCAATACAAAGTCGATTTGATTGGAGGAGATACTACTTCTTCTAGATCTGGTTTTGTAATTTCTGTTACCGCAATCGGTGAAGCTAAAAAAGAAGAGGTTGTTTACAGAAACACCGCTAAAGACAAAGATATTATTTGTGCTACAGGAGATTTAGGTGGCGCTTATGTTGGCTTGCAAGTTCTTGAAAGGGAAAAACAGGAGTTTTTGAGTAATCCAAACATGCAGCCTCAACTTGATAGGTTCGAATATGTAGTTATGAGGCAACTTAAGCCAGAAGCTCGTATGGATTTAATTCATGAATTCCGCGAGTTAGGCATAGTTCCAACATCTATGATCGACATTTCAGATGGATTGGCTTCTGAAATTCTGCATATTACAAGAAGCTCAGGTGTAGGTGCAGTACTTTTTGAAGACAAATTGCCAATAGAAAAACAGATGTTGGAAACACTTACTTCAGAATTTGAAAATCTATCTGCAAGTACATGTGTGCTCAACGGTGGAGAAGATTATGAGTTATTATTTACAATCTCTCAGGAAGATTACGAGAAAATAAAAACTCATAAAGACATTAGTTTTATTGGCTATATAGATAGCAATATGAAAGGTGTAAAACTAAAAACCAGAGCAGAGCAAATTATAGATGTTGAAGCTCAGGGTTGGGTACATTTTAGAGATAGTTTATAAAATAAGATTATTTATAAAGAAAAAGCGTCAGTGAAAAATTTCACTGACGCTTTTTTTATGTTTGATATATTTTTAGAAAGTATATTAGGAAGAACGAGAAACAGTACGCGAATCAGAAAGATAATGTATCTTCCGTATCCTTACTTTATTATGATTACCCCTAATCTATTTTTAACCTCGCCCTTCACTAATACACAATTTTTTCTTTTCTTTCAAAATCGTACAAAGTTAGCATTCTTATTTGATAATATGAATTCCAAAAATCTCTAAGCGATTCTAAATAGTTTCTTTTGGCCTCATCTTTATCTTGCAACGCTATATTTAAATCAGTAATACTAATTTTAGCAACTAGATAACGCTGTTGAGATATATCGTATCTTTTTTGAGCAACTTTATCTGCTATTATAGAAGCTTTTAGCTGTTCTCTTAGTATTTCAAACTGTTTAACTAAAACATAAATTTCTTGTTCAAAGTTTATTTCTTCTTGAGCAACTGTACTATTTACTAAGTCTTGGTTCGCTTGAGCCGTTTTTCTTGAGGCTTTTAGTCGTCCCCAGTCAACTATTGGAATTTCAAAACCTAAAATTACTCTCTGCTGATCTTTCATTCCAGAATATAAATCAGGAACATTATCGGCCTGTTGAGTTAAACCAAAGGTTCCGTACAAGTTTACATTTAAACCACTCTCTCCTTTCGCTTCTGCTACATCTCGCTCAGCTTCAATCCTTTCGCGCTTAAAACTCAGGTATTGTTGCCGATTTGCTTTAGCTTCCTTAATTGCAGTTTCTAACTCAATACTAAACTGCGGAATATCAACCGGTTCTAAAATTGTAAGAGACTCATTTTCAGGATTACCGATATATGTATTTAAATCCAACATGGCTGTTTCCAAATCGAGATTGGCTTGCCTTACTTGCTGCTGTGAGTTTACTAGGTTCAATTCTAATTGTAATAACTCATTCTCAGCAATTTTTCCTAACTGATACCTACCTTGAGCAATTCTATAAATTGTATCATTATTAACTCTATTTATAGTAGCTATGTTTCTACTAATTTGAGCAAGCAGCAAATTAAAGTATAGGTCACAGGCTTGATAAGCCACTCTTTCTAAATCTTCATTAAATTGTTTAACTGATTCTTCGTAGCGAATTGGCTCAATTTTCTTATCCCACTTGAATTCATTAAAACTGAAAATAGGCTGATTAAAACCGACTATTAATGGGTTTGCTGCATAAGCTACAGAACCTCCATTATTAAAAATATCGATTCTCTGCATTTGAGAACTTAAAAACACCTGACCACCAGTAGCACTTACCACTTGTGATGCTTGTAATTCTATGTTTGCAGTAGAAAGACTTCGGGAAACGAACTGCTCGGTACCGTCAGGCAATGTTACGGCAGAAATAGTTCTGTTAAAATCTGGTACATCTCCAATTAAGGATAGCTGTGGATGATAATCTGCTAAGTAGCGGTTATACTGCCAATATCTGTTTTCCTTCCTGTTTTCAGCTTGTTTAGCACTCAAAGAATTTAGTTTGGCCTGTTCAATAACTTCCTGTAGAGTTAGGATTTTTTGAGCAAATACCGATGTACTGAAAGCAGAAAGAACAATCAGACAAATTGCCGGCAAAAACTTCATAAAGTATGTTTTTGGATAGTTTATAAAAAATTAATCTGTAAAAAATTATTCGTATCTGAGACACGTAATTGGATCCTGATCTGCAGCTCGTTTGGCTGGTGTAATACCAAAAATAAGTCCTACTCCGGCTGCAACTAAAAATGAAACTGCTATTGATGCAGGTGATACGATAGTTGGAATTTCAGCAATACTTGAAATGAGATAAGCTAGTGAGACGCCTAAAATTACACCTATAAGCCCACCTGAAAGACTTATTAGTACAGACTCAAATAAAAATTGAAGCACAATGTCTATCTTTTTGGCACCTAGTGAAATTCTGAGTCCTATTTCTTTGATTCTTTCTAGTACAGAAGCTAGCATAATATTCATAATACCAATACCTCCCACAATTAGAGAAATACCTGCGATAGCTCCTAATACAATGTTAAATATATCTTTGGTTCTTTGCTGCTGTTTTAATAACAACTCAGGAATAGTGATTTCGTAATCTACCATTCCGTAATGCCTCCTTTCGAGCATTCTGGCAATCACATCGGCAGAAGCATTTAGCATTTCGGTTTCATCAACTTGAACCACCAGTTTGTCTAATTGATGATAGTTTTTATCACTAAATGGATTAGAAGACTCAGAGTCATCACTTACTATAAAAAATGTATTTCTGGCTGCGTACTGTCTAATCATTTCAGCAGTAACAAGTGCTCGGTTTTTATAGCGAGTAAGTACAGTTTGAATCGGCGTATATACATCCATATTAAAATCTCGGATACCCAGTTTTGAAATACTTGACTTAGAAACAAGTCTCTCTTCCATCACCCCGATAATTTTTAACCAGTGTTGGCCACATTTAAGGTATTTGCCTATTGGATCTTCTTTACTAAAAAAACGGCTTTGGATACCTCTCCCAATTACACAAACTTGAGCACCGAACTTTAACTGAGTATCATTAAACATATCGCCTTTTGCAAGGGTAAAGTTATAGATATCAAAATAAGAGGGCTCTACTCCTACCAATTTTGCAGAACGTCTATTGCCACCTGATACAATGGTAGTTTCTAAAATAATTTCTGGGCTTAATTTAGAGATTGAAGGAAGAACTTCTTTAATACTTTCAACATCATTTAAAGTTAGTCCTGGAGAGAATTGTACTTTCTCAGTTTTTGCATATTCTACATCTTCAACCTCTTCTTCAACCTGTTGCACTACAGGAGAAATTACAATGTTATTCACACCAACAAGTTTTATTTGCTCTAAAACTTCTTGTTGCGCACCATTTCCTACAGCTAGCATAGCGATCACCGCCGAAACACCAAAGATAATTCCCAGTGCAGTAAGCAAAGTTCTCAGTTTGTTAGCTAGTAATGCTTCTAAAGCAATATGGAAATTCGCCAGATAACGATCTATCTCTTTTACATCAAATTTGTTCATTCTTTTCTGGCAATTTGTGCTTTTCTTTCCAATCTCACTACAGACTCATCTTCAAATCCATTAGGAATGGAAAGGAACAAATTATCATTTTCTTTTACTCCCTGTACAATTACAGCTTCGTCATCATTGGTTTTATCTACTAAAACCTCTTGTTTCACAGTATTTAGGCCATTTTTCTTATAAACATAAGTAATAGAATCACCTTGGTTGTGCAAGCATTCAAGCGGTACAAATAAGACATCTTCCACTACATCTGCAATTATGAGATTGCTTGTAGTCATCGCCGGACGCAATGTGGTATCGGCCTCATTTACTTTGATGGTTACTTCAAAAACTTTGGCATCAGAGTTTGGCTTTTGTTCACCTACATTTGCTACTTCTATTACTTCTCCTGAAAGTTTTTTATCTGGAAAAGCATCCAAGCCAATTTTCACATGCTGCTTTTTCTTTATCTTCATAATATCAATTTCATTGATATATGTTTTAGAAAGCATTGTGCTAAGGTCTGGCAATGTAGCTACTTCGGGGTTCCAAGTTGAGATAGAAGAACCTTCTCTAATTTTGTTACCATTCCATGATCTGGTATAGATTACCATTCCGCCCTGAGGTGCTTTAATAGTGAAACTGGATAATAAGTCTTCCATAAATTTCACATCGCCTCTTTGCTTGGTAAGATTGATATAAGCTTCAGTCATTTTTGCTTTAGATTGCTCAACCTGAATCTTATAATTCTCGTTAGCCTGCCTTAAATCTCTTTTGGCTTTATCGAGTTCTATTTCGGCTTGCTTTATTGTGGCAGGTGGTTCAAAAGCAGATTGTTCTAAAGCTATTTTCTTCTCTTCTACAGAATATTCAAGATTGAGTATTTCATCTCTTGCTTCTCTAAGAGTAAGTGCAGTATCTAATTGAGTTTGTGTAAATTGAGCATCTTGTTTAGTAAGCTCGTCTTTTTCTTCAACTAACTTATTGTAGAGTTCAGATTTATCAAGATCGGCAATAAAATCACCTTCTTTTACTACTGTTCCCTCAAGAACTAACTTATTAATTTTTACTTCTCTTATACCACTCTGCCTAAGTCCCATAGGCCCCCTGATACTTACAGAATTAACTGGAATTAACTCTCCTGATGTATTTACAGTTATTTCAAAGTTTCCTTTTTTTACAGCAATTAAAATGTCTTGACTTTCTTCTCCTTGTGAGCTAAAAAGAAAAAATGACAATATTACTGCAATTAGAATAACTGCAGGTATGATGTATCTTTTTTTCATCCTCAAAAAATTATAATAAAATTTAAGTAAGGAATAATTGTAATTATTTACAATATTCCAATAGTTCAACCGGGACTAAACTATAACCAATTAGGAAATAAAAGAACTGATTTTTGAGAAAACATACCTTTTTTTGGTATAAAGGCCTATTTTGTGAGATTAATGGTAAGATCAGTCCTTAAATTAAGCGTTACGGTACTAGATATTTCTACTGGCCCAGTTTTGCTAATATATACACTGGCGTCTGTATCGGTTAGTGTTACGATTTCAAAAGCAATAGATCCGTCTTCCTCAAAAATTAGGTTTTTGAAGTCATCTGGCAACGAGTCAAAATCTATAAATAAAATTCCACTATTACTTGAAATACTTAGCGTTTTTTCATCTTCTGATAATTCCCAACTTCCAGTTTGTTGGTCGTAATCTGGAGCATTACCTATAAATGTTCCATCTGCTACAAATTCGAATGTTGCATCCTCAGGTACCTGAAAACTCTCAAGATCATAACCTAAAATACTGAAGTAAAGCTCCGCCTCTTCGGTAGACAGCTTATCTCCATTCACATAAAACTCTAATGTTTGTGAATCATAATTCCACAATCCAACTATAGTTTCGTTTTCATCTTGGTCTATAGGATCGTCATCATCGCAAGAAAAAATAAGAAATAAACTTAATACTAAAAGTAGTAACCTTAGCGGTTTTAGGTGAGAATCGAGCATTGTTAGTTTTTTAAATAGTCAATAAAAATTGAGGGCAAACCCTCTTTAAGTTAATCATTCCTAATCAAAATTAATATATTTTTCCCACAAAGACTCTTTTAAAATAAAAAGGAGTGAAAAGTGTTTTAGCTTATGATGCAACAAATGCGATGTGTTGTTTTTTGATAAAGTATATGGACGCAGAATTACTCATTTATTTTGGATATCTTCTGGCTGGTATTGTTGCAGGTGTAGTTAATACACTTGCTGGTGGTGCATCAGTACTTATTCTCTCCATATTACTTTTTATGGGTATGCCTGCCAATATTGCAAATGGCACCAATAGATTAGGCATTTTAGTACAAAACTTCACTGGAACAAGTACATTTTACAAAAGTGGCTTACTAGATATACAAGGTAGTTTAAAATACATTATTCCTTCTGTTATCGGTGCAATTGGTGGAGCAATGATCGCAGCAGATATCGATCAAGATACTCTAGAGATATTTGTAGGTGTTATCATGACATTTATGCTCATTCCTATCATTTTTAAACCACAAGGGAAAAAGAGTACCTTCTATAAGAATAAAGACAAAAAAGGCTTTAAAATATTAAATTTTGTGATTTTTCTATTAATCGGATTCTATGGTGGATTTGTGCAAGCAGGCATCGGATTAATTATTATGGTGGTTTTACCACAAATCAGTAATCTCTCTCTTATTAAAGGTAATGCCGTAAAAATGGCCATTATTTTTATCTATACAATACCAGTTATGCTTGTTTTTATCATAAATGGTCAAGTTGATTGGTGGGTGGCTATATGGCTTGCAATTGGTCAGGTTTTAGGTACTAGAATCGCCGGTAAATTTGTTGTAAACCATCCACAAGCTAATAAATGGGTTCGAGTTCTACTGATTTGTATGGTTTCGGTTTCTATCATTAAAATGTTTGGAATTGTAGATGTTGTATTGGCAACATTAGACAATAATACTTAATAATACTGGTTTTCACTGAGCAGTATTAAAGGTTATATCGAACAGATTTTTGACTAATCACTTTTCAATTTTGAACTAAAATATCCTAATTTTTTGAGGTAGTGATTTTAAACGATCTTCAAACACTTGTTCCATTTGATATCAGTAAATTAATAGTAACAATTGTACTGGTATTCATTATTTTTGGCCTGATAAAAGAGATTATCAGACCTTCTCTGGTATTTTTTGGAGGAGTTGTTATTCTTATATTTTTCGGCATTATCAACCCTACTGATTTTATGAAGGGTTACTCAAACCAGTCTATAGCCACAGTGGTTTTACTGGTATTGATAACTGCTGCGCTTAGAAAAAACTTTGCTGTTGAGCATTTCTTCGATAGAGTTTTTCAAGGAACGAATACAAAAAAAGGATTCCTGATAAAAATGATGACCTATGTAGCAGTGCTTTCATCATTTTTGAATAATACTCCAGTTGTTGCTGTAATGACGCCATACGTTTTTAACTGGTGTAAAAAACGTGGCTTTTCTCCTTCTAAATTATTAATCCCCCTATCATTCGCTACAATACTTGGAGGAATGATCACCATAATAGGAACATCTACCAACTTAGTATTGAATGGCTTTATAGTTGATAATCATCTACCAGCTTTTTCATTCACAGATTTCTTATTTCCAGGGATTTTAGTGGCGATAACTGGTATTATCTATTTGTATTTTTTTGGATACAAGCTCTTACCAAGCCATAAAATATTCTCTGATGAAGAACTCATACAGTCACCTGATTATATGATTGAGGTAAAAGTTGCCATGACCTCAAGATTTGTTGGTGGAACTATTGTAGAAGCTGGATTAAAAAAATTAGAAGGAGCTTACCTTGTTGAAATCCATAGAAATGGCGTAGTGTTGAGTGATTTTAATGAACATGAACTCATTTTGCCTGAAGATTCTCTTTTCTTTATGGGTAAACCAGAACAAATCATACAATTGGCAAATGGCAACAGTGGGCTTTCATTACCAAATCATGGGCACAATCTCGAATTGGTAGAAGCTGTTATTCCGGCCAACTCTGCATTGACTGGTAAAACAGTAAAGGATGCCAATTTTAAAGATTATTATCAAGCTGAGTTGGTTGCAATCCATAGAAATGGAGAAAAACTAGAAGGAAAACTAACAGATAAAAAACTGGCACAAGGTGATTTACTATTACTTTCTGTAGATGATGCCTTTCTCAAAGGTAGTAAACCTTCAGATGACTTATACATTATCTCTAAATTGAAGAATGGTAATATAAACTTGCCAAGTGCAAAAAAACTAAGGTGGTTTACAGCTTTTCTAATTCTGTTCTTATGTGGAGCTATTTTCGGTCTTTATTCATTCTTCTCGGCTTTACTGTTTATCATGTCTTCATTGCTCATGTTAAACTTGTTCACCTTTAAAGAAATAAGTCAAGAAGTAGATATCGATTTGGTAATCTTACTGGTTTGTGCACTTACGTTTAGCAATGCCTTAATACAAACAGGAACTGCTGACATGATCGCCAGCAGTTTTATAAAGTTGTTTTTACCTTTTGGTAATATCGCCTTACTTATAGCCATATTTGCTCTCACAGTATTCCTCACTTCTTTTATAACCAATGTAGCCGCTGTTTCAATTGTTTTTCCAATAGCATTAGCTATAAGCACAGACTTATCTTTAGAAGGTACACCATTCTTCTTAGCAATTGCTTTTGGAGCTTCAGCAGCATTTATGACTCCTGTAAGTTACCAAACAAACTGGATGGTATACGGACCAGGTGGTTACAATGCTAGAGACTATTTAAAAGTAGGCTTACCACTTGTATTAATATATTCTTTTACCTGTTTAAGCTTTATTTGCTTAAGGTACGATATGTTTTAGAATGGCAACTCATCATCTGAAGCTTCAGAGAAACTAAGGCCAGAAATATCATCGTCTGAGGCAGAATTATTACTTGGAGCCTCTGTTTCAACCTGATTTACTGGATTAATTCTCCATGCATCTAAATTAGTAAAATAGGTAGTTTTACCATCGCGAGTATATGGTCTACCTTTTAGGTTGAATGATACATTTATTTCATCACCTACTTTAAATGCATTAATTAAATCACACTTATCTTGTAACAGTTGCATTTTAACAAACTCACTGTACATGCCGTCTTGAACTTCTAGCACAAACTCACGTTTTTTAAATTTATCTGTTACTTGGTTTTCATCATAAATTTCAACCAACTTTCCTTTTACTTCGAATGACATAATATTAAATTTTACTTAGATTGTATTTTTTTTCTGCGTATAGATGCTGCGAATTTACAAGTTTCTAAGCTTTACATATAAATCCCAAAAAAAATATGGCTTTTATTCTTCTTTTTCAAATTGAATAGAGAATAGTAACTTTGCAGCCTTAATATTTAAATAGCAGTTATGGCAGCAAATAAACCATCGATTCCAAGTGGTACACGTGATTTTGGACCGATTGAGATGAATAAAAGAACATATATTTTGGATACCATTAAAGCGGTGTACAAAAAATATGGCTTTCAACCGTTGGAGACTCCAACCCTAGAAAACCTTTCTGTGCTTACTGGTAAGTATGGAGATGAAGGAGATCAGTTGTTATTTAAAGTTTTAAACTCTGGCGATTACCTCAAAAAAACTTCAGAAGAAGATTATAAAAATGGTGCAAAAGCCATGTTAACTAAAATCTCTGAGAAGGGATTACGCTACGATCTAACAGTCCCTTTTGCAAGATACGTAGTAATGAACCGTGGTACAATTAGCTTCCCTTTTAAGAGATTCCAAATTCAGCCAGTGTGGAGAGCCGATCGCCCACAAAAAGGTAGATACAGAGAGTTCTATCAGTGTGATGCAGATGTAATTGGCACAAACTCTTTGATTTGCGAAGCAGAAATTGTTGCAATGATTAAAGAAGTGTTCTCTTCACTTAAACTAGATGGTTATCTAATTAAAATAAATAACCGAAAAATACTTGCTGGTATCGCAGAAATGAGTGGTCAAGCAGGTAAAGAAAGTGAGCTTTGTGTGGCAATCGACAAACTTGATAAAATCGGTATTGAAAAAGTGAATGCAGAATTAAAAGAAAGAGGGTTTTCTGATGATTCCATTCAAAAATTGGAGCCTGTTTTTAATCTTGATGGAGATAATCAATCAAAAATTGACTCACTAGAAAGCCTTTTCACATCTTCTGAAACAGGTAAAAAAGGAATTGAAGAACTGAAAACTGTTTTCAGTTACATGGAAAAAATGGGCGTTAGCGCAGATAAAGTAGAGTTTGATACCACACTAGCCAGAGGTTTGTCTTATTACACTGGTGCAATTTTCGAAGTAAAAGCTACTGATGTTAAAATTGGAAGTATAACAGGTGGCGGAAGGTATGATGATTTAACAGGTGTTTTTGGTTTACCAGATATGTCTGGTGTTGGAATTTCTTTCGGTGTTGATAGAATCTACGATGTGTTAGAAGAATTAAATCTTTTTCCAGAAGAAGCCATTACAGGCACCGACCTCATGTTTGTAAACTTTGATGAGCAAACTGAAGCTTATTGTTTACCACTACTTCAGAAACTTAGAGCAATTGGTGTAAATGCAGAAATTTACCCTGATTCAGCAAAGATGAAAAAGCAAATGAATTACGCCAACAATAAAAATATCAATTATGTAGCATTGGCTGGTAGCAACGAAATTGCCGAGAACAAAATCACATTAAAAAACATGACCAGTGGTGATCAGGAATTGATAGACCTTGAATCATTTGTTCAAAATTTCAAAAAGTAATGTTTTGTGCTGGCATATAATTAGAGCTTTAAATCCATAATTGAAGTTAATTTTCTAATTTTACCATATAAAATTACAATCCATCTTAAAAAAGAGATGGATTTTTTTATTTAATTAGGTTTGTCTGTTTCTAATTTTAGTACTTCCGTTACCTTTGCAAATCCTATAAACAAAGAATTAGCTAAATGTCAAAGAAAGATAAAAATCAGGATACCTCCATTTTACCAAAAGTAATTGCGCACGCAAAAGAATATGGTTTTGTATTTCCATCTAGCGAAATCTACGATGGTTTGCAAGCGGTTTACGATTATGGTTCAAATGGTGTAGAGCTAAAAAATAACCTCAAAGAATATTGGTGGAAAGCTATGACGCAGCTTCATAGCAATATTGTTGGTATTGATGCTTCAATATTTATGCATCCCACCACTTGGAAAGCATCTGGCCACATTGACAGTTTTAACGACCCAATGCTTGATAACAAAGATTCTAAAAAAAGATACAGAGCTGATAACCTGTTAGAAGACAAAGCTCAGGAGTATGAGAAAAACGGTGAGAAAGACAAAGCAGAAAAATTGCTTACCGAAATGAATCGTCTCCTTACAGAAGAAGACTTAGCAGGTGTTAGACAGCTTATTATAGATGAAGGCATTACTTGTCCAGTCTCTGGCACAGCCAATTGGACAGAAGTAAGACAGTTTAACTTGATGTTTGCAACCCAAACAGGTGCGGTTGCTGATGCAGCAAGTACCATTTACTTGAGACCAGAAACAGCGCAAGGTATTTTTGTTAACTTCTTAAATGTGCAAAAATCTGCTCGTCAGAAAGTGCCATTTGGTATCGCACAAATCGGTAAAGCTTTCAGAAATGAGATTATCGCCAGACAGTTCACTTTCAGAATGAGAGAGTTCGAACAGATGGAAATGCAGTTTTTTGTAAAGCCAGGAACTGAGATTGAATGGTATGAGCAGTGGAAAGAAAAGCGTATTTCTTGGCACAAATCTCTTGGTCTAGATCCGAATAATTTAAGATTTCACGACCACGAGAAGCTAGCTCACTATGCTAATGCAGCAGCTGATATTGAGTTTAATTTCCCATTTGGTTTTAAAGAAGTTGAAGGTATTCACTCAAGAACTGATTTCGACCTTTCTAAACACCAAGAGTTTTCTAAAAAGAAACAACAATATCACGATCCTGAAGCTGGTAATTACATTCCTTATGTAGTTGAAACTTCGATTGGTGCTGACAGGCTTTTCTTAATGATGCTTTGCAATGCTTTTACTGAGGAAGAATATGGTGAAGGAGACAAAAAGAAAATGAGACTTTACTTGAAGTTCAATCCTGCATTGGCTCCGGTAAAAGCTGCTATTTTGCCTTTAACTAAGAAAGATGGCTTACCAGAAAAAGCTATGCAATTGTTCGACGATCTTAAATTCGACTACAAAGTAATTTATGAAGAGCAAGCAGCTATTGGTAAGCGTTACACCAGACAAGATTTAATTGGTACCCCTTTCTGTTTTACTGTAGATCATCAAACTTTAGAAGATGATACTGTTACAGTTAGACACAGAGATAGTACAGATCAAGAAAGAATCAACATCAATCAAGTTAAAACTTGGTTAGATGAGAGAGTTTCTATGAAAGAATTACTTAAGTCTCTATAAGATTTAGGAAAAGTTTTAGCTAATCTATTCGCCCGTGTTTTCAACATGGGCGTTTTTTTTACCCGCAATAAATACTGCTCCAATTAGCGCTGCTAATAATAAAACACCTGCAATTTCAAAAGCAAGTACATACTCAGTCATTAAAGAAATACCTAATGATCTCAAGTTTTCTTCAGCAGGTCTTACTTCAGTAGAAGCTTGTTCTTGCAAACTGTTTATTTTGGAAAAATCAATCTTGGTGAATATCCAAGCCATACTACCAAATATAGCAAGTCCAATAATTCCTCCTTGTAGTGTGTTTCTGTTTTCTGCAATTAATAATCTTGTTGAAGTTCGTTTGGTAAACATGATGCCAAATAAAAGCAGCACTAAAATACCTCCTACATAAATCATTATTTGCGAAACAGCTATAAACTCAGCACCTGCAAAAACATATAAGCCCGCCACTCCAAGAAAACTCAACATCAAAGCAAAAGCGATGTAAAGAATCTGCTTACTAAATACGATGAAAATTGCAGGTAAAACAGTTAATCCTACAAAACAAAAAAACAATATCTTTCCTACTATCTCTTCCATTCCTTATCTCTTTTAATCTTCTTTTTCCACACTATTATCGCTATCTGTTTTCTTATTTACAGGACGAATTTTAGCCTTCATCTTCGGTTTATACTTTGGCTTTGCATCTTCCTTTTTAGGTTCTTCTGTATTTTCTGATTCATCTTTATCAACAGGCTTCTTCATTACAGGTTTCACCTTGGCACTTATCTTCGGTCTTATTACTGGACGTGATTTTTTTACTTCATCACCAGTTGCTTCTGAAGACGTCTGCTCTTCTCCTTCTGGCTTCTTCATCACAGGTTTCACCTTAGCACTTATCTTCGGTCTTATTACTGGACGTGACTTTTTCACTTCCTCACCTGTTGTTTCCGAAGGCTTCTGCTCCTCTCCTTCTGGCTTCTTCATCACAGGTTTCACCTTAGCACTTATCTTCGGTCTTATTACTGGACGTGATTTTTTCACCTCCTCACCTGCTGATTCTGAAGACGTCTGCTCTTCTCCTTCTGGCTTCTTCATCACAGGTTTCACCTTAGCACTAACCTTTGGCCTCACTTTCGGACGAACAGTTTTCTCTTCACCACTAGTTTCTTCTGAACTCTTTTTAACTACTGGCTTAGATTTCATTTTAGGTTTAAATGCTGGTTTAGCCGGAGTAGCCTTTTTCTCCTCAGTATTTGGTTCGCTAGATTTCTTAGCAACAGGTCGCACAGCACGTCTTACAACAGGCTTTTTAGGAGAATCCTTTACTTCACTAGTGGCCTCGGCAGCAAGTGTTTTTGCTTTTTTAGCTTCTTGAGCAGCATCGTAAGCACGTCTTTTTTCATCTGCTTCTTCGGGAGTCATAGTAGCAAAACCATAATTCATTTCAGTAACATCAAACTCACTGAAATCATAATCTTTGGTCATGGTAAGGCACTCTGTAGGGCAAACAGTTGTGCACAATCCACAAAAGCAGCATTTTGCCATGTCTATATCAAACTTGGCCGCATAAAGTCTTTTTGCTGTTCCATCTGATGTATTTCCAATAACTTCAGTTGCTTTTACTGGCTCAATATCGATACAGTTAACAGGACAAATTTTAGCACATTTATCACAAACTATGCAATCGTCAATCTCATTGTGTAGCTTATACCTGCCATTATCTGGTACAGGAATTTCTTCTTTTGGATACCTGAGTGTTACAATTCCTTCTTTTTTAGCAAAATAATTATCGTCTACTGCCGGAATTGCATCTCTTCTTTCCTTTACAATGGCATTTTTCAAGTGCTTTACAGTCACTTTAGCACCTGCTATTGTTGTTTTAACAGCCTCCTTAACCGAACCAAAATAGGTATTATTCGCTCCCTTCATACATTTTTATTTAGTCTGCTTCTAAGCAAAAAACTAAATTAAAGCTCAATAAAATCTTATTCAAACATTCAGCAGATTTTCATCCATTTATCATCAAGTTTCGCATCTACAATTGCTAAATAATGAGAATCTGAATATAAACACCCTTGATTTGGTAATAAAGATGATCATAAGTTACATTTCAACATTAAGTTTGAAAAAACCAAGTCGCATCTTAAAATAAAAGGACCTTTTTATATATATTTGGCACACTAGGTAAATAGTAAATTGTCTAAAATAGAGACAAATATTTATCAGTATTTGAATTAATTATATGCAATAATCTTCCAATTAAAAAAATGAACATACACGAATATCAGGCAAAAGAAACACTAAAAAAATACGGCGTAGGAATTCAGGAAGGCATCGTAGCTGATACTCCTGAAGCTGCAGTAGAAGCTGCCAAAAAGCTTTCTGCAGAAACAGGAACCAGCTGGTGGGTAATTAAAGCTCAAATACATGCTGGTGGTCGTGGAAAAGGCGGAGGAGTAAAACTTGCTAAGTCTCTTGATGATGTAAAAGAACTTGCAGATAAAATCCTCGGAATGGATCTTGTAACTCCACAAACAGGTCCTGAAGGAAAAAAAGTACACAAAATTTTAGTAGCTCAAGATGTTTACTACCCTGGCGAAAACGAACCAGAAGAGTACTACATGAGTGTATTGCTTAATAGAAATACCGGAAGAAACATGATCATGTATTCTTCAGAAGGTGGTATGGATATAGAAGAAGTTGCAGACAAAACTCCTGAAAAAATCTTCCACGAAGAAATTGATCCAAGAGTTGGTTTGCAAGGTTTTCAAGCTAGAAGAGTAGCATTTAACCTTGGCCTTAGTGGCAAAGCGTTTAAAGAAATGGTGAAATTTGTTTTTGCTTTATACAAAGCTTACGAAGCAACAGACTCAGCACTTTTCGAAATCAACCCTGTTTTAAAAACTTCTGATGACAAAATCATTGCAGTAGATTCTAAAGTAAATCTTGACGACAATGCATTGTTCCGTCACAAAGATTTAGCTGAGATGAGAGATGTAAAAGAAGAAGATCCTACAGAAGTAGAAGCTGGCAAATACAACCTAAACTATGTAAAACTTGATGGTAACGTTGGTTGCATGGTAAACGGAGCTGGTCTTGCAATGGCTACGATGGATATGATTAAGCTTTCTGGTGGCGAGCCTGCTAACTTCCTTGATGTTGGAGGTACAGCAAATGCAGAAACTGTAGAAAACGGTTTTAGAATCATTATGAGTGACCCTAATGTAAAAGCTATTCTTATCAATGTTTTTGGTGGAATTGTTAGATGTGACAGAGTTGCTAATGGTGTGGTTGAAGCTTACAAAAACATTGGAGATATTAAAATCCCAATTATTGTAAGATTACAAGGAACCAATGCTGTAGAAGCTAAGAAAATAATTGATGAATCAGGCTTAAAAGTAATGTCTGCAATCGTCTTAAAAGATGCGGCTGAAAGAGTAAAAGAAGCTCTTGCCTAATTAATCTTATAAAATCTAAAATAAAAAAAGCCTGAAAAAAATTCAGGCTTTTTTTATTTTAAAAACCTCCATTTTGACAAGCCTCTATCAATTTTTCAGATTTTTTTGTGTAATATTTCAATAGAGTAGTTTTTGCTTTTGGCAAAACACATATTTTACTTATCTAAGTGAGTAAAAAGTAATCCTTTACCTACTTGATGAACTAAGGAAATTTTATAAAAAGTTATAATCCAGATTTTTATCGAACGCTCTACAAACCAATTATAAAATGAAAAATATTATAATTAACGGAATACTCAGTTTGGTAGGAGGTTTTATTGGAGCTTACATTTTTAGTATTAACCAATCTTACACCCCATCAGATCAGGCTGAAAACAAACAAGGAGAATTTGTAAATTATACTTCTGATATTACAGATTCCTCTGATAACTTACCTGCTGTTACTAACTCAAGAAGAGTAAATATTAATGAGTTAGAAGATTTTTCTGATGCTTCAAAAATCAGTACAGAATGCGTAGTTTATATAAGAACTATAAGCGGGCAAGAGTATGAAAGATATAGTTGGTTCGATTTATTCTTCAACAACCGGATGAACGAAAGAAGAGTTGTTGGCTCCGGTTCTGGCGTTATTTTTTCTGTAGATGGCTATATTGTAACCAACAATCATGTGATAGACGAAGCGAATAAGATTGAAGTAATCTATAACAGAAAAACCTATGAAGCTGAGCTAATCGGAACAGACCCATCTACCGATCTTGCTTTGTTGAAAATCAATGCAAATAACTTACCTCACATAAATGTCTCAAGCTCTAGAAATCTAGAAGTGGGAGATTGGGTATTAGCAGTTGGTAACCCGTTTAATCTTAATTCAACCGTAACTGCAGGTATTGTAAGTGCCAAAGGAAGAAGAATAAATATTCTTGAAGATATCTTTCCAATTGAATCTTTCATTCAAACAGATGCTGCAATTAATCCGGGCAATAGTGGTGGCGCACTTGTAAATACAAAAGGAGAACTAGTCGGAATTAATACTGCAATACTCTCACGCACAGGATCTTATGCCGGATATGGCTTTGCTGTTCCATCTGATATTGTAACTAAAGTAGTGAATGATATAATTAAGTATGGAGAGGTGCAAAAAGCCTTTATGGGTGTAGATGTATTAGAACTTGACGAAGATTTATCTAACAAACTAGGTACTGATGACTTAAAAGGTGTTGCTGTTTCTGTTATTGAGCCAGGAGGTGCTGCCTCAACTGCTGGGATGCAAAAAGGAGACATAATTGTCCAAATTGATAATTTCCCAATTAACACAAAAGCAGATTATGACGAGATACTTAGTTACCACAAACCGGGGGATAAACTGACAGTAAAATACAAGAGAGAAAATAAAACCATCATTAAAGATGTTATACTTACGAATATTGATGGAACGACGGGTATTTCGAAGAAAATCGTTTACAATGCGGAAAAAATTGGAGCTACATTCGAGGTAGTTCCCAAACTTGAAAGAACCAGACTTGGTATTGAAAGTGGGATTAGAATAAGTAGTATTGACAGAGGCGGTTTGATTTACAAAATGGATATGGATAAAAATTACATTATCCTTTCAATTAATAATTACAAAATAAACAGCCCCGAAGACCTTGAAGAAATACTTGTGAACATAAGAGGAAGAGTAGTTCTTGCATTTTTGGATGCAGAAGGGAGAAAAAAGTATTATTCTTATCGTTTTTAGTTTCTTATATGTAAGAAATTATAATAAAACGAATTTTTTCTATTAATTTTATGACAGAATACATTTAGTTAACATGTAGATAATGCGAAATGGCAGCCATTTTGGTTGTCATTTCCTTTTTACGAGTTTTTACATCTCCCCCATTTCTCGTAAAAACATTTCGAGTACTGCAACATCAGCGTAACCTTTTGATACCCCAATATGATAACTGTGTTGCATCATCTTTAATCCTCCTTGTTTCTGGCCTCCAACATACAAGAACCTTCCTAACGACTTTCCAATGTTATAGATTTCTTTACTGTCTTTTAAAGACATTGCTAGTTTATATGCTTCTAATCCGTAGTTCACATAATCTTCCATCTCTTTTAATTCAAATGAAAGCATACTCATATAGTTGAGTATTTTAATGTACTTCTTATCAGACTCTTTAGTTTGATACTTTTCATGTAATATTTTAAAGAAAAATAGAGATTCTTCATTTTTCTTATATTTCTTAAATATTAGCGCCAAACTATTTAGGATATGATCAGATGTCTCCTCTTTATACTTTTGATAGCACTCTAAACCATAATAATGAGATACTGGGTAATTTCCAGCCTTATAGTAATGGATGGTTAAAGCTGCTGCAGTTTGCTGAATTTTGTCTTTTGTATCAGCAATTAAAAAATGTCTGTAAGCCTCTTTTAAATGAGTTAATCCTCGCTGCTGTTCCTCTAACTGAGACTGATGCCATTTACCAACACTAAAGTGATCAAACTGTTCTTTATACTTATTAAAAAAAAACACCCTACAACTTTCACTCAAATAATAATGAGTAGCATCATGCTGGCTATCTAGAAACTTATCAATTAATGGAAATTCTTCTAGAAATTGAATAGCACCTTTATCTACATTTTGAGTAGCAAGTGCCTCTGCACTCACTGGCATATGGAAGTGAGCCAACACTCCTAAAACCCTCACTTCTTCTTCTAAAAGAAATGGGAATAATTGCTCTAGAAAATGCTTTTTCTCCAAGCCCTTTGATAACTCTACATCAAGAATGTTATCAAGATTTTTAATTGCTCTTTTATTTGTAACTAACCAGCAGAGTAATTTTAATATCACTTCACTGCCAGCAGACTTTTGCCAGAGTTGTTTTAATGAGCCTATTGAAATACTTTCAGTTTCTTCTGATTCATTACTTTTTAACAGAGTAATAGCTTTCTGCAAATAGGCATCAAATGAGTTCTTATCAAATGTATATTTAGGCAATCTAGCAATTTCACCAGTTACATTTTTGTTGGTTATAATTAAGTGTTCGCCCCCATTTCCTGCTAAAACATATAGCCAATCTGTAATGTCTCGATGCGTATAATATGGTTTGCCTTTAGAATCAAACCAGCTAGAAATATTTTCAAACACAAAAACTGGAAAACACACTTTATGTAACTCTCTAGTGAGCATTACCAGCCTTTCATGTGTATTTTTTAATTTATCTAATTTGTCTTTTAAGCCTTTTAACTCGTGAATTTCAGTTAGAAATGAATAAATAGCAGAAAATGCTTCGTGGTAAGAATGATGACTTTCATTAAAGTAAAAAGGCACTAAGTTCTTTTTTTCTTCTCTTAAACCTCCTAGAGCTAACCGAATTAACCAATGATGCGACCTTCCTTCTTTTTCGTCTAATACAACGACTCTTTTTTGAACTAAAAATTCTTTTAACTTTTTTGCTTCATTGGGTATATCAAAAGATGCATCAAATGCACTTCCTTCTTTAATTCTTAGATAATTAGCAGGAGAATCAGCATATATTGGACTTGGTATATTAGTAACATCTGCAGAAAAAGAAATCAACAAATCATATTTAGCCTCGATTTCTTCAGCACATTTTCTCCAAGGCAAATGATATAAATCATCAGGAAGTTGAATTGAGACTATTACTTGCTCACCATCATTACTAAAAGATTTAAAGAACTCATTCAGATCTTTATCTTTTGTCAATAAGAAATTATATAATTTATCTATCCGTAATACTTGAGAATTTTCCTCAGAGATGTTTAGATTGCTTAGTTCTGATAAAAAATCATCCTTTTCTTCTCCAAAATTTGGTGTGAATCGGTAAAAAGTCATAGTCAAAAAAATAATCTGATAAAATAACTTCTTAATGCTCAAAAAATTCTGTTTTAGAAGGGCAAATTCTATTTGCTACTTTTTATCTAAATAAACAATTCTCCAACCCAAGTGTAATAAATAGTGTCAATTCAAGTGAGGCAAAATATAAAATTAGTAAAATGAAATTTCGAATTACTGTAACTATACTTTTTTCAATAATATTATTATCATGCAAAAGTGGAGAACAACTACCTAATTATGGCATAGATACTTCTATGGAGGGCATAAAAGGTGAAGTTTTATGGGTTGAGGGTAATCAGATGCCCGGACCAGGAAAGAAAGAAAATGAACCTGAAGGCATCCAAAGAGAACTGTACGTTTTTAGACTCACAAATAAAACCCAAGCTGAAGGAGTCGGAAGTATTTACAAAAACATTCAAACCGAATTAGTTAGAAAAATTGTAACTGATATGAACGGTGCTTTTGTTTTAGCACTTCAACCGGGAGAGTATTCAGTTTTTGTAAGAGAAGAAAATGGATATTTTGCTTCAATAACAGATGGTGAAGGAAATTTAAATCCAGTAGTCGTAGAAGATGGAAAATTTACTGATATTAGTATCAAAGTAAATTATAGAGCAGCATACTAAGAATAAATCTCAATTGGAAATACGTAGCAGAATCGCTCCTACTCCCAGTGGTTATCTACATTTTGGTAATATTTTTTCATTTGTAATTACCTGGCTTTATACCCGAAAGCAGAATGGAAAACTATTGTTACGTATAGATGATCTTGATAAACTTAGAATTAAACAAAAATACATTGATGACATTTTCGCTACATTAAATTGGCTTGAAATTGACTATGACGAAGGACCTTCCAATACAACAGACTTCCTTCAAAACTATTCCCAACATCTCAGACTCGACTTATATAATAATTTTTTAAGGCAATTGAAATCTAAAGAATTGCTTTTTGCTTGCCAGTGTTCCAGAAAAAAAATTAAAAAGAAATCTAAAGATGGCTTATACCCTGGTACATGTTTACACGCTCGATATTCATTTGGAAATTTAAATACAGCATGGAGACTTAAAAGTTACTCTAACAACTTTATTAAATTTTCAGATTCAATATTAGGTGAGGTTTCTATTGATTTGAAAAGAAACACACGTAATCCTATAATGAAAAGAAAAGATGGGCTTGCTGCTTACCAAATCGCTACACTCACAGACGATTTACATTTCAAAATTAATACAATTGTGAGAGGCAAAGATTTATTGAACTCAACAGCCATTCAAATCTATCTTGCCAATTGCTTACAAAAGAAACCTTTTAAAGAAAACACATTCTTGCATCATAGATTGATAAAAAATCAACACAATCAAAAGATTTCTAAAAGTAAGCAGGCCTCACCTGTACATTTATGGAGAGAAAAAAAAGATGGAAAAATTAAGCTTTTACAGCAAATAGCTGTTCTACTCAATGTTGAAGCTTCTGAAATATCAAATCTGAATGATTTATTACTACATTTTAAAATTGAAAACATTCACAATTTAGGCTAAATACAGCCCCAAAATCTACAAAATAGCAATTGTTACAATTCAAGTTCATAAAAAACTACGCATGTGCTAAAAGATTAATTTATTCTATAAAATCTAAATAACAAGGCAGAATTTTAGCAAACCTCCATCTCAGGAAATTATCAACCAAAGCAACACAGATGGAAATTATTGCAAATGCTCCGAGTTTTCATATCAGAAATGCAGCATCTCTAGCAAAAGCTGCAAACATAGTTTATCAAGATTGGGATAGTGCAGATACAGAAATACGCGTAGGTGGATTTAAAAAATTTAGATATTTTGATGTAGATGGTACACAAGCATTTGTAGCTGCAAATGATAAAAATATTATAGTCTCTTTCAGAGGAACCGAATCCGACAAAATGGATGATATTCTCACAGACTTAAAAGTGAATTTTATTGATACAAAGCATGGTAGAATTCATGCAGGCTTTTATACTGCTGTAAAATTAATTATAGACGATATCTGTGAGACAGTAAAAGCCTACAGAGATCAAAATCAAAATTTGTGGGTAACTGGTCATAGTTTAGGAGCAGCCCTTGCTACATTAGGAGCTGTTTTTTTACAAGATGCCAAGCAATTTGTAAACGGTGTCTATACATTTGGTCAACCACGAGTAGGTGACGAAACTTTTGCTAAAAAATTTAATATCCGCTTTAAAAAACGAACTTTCAGAGTTGTAAACAACTGCGATATTGTAACAAGAGTACCAATGAGGTCAATGGGTTATAGCCATATTGGTACACACATTTATCTTGATACAGACGGCGAACTTCATATAGATGAGGAGTTAACCTGGTGGTTTGGTTTTACAGACCGTGTAAAAGGAAGGCTTGAAACTTTTAAAGAAAAATCCATTGATGATGTTAGTGATCACTCAATGGATAATTACCTGAGTATTATAAACAGAAAGTTAAAGTCTCAGACAGTGGTTTAAGAAATTTATTCCCATCTTTCCAAGTCACACGTTTATGTGTGGCTTTTTTTATGCTTTAACTTTCTGTCTTTTTAAAATTACTTTTCTTCTTCAGCAGGAATGGTTTTTAATAATTTCCCCTTTTCGTATACTTCAGTTTTTATCAGTTTTCCTGAAACATCGTAGTATTTCCACTCGTCCATCTTTTTCTCCATATACTGCTTTCCTGTACTTTCTACAGTACCATTTTCATAATAATTCTTCATGATACCATAAATCACACCTTTATTATTATAAGGTGCCTCAGATTTTTTCACTTTACCAGAGGCATCATAGTATTTTGTAGTTAAACCATTTCTTTTTCCTTTATAGAAATTAGATTCAGATTCTAGATTGCCGTTTTCATAAAAAGTTTGAACCACACCCATAAGTAATCCCTCTTCATAGTTTTCTATTAAAGCAGGTTTACCATTAGAATGGAAATATTCCCATTTCCCAAAAGGTTTACCTTCTCTATATTCTTTACTACTTTCAGTTTTACCATTCTCAAAAAATGCATCTATTTTACGGTTCTTTTCACTCCCTTTAAAAACAGTTTTCTCCTTAACATTTCCATTTGCATAATACTCGCTGTTGTTGCCAACTTTCTTACCATTTAAGTAATTGAAACGATGCTTAACTTCCCCTCCTGGATAGTAGCCAGTATTTTCTCCATGAATTACACCATTTTGCATATTTCCAACAACAGAAAGAGAACCATCTTCACGATACATTTTGTAAATGCCAGTTTTTTGCCCTCCTAGGGTTTGCATATCTGTTTTTACTTGTCCATTCTCATAGTAAGAAATAAAATTACCATTCATCTTACCTTCTGTATAGTTGGCATCAGTTTTTACCTGTCCATTGTTGTAGTAAGTAAATGATTTACCATCTTCTTTACCATCTTTATAATTAATTTCTTCTTTTAGCTGGCCATTAGGAAAATAGTTATATGTTTTACCATTTAACAAGCCATTTTTAAAAGTACTTTTTGTAGCAACTTCACCATTTGGACTATACACAAAAAAAGTATCTTCAAGTACATCGTTGACATATAAACCTTTTTGCAATGTATCGCCGTTTTGCGCTAATGCTACTACGGGTCCATTCCGTTTATCATTTTGATATTTAAAACTACTCATAATAGAACCATCGCTATAGTATTGTTCCATCAAGCCTTCTCTTTTACCATCAACAAAATTGACCTTGGCTGCTAAGGTGTTATCAGGATTATACTTCATCATCTCCCCTTCTATATTACCTTCATCATACTCACATTTTACCTCTGTTACACCAGTTGGGTAATACTTTACATAAGGTCCATCTATTTTCCCCTCAGTATAATTGTATTTAGCCTTAAGATTACCATTTTCATAATATTCCTCATACATACCATGCTTCAAGCCATCTTTATAATTTGTCTTTAATTCAAGACTCTGAGAGCTTGCATAGAACTGTTTGTACTCACCAACAATTTTTAAGGTATCCACCGGATCGACAAAGTATTCGGCTTTTATAATTCCTGGATCGTGGTATTTCTGTACTTTTTTGTAATCTTGTCCTAAAACAGCAAGATTACACAATGGTAAAATGAAAGCGGTAACTTTCAGTAACCTGATAGCGTGAGGAGTATAATTCATAGATATAGCATTTTGTAATCTAAAAAAAAATCTAAACTAAAAGTAGATTTGCTTGATAGGCCTAATGTTTTTAATGCTACGAAAAATATAGCTGAAACTGGTCAATAATTATTCCTTATTATAAAAAAATCAACAATGCCGCACATATATATACAAAATAATAGATATTTCTATGATAAATTGTCTGATGTAGAAACAAAAATAAATGCTGATTATACCAATGCAATATTAGGTTTCTGCAAAAAGTGGATTGAAAATACCGACACTTTCGAGTTGCACACTTCAGGTTCTACTGGCAAACCTAAAACCATTCAACTAAAGCGATTTCAACTTACTCATAGTGCCAGTCTTACAAATCATTTTTTTAAGCTCAATTCATCCGATCATTTTCTTGTTTGTTTAAACACAAAAATGGTTGCAGGCATGATGATGCTTGTTCGTGGTATGCTAGCTAATGCAAGCATAACAGTAGTAAAACCACAAGGCAATCCACTTGCTCATTTGCCACATGATACAACCTGTAATTTTGTCGCTCTAGTTCCCTTACAGCTAGAAAATATCTTACTTAAAGGTACAGAAAAAGATAAAAAAAATCTAAATAATATGAAAGCTGTAATTATTGGTGGAGGCCCAGTAAGCGACAGTTTGCAAGAACTTATTCTTCAATTAGATTGTCCTGTTTACCATACTTATGGCATGACAGAAACAGTGTCACATATTGCTTTAAAGAAATTGAATCACAAAGACAGAAGTGATTATTACCAAGCTTTAGATGGTGTTGAAATTAAAACTGATGAGCGTGAATGCCTCATGATTCGATCTACTGTAACAGAGAATGAATGGATAGTTACAAATGATCGTGTTTTAATTGAAAATGATAATCAGTTTAAGTGGTTGGGCAGAATTGATTTTGTGATAAATAGTGGCGGAATAAAAGTGCAGCCAGAAATTATAGAAAAAAAGATAGATAAGCTATTTAAAGAGCATGGAATTTATAATGCCTTTTTTACTACCGGAACGGCAGATAATACTTTAGGAGAAAAAGTAACTTTGATTATAGAAGGCAAACTTCCTGAAACTTTTGCAGAATCAACTTTAGCCGAGCAATTAAAACAAGTTTGTAGCAAGTATGAAGTTCCACGCCAGTTTTTCTATATCGAAAAATTTGCTGTAACTGAAAGTGGGAAAATAAACAGGAAGGCAACTATTCGTCACTTGAACTTGGACCACTAAACTTTCTCAGAATCTCAATTACTGGTGTGTAATTACTGCAATTATCCAGCGATCTCTTAAATTCTACGAGAGCCTTTCTTTCATTACCATTTTTTAAGTGGATTAAACCGAGATTCATGTGCAAACCGGGATGATATTTATTTCTAGTAACCAACTTAGCATATTCGAATAAGGCTTTTTCCATATCGCCTTTATGCGCAGCAAGATTGGCATCTACTAGTTCAATGTAATTGGGATCTCTACCAGAAAGTGACTTTATTTTTTCATAACCAGCTAAAAAAGCACCAAACAATAGAGTGAGGTTTTTTACAAAAACTTTTTCAAATACCATATGCACATAAGTATCTGAACAAAATAACTTTCGAGATTTAAAAGCAAACTCATGCCGAGTTACATAAAATGTATGTTGCCAGTAGTCTCTCACTCTTTCATAATAACCAGTTTCTGGGCAAACCCTGTAACTGTCTCCACCTGGTACTAAATATCCATAATGATCGAAAATAGCCCCACAATATTCGCAATAGATATAATGCGATCGCACTACATCAATCAAATCTATAGCAGCATCGCAATTAGGACAGTCTGCTTTTACAAAGCGAGTACTAACTTCCTCTTCATCCATCTCCATTTTCCGGTCGTTTAACCTCGCCATAGACACCCTCCTATTAATAATAGATTGCACTTGTCTGGCAAAACCTCCGATATTGATTAGGAAAGTTGTAAACCCTTTAAAAATATGATTGCTAATTTCTCTACTAATAGTTGCACCTGGCTTTAATACAACTACAATACTTTTATGGTGTCGCTCTACCCGATGGATATCTCTAAAAAATATGCGGCCATCTTCCAAAATCAAACCGTCGCGGGTAACCCTACCCGAACGAGGAATAAATGAATCTGGCACACCCAACCTATTTACATACTTGAAACTAAATGTTACTACTGCAGCTTCTCTCATCTGATAAACTCAGCTTTATCTTGTTAAATTTATCTCTTACTTCTATTATTTATTTTCAGATTCCAGTATTTCCCTAATCTTCTGCAAAACAGGAATCAGCAAAAACATATTGAAATCTTTATCCTCCATCTCTTGGCTCAAATCTTCATATGGAATAATCTGATCGTGGATTTTTAAAGTGTCTTTCAACAGTTTCTTTTCTTTATTATCTGTTGGAAAAGGACCATACCTAAACTTATAACTCAACTTCTCAGAACACCATCTCCTATGTTCAACAGGAGCAAATATTTTAAAGTATTTACTGATAATTTCTCTATCTAGATGATCGTGCCCCATTTTTTGAATAAAATTCACTTTTACACCCAAGTGTCTTGCTACAAATCGATTCGAATCTTGCTTCTGATCTGAAAGAGCATGCCAACGAGCCTCAATTCCAAATACTCCTTTTACACTTTGTGTTTGCTTAGAAAGTGCCTTTGCCATTTTACTTAACACAACATTTTCAAGCTCTTCTAAAGGATATTGACGATTAAAGCGCATATTAAGAAAATCATTCTCAATATCTTCTAGTAAATCATTACTTATCTTTTCCCTTTCATTATCTGGTAATAGCCAAATAAATTCATATTTAATGGAATAAAAGTAGTTGATAACTTTAGAAAGTGAATCCATTACACCAGATTCGTCAATCACTTTGGCTTTGGTACAAGTATCTGTTACCAACCTAACAATATGAATATTAAAGTTTTCTCTTAGTAAGTTGAATAACTCTATATTTTCCCCTTCACCAAGTAACTGTTCTGGGTTTAGTAACTCTAATGCTTTAGATTTTTCTGGAAGCGTAAGTACAATAGGCACCCCTTTTAAATCGCCATACTCTGCATACAACATTTGCCTAAAGCTATTCGCTACACTTATCAACATCGCATCGTCTTCTCCAAAAATGTAGGCAGTTCCCAAATTACTCCAAGCAGTTTTAAGCTCTGGTGTAAAATAACTTTCAGAAAGAAATTGCTCATCTTTAAACTCCACTGCCATTACCTCTAAATAATCGTAGATGTAAGGCATTTTAATCTCAATCTCTTTTAGTAGAATATCCACATTTTTCTGCACCAAAATCACCTTTAATTTTTTAAGCCCAGGACTATGGCTCAGTATAATGTTTTCCATCAAAAAGTGCTCGGCTGTTTTATCGTAGCCTATAATAGCAATGGTATGATCTGCCGCTTCTATCTGAGTAACTATTCCGTCTTCAGCTTTTACTATGCTATATTCTGAGTTTGCAAGGGGAGAAAATGTATCATAAATTACTTGAGCCGCTGCCTGATGGGTATTAAAAGTATCCATATCGAAATTGGTTGTACGGGTGTACATATCCATATAATCTTTCAGGAAATTTTTCTTATACCAATCTTCCACATTTACCAATACTCTCAATGGCCCTCTAATTACTTTTTTTCTATGATTTAACCATGTAAGAATATTTGCAGTTTGAAGGTTTTTCTCATCGTTATCCGTGAGCACTAAACAATGGCCAGCTCTCGCAATTCCAGCTTTTATTAAATCATTACTCTCAGAATTAGATGATGTTAAAACCAGAGCACCCAATTGTTTTATTTTTTCTATGTTCTCATCAAAGTTTTCTTTGTCTTCGATTGCGACTACAGGCTCTCCATCTTTCAGTAGCTCAATAGCAATACGATAGCCAATCCCTGTATTTCCCATAATAATGGTATGGCCTTTATAAAACACTCTAATTTTAAAGCGTGCATACCACTCGTATGCGAAGAACCAAACTATCTGAAAAATACCATAACCAAGTACTAATGCAGCTATAAAACTAGCAATAACCTGCCTAAAATTATTTGTATCACCTTCTAGCAAGAACATCCTTAATATTCCATATAAGGCTTGCCAGAATTCTATCTCCATCGGATTGTGCAATCCATATCCCCAAAAACCAAATCCAAAAACAGCAATTATACCTATTACAATGAGATAGGGTGAGAATTGTTCGATTCTTTTCATTCAGGGGTTACGTAAAAAAATTTGCTAATTATTTAGGCCTTTAAAGTAAAAGAAAAATGCGAAATTTCCATTTTTGTTAATAAAACTAAATACTGGTTATGTTTTTGATATGTAGTAAAAAACACGGAATTAAATCATTTTTAACTTAAATTTTCTCTATGAATGGCGTCTTTACTACCTTTTAATGGAACTTTAGACAAACGACTTGCAGGCCATTTACTTCGACGGGCAACCTTTGGCCCCGGAAAAAAAGACATCGATCAATTTACAGGTTTAACACCTGCACAGGCTGTTGCACAATTACTTCAAGAACAGGAGCTTCCTACCCCACCCATTAACCCACTTTCAGGCGAACCTTTAATCAACCCAGAAGAAGGCATTTACAAAATGACTTCAGATGGAGATGCGGTTGATATTGAAAGTAATTTTATTTACTGGTGGATGGCACAAATGAATAACAGTGGGAATAACATTACTGAAAAAATGGTTTATTTCCTTCATACGCATTTTACTACCATAAAGTCGCGTATAGAAGAACCCACTGCGCTATATTATCAGATTGCACTGTTCAGACATTATGCCTTAGGCGATTTTAAAACCCTTTGCTTAAAGATGTGTAAAGACAATGCCATGTTAAGACACCTAGATGGCATTCAGAATGTAAAAGACAACCCTCAAGAAAACTTCGGTAGAGAACTATTAGAATTATACTCTATTGGCAAAGGTGACCAAATTGCTTCTGAAGAGGTAGATGGAGAATCTTACGCCAACTATACAACCTATACCGAACAAGATGTAAAAGCCGCTACAAAAGTACTTTCTGGTTGGGACGAAGACACAACCTTTGAAACTATAGATCCAGATACAGGTCTGTCTACAGGTAAATTGAAAGCTTCTGCTCAGTTAATGACCACGCAACACGATGTGAGTACAAAAACATTTAGTAGTGCTTTTCAAAACAAGCAAATAAGCCCCACATTAGTAGAAAACAATTCGACTACTGTAGAAGATGCCGAAGCTGAACTGGCAGAAATGATCGATATGATTTTCGAGCAAGAAGCAGCAGCCAAATATGTATGCAGAAAGCTTTATCGCTTTTTTGTATACTACGAAATTACTGATGAAATAGAACAAGACATTATTACACCGCTTGCCCAAACATTAATTGCAAACGATTATGTTTTAAAGCCTGTTTTAGAAGAGTTATTAACAAGTAGTCACTTTTACGATTCAGACGATAGCGAGACAAGCAACAATATAGTTGGAGCAGTAATAAAATCTCCAATTGAGCTGGTAACTGGTGTTAGTAGATTTTTTAATATGGCTATGCCAGATCCCGAAACTGAGGCGGCTGATTTAGAAGCTACCTATGCGCCAATCTATGAGGAAATGATTTATCAGGGTTTAGAGCTTTACGAACCTTTTGAAGTAGCCGGCTATTCAGCTTACCACCAAGCGCCAGTATACAATCGTAACTGGATATCTGCCAATTACCTCGCCTACAGATATGTTTACTCAGAATATATTCTCGACCAAGAAAATGAAGATGGAGAAAGCAAAACCTTTGGTTGGTTAGATGTAATCGAGTTTGTAGAAAACACACAAAATATAAGCAACCCAGCAGATGCAGAACAATTAGTAACTGATCTGGTAACTTATATGTTTCCCGAAGAAATTACTGATGAAAGATTTGATTACTTCCTGAATACGGTGCTTTTAGATGGATTAACAAGTGTAATGTGGGAACTAGAATGGAGTACCTATCAATCATCAGGAGATGATACTGCTGTAAGAACACAGATCGAAGCATTAATTACTGCTATTATTCAATCTCCTGAATTCCAATTAATGTAAAACCAATTCCCCCTATTCTATAAAATTATTTCCATCCGAAAAGCATACGTTGCATTATGAAAAGAAGAAATTTCTTAAAAAAATTATCACAGGCTTCTGCTACACCTTTTTTCTTAGGTGGTATGCCAGTAAGTCTATTGGCTAACAACCACCAGTTAGCAAGAATGATTAACGAAAACAATGGTAATGTACTGGTTGTACTGCAAATGCACGGAGGCAACGACGGACTAAACATGGTAATTCCTGTAAGCCAGTACAGCAACTATTATAACTTAAGACCTAATATAGCCATTCCAGAAAGTGGCAACAGAAAATATATTGAACTTGATAACACCTTGCCAGACGAAGACAAAGTGGGTATACACCCAGATATGTTAGGTGTTAAAGACTTATATGATAGAGGAAGAGTCGGAATAGTTCATGGTGTATCTTATGAAAATGCCAATGGTTCACACTTTAGAGGAAGAGATGTATTTTTTATGGGAGGAGGATATGAAGACACCTACCGCTCAGGTTGGATGGGTAGATTTCTAGACAAAGAATATCCTGCTTATCCAGACGGTGATGCTTCTAACCTACCTTATGATGGACAAAATGCGATGAAAGATCCTCCAGGATTAGAAATCGGAAGAGGAGTGTCTTTGATTTTCAGAAGAGATGATTCCTTCCCAATGTCTTTGTCTGTAGATAGCCCGGTAGCTTTTCACGATTTGTTAGAAAGCATCGATCAGCAAAGCATTACCAGTTTTCCAGATTCTAACTACGGAGAAGAGCTCAAATACATTATGGATATGGATGAGCAATCTCACGTATATGGAGAAAGATTAAAAGAAGTGTATGATAAAGGTGGCGAATCTTCAATTACTTATCCTGAAAACTATCCATATGCAACATCTCAGGCACTTACTAATCCACTTTCTGGTCAGTTCCAATTAATTGCACGCCTGTTGAGAGGTGGCATACAAACCAGATTTTTCTTAGTTAGAATAGGTGGTTTTGATACGCATGCAAACCAAGTTGAAAGCTACGATCCTACCTTTGGGCATCACGCTGCATTAATGTATCATATTTCTTCTGCTGTACAGGCTTTTCAAGCCGATTTAAGAGCTTCTGGCACAGAAGACAAGGTTATGACTATAACTATGTCTGAGTTCGGAAGAAGAGCTGTATCTAATGGCAGTTATGGTACTGATCACGGAGATGCATGGCCACTAATGGCTTTTGGAAAATGGGTAAACCCCGGAGTTTTTGGAGGCACTCCAGACCTCAGCGATCTTAAAAGCGGCAACCTAAAAATGCAAGTCGATTACAGACAAGTACTTACTTCTGTAATGCAGAATTGGATGGGTTCTCCTTATGATGAAGTAGCTGATGTTTTTAAACTGGATACAGATGAGAAAAAAGCGGCCTTTTTAGACAACCAGATCCCGATCGTAAACAGCAACTTTGTTACTGGCACAAGTGACGAGTTTTTCAACGATAGATTCCGTCTAAACAATTGTTACCCCAACCCTGCTAAAGATGAAACAGTGATTAACTTTTATATCAACAACTCTGGTCAAGTTAAATTAAGACTGTTTAATGTTGAAGGCAAAGAGGTAAAAGTGATGGTTGATAGCTACATGCAATATGGTGAACACGACATTAAAGTGAATGTACGAGGGCTTGCTCCCGGTATGTACATCTACAAACTAGAAACAGGTAAGTTCACCGCTTCACGTAAGATGAATATCGTTTCATAAGAATATTTCAATCGCAAACAGTTATATATTTTAAAAAAACCACTCAGAGATTTACGAGTGGTTTTTTTATACTATATGATGATAAATTCCTTGCATTGCCAGCAACTCTTCTACTGAGCTACTATGCAAAATAGCATTATGTACACATCCTTCTGGCTGTTCTTTAATTTCATTAAAAGATAAAAATTTAAGACGGTCTATTATCTGATCTTTTGAAGACATCTCGGGATCAGTACCCATTTTCATTACCCCACCTGTTTGCTTTACTTCAAAAAATAGTTCTATGCCATGCAGCGGTTTATCTAAATATTCATGCACAAAAAGAAACTTAACCACTTTTACTTCCATCCCAGTTTCTTCTACAAATTCTCTTTGCAAACCTTCTTCTAAAGTTTCGCCAAAATCTAAACCACCACCGGGTGGAGCCCACAAATAACCATTTCCCAAAGACTGGTGCCTCACCATTAATACTTTATCATTTTCGATACAGATACCACAAACCCGCACTCTCAAACGATTACCAAAAGCAATCGATACTCTATTATGTTCTATGCTCATAATTTGGTTTTCTTTTTATCTCCTCTGTAAATTAGAGGTATTGATATTAATTTGTAAAGGAAGCAATTTTTTAAACAGCAGCATAAAATTTCATGACTGAAACAAAAAAAATAACCATAAATGGTGCGGGTTTAGTCGGTTCTTTATTATCAATTTTATTGGCGAGGAAAGGGCATAAAGTTGATGTTTACGACATGCGCCCAGACCCGCGAGAAAAATCATTTGCAGGTGGCAGATCTATTAATCTGGCTTTGAGTAATAGAGGTTGGAAAGCACTAGAAAAAGCGGGAATCGCAGAAAAAATAAAAGAACAGGCAATTCCAATGAGAGGTAGAATGATGCACAGTATAGATGGCGAAATAACCTTTCAGCCTTATGGGCAAACTGGACAGGAGATTTTCTCTGTTTCTCGAGGTGGTCTAAATGAAACACTCATAACAGAAAGTACCCAATCACCTCATGTCAATTTCTATTTTAATCAGAAATGTACAGATGTTAATCTCGATACACACAGCTTAAATTTTAAAGAATATACTTCTGGCACTGTAACTGAAGCCCAATACGATTATCTTATAGGTACAGATGGAGCATTTTCAGCGGTGAGAAATGCCATGCAAAAAACTAGTAGATTCAATTATGCTCAAGAGTTTCTAAAACATGGCTATAAAGAATTGCACATTAAACCTACTGAGTCTAATAATTTTGCACTTGAACCAAATGCTTTACACATCTGGCCTAGAAAACAGTTTATGCTAATTGCGCTGCCCAATGCAGATAAAAGTTTTACTGCCACTTTGTTTTTGGCTTATGAAGCTGAACACTCTTTTGAAAATCTTAAAACAGAAACACAAATAGAAGACTTTTTCAAAAAATACTTTCCAGATACACTGGATTTAATACCAGATCTCACTCAACAATTCTTAGAAAACCCAACTGGCTCTTTGGTTACTATAAAATGTGAGCCTTGGAATAATGAAAATGCACTGTTAATGGGAGATGCAGCTCATGCCATTGTGCCTTTCTATGGGCAAGGTATGAATGCTGGTTTTGAAGACTGCTCCATATTGGATGATTTACTAGAAAATGAAAATCATTCACTCGAAAATGTTTTTGATATTTTTCAGAAAAACAGAAAAAAAGATGCAGATGCTATTGCTAACCTCGCCTTGCAAAATTTTATAGAAATGCGCGATTTGGTAGCAGACCCAGAATTTTTACTCAGGAAAAAAATTGAAGCAAAAATCCATAAAGAATTTCCTGAAAAGTGGATTCCTTTGTACACAATGGTTACGTTTAGTCACATACCTTATGCAGATGCTTTGGCTATTGGCAATAAGCAAAAAGCAATTATGGATGAGGTAATGAAGATAAAAGACTTGGAAAAAGACTGGCAATCGCTCGACTTTAGCAAAACCAAGATTCTAGCTGAATATCTGAATGCTTAGTGAGTTAATCTTGAGTAAGCACTACTTTTCTCAAGATATCCATTTTCATTTCAGTTTCATTAAATTCTTTCTCAGCATCAGAGTCTTCTGTAATGCCAGCTCCTGCATAAAAAACAAGTTTCTCGTCACTAGCTTGCATACATCTGAGGTTTACAAAAATATTGGTATTGTCTTCAATATTTACTGGACCTAGATAACCACTGTAAAGATGTCGATCGTAACCTTCGTTTTTACACACCTCTTGCATAGTAACATCTTTAGGCATACCGCAAACTGCAGAAGTTGGATGCAGTAACTTCAACATTACTGAACCTAACTGCGGAAAGTTTACTTCTTCCATATCCACTTTATAGTCGGTTCTTAAATGAATAATAGAACCTGCCGCAACCGTTTTTGGGCCAATTTCCTCAAACTCTCTAAGCCTAATCTTTTTAAAACAACTTATAATGTACCTGCCTACTAGTGCTTGTTCTTCAATTTCTTTTTGGCGCCAAGTAGCATCACAAAGCTTATCAAACTGGTCTCGTGCTTGCGTTCCTGCCAAGGCTATAGTTCTAAAATATCGTTGAGAGTTTACTTCTATTAAAATCTCTGGCGAGGCTCCTATCCAAGTTCCTTCTTCTGGTAGAGAGATTAATGATACAAAAGCAGTTGGATATTTATAACCTAATGATAAAAATGCATTTGTAGCATGAAAGTGAGATGGCTTATCAACAGACTTACTTCTAGAATAAACTATTTTTTGATATGCTCCTTCACTTATAGACTTTACCCCTTTGTAAACAAGCTCCATATAAGCTCTGTTTTCAGGGTTAGACTCTTCGATACTTTTTGTATGATACTCAGGTTGCTTACCTCTTTTTATTTCCCTAACCGATTCTTCTAATTCATCCCAAAACTTTTGCTTGTTACCAAACTCCTCAGAACCATAAGCCTGAGGTGCTTCTTTAGGAAAAACTTCATCAGAAGAATAAAACAAATCTGCCTTAATAAATGAGATTGGGCTGTCTGTTTTAAATGGAGAAACAATAAAACCAGAAGGTGAATTTTCTATTTCTGGTTGTGCTATGTGAATGTTGTTAGAATAGCTGAGAACAACATTAAATTTTTCAGCTTGAGGTAACTTCCAAATAGCAATGGGCAGTCCAGAATTTGTAGCAGCATCTAGCAATGCGCCTGCAATTTCTGTTGATTCAAGTTTGTCGAATATAGTTTTATTTAATACCGAGTTCAAGCTGGTGATCAGTTAATGAATACTTGTATTACTACAAATTGTCAAACAAAGCTGTTTTGAAATCATTCAAAAAAATTACGAAAATGCTAAACTAACACCCGATTACTGATTAAACAATAAGTAATAATAGTTCAAATGTTAAAAATCAGGAGATGTAATTCAAATTTTCGCCTAGGAGATGTTTTTTGTTTTTAAATTTGACCTGATTCTTAAGCAAACAAACATAAAATTGGAAAATAGTATCAGAATTTTTGCACCTGCCACTGTAGCCAATGTTGCCTGCGGTTTTGATATTCTGGGTTTCGCATTAGAAAACCCGGGAGATGAAATTATTATTAAAAAGAAAGATAAGCCTGGTATTACTATTTTTAATACGACACCTTACAAAGGCATTCCTCTTAAAGCAGAAGACAATACCATTGGTGTTGCTATGCAAACGTATCTTTCTCACATTGCTTCTGATACAGGCTTTGAAGTCACGATAACGAAAAAAATTAAACCTGGTAGCGGTATTGGTTCAAGTGCGGCCAGTGCTGCAGCAGGTGTTTTTGGAGCAAATATGCTTCTAGATCAACCACTCAAAAAAGAAGAACTGGTACAATTTGCTATGCATGGAGAAAGAGTTGCTTGCGGCTCTGCACATGCAGACAATGTTGCTCCAGCTATTTTAGGTGGATTTGTATTGGTAAGAAGTTATTCTCCACTTGATGTAATAAGGTTAGATTTTCCAGAAGATCTATTTATTGCCATTATACACCCACAAATCGAAGTAAAAACTGAAGATGCTCGTAAAGTACTTCGTACTGAAATTCAGTTGAAAGATGCTGTAAAACAATGGGGAAATATTGCTGGTCTGGTTGCTGGTTTGGCACGAAAAGACTATTCCCTTATCGCTCGCTCATTAGAAGATGTAATTATTGAGCCAGTGCGCTCTTTATTAATTCCGGGATACGAAAAAGTTAAGAGAGCAGCGATCGATGCCGGTGCATTAGGTTGCAGTATTTCAGGTTCGGGACCTTCAGTATTTGCGCTTTGCCAAACTCAAGAAATTGCACATAACGCTTCAATTGCAATGGAAAAAGAGTTTGCAAATTTGGAAATAGACTCTGTTATATATAATTCAAAAATAAATCTTGAAGGAGTACAGATTGCCGAGTAATTAAATCATTCGGTTGATTTATAAGTCAGCAAATTCCAAATAATACAACCAATTATCATGAAAATACATACCGTAATAAAAATCTTATTGAGCATGTTTATCGCAAACATGCTCCTTTCTGCGTGTTCTTTCGATAGTGACCCACAAAGCCTCATTACAGATAAAAGGCGAATGGAGATGGAAAGAACCAACAATACAGCCATGGAAGAAAAGATAGAAGACCTACTTGGCTCCATGACGCTTGAAGAGAAAATTGGGCAAATGACCCAGATAAATAACTCTCAGTTTGCTAAAGAGATTTCTACACCAGCAAGCAGTCCGAGTGCACCTCCGGAAACGTTACTGGAAATCGATACTGCCAAATTAATTTACTATCTAGATAGTTTTCACATTGGCTCTTTTCTTAATGGAATTGCAGTACCGGCAGAAAACTGGTACAAGTATTCTAAGCAATTACAAGAAATCGCTTTAAGACACGATAAACATGGTATTCCTATAATCTATGGCGTAGACCATATGCATGGCGCCAATTATTTGGAAGGTTCCACCATTTTTCCACACAGTTTTAATATCGGTGCTACTTTCGATACCCAGTTTTCTGCTGATGAAGCATATGTACTAGGTTTAGAAACTGCCGACCTTGGCCACCACTGGATATTTGCTCCGGTACTCGATGTAGGAAGAAATCCATACTGGCCACGCTTCTATGAGACATATAGTGAAGATCCTTACCTTGCTGCTAGCATGGGCGCTGCTTATGTGAAAATGCTTCAAGAACATCCTCAAACAGCACCTTATAAACAAGCAGCCACTGCGAAACACTATATCGGTTATTCTGACCCAGACAATGGCTGGGATAGAACTCCTGCTACTATAGATAAACAACAGTTATACGAGTTCCATATTCCTTCTTTTAAAGCAGTAGTAGATGCAGGTATTAAATCTTTTATGATTAATGGAGGTGAAATAAACAGCATACCTGTTCATGCCTCTTATGAACTACTTACCTATGTACTTCGCGATCAGTTAGGCTTTAAAGGGGTAGTAGTAACAGACTGGGAAGATGTAATTAGATTACACACTACCCATAAAGTTGCTAAAGACATGAAAGAAGCCACTTTTAAAGCAATTATGGCTGGTATCGATATGTCGATGACTCCTTATACAACCGATTTCTGTGGAGCGCTTAAAGAATTGGTAGAAGAAAAAGTAATCTCTATGGACAGAATTAACCTTTCTGTTTCAAGAATTCTTAGAATGAAAATGGAGCTCGGACTTTGGGAACATCCATTTCCACAAGATACTCGCCTAGATCGTATCGGTAGAAAAGAGAGCAAAGCAAAAGCAAGAAAAGCCGCTGAAGAATCTTTAGTATTAATCAAAAATGAAGGTATTTTACCTTTAACTGCTCCTAAGAAAATTGTAGTTGCAGGGCACAATGCAGATTCTAAAAGAGGTTTAGCTGGTGGTTGGTCACTTCGTTGGATTACTTATGATGATAAGTTATATCCAGAAGACATGCCAACTGTTTACACCGCTTTACAAGATGCTTACCCAAATGCTCAGGTTCAATTAGCAGATCAAAAAACTTTAAAAGCAAGTGCAGCAGGTGCAGATGCAATTATAATTGCTGCGGGTGAAGAACCTTATTCAGAAACTCCGGGAAACTTCTCGAATCTTGAGTTAGACGATGAACAACTCGAACTAATTAAAACTGCTCAAGAAACCGGCAAACCTGTTATTCTATTAATGATTGCCGGTAGACCAAGAACCATTACAGATGTACTGCCAGATTGCGATGCTTTTATCTGGTGCGGATTACCTGGTTTTGAAGGCGGAACAGCTATTGCAAATGTAATTAGTGGCAAAGTGAATCCAAGTGGTAAAATGTCGTTCTCTTATCCGGCACAACCCGGCCACTGGTTCCCATACAACCACAAAAACATGGAGCTCTTCTTCGATTTTGATAAAGCACTATCAATGACAACCATCGCACCTTTTGGCTATGGTTTATCTTATACCTCATACAAATACAGCGACCTTACTTTAAGCGCAACTTCTTTAGATACAGAAGGCAGCATTACAGCAAGTGTTACAGTTACCAATACTGGAAACAAGGCTGGTAGAGAAGCTGTGCTATGGTTTATTTCTGATGAAGTGGGCACTTTCACTCGTCCAGTAAAAGCTTTAAAGCACTTTGAAAAATTAGAAATTGCTCCTGGCGAGGCTAAGACATTCACTTTCAAAATTGATGCTGGTGAACACTTAAGCTACCCTAATACCAAAGGTGAAAAAATTCTCGAACCGGGTGATTTTACTTTAAGAGTAGGCGATCAGGAAGTAGGTTTTGTTTTAGAATAAAATGATTATCCGTAAAGCTACCACAAAGTAAATAGGGTATGGTCTGCGCTTCGAAATTAGCTCAAAAACAGGTCATTATGGATAGTATTATTGAATTCATGGAAGCGTACCGCAATGAGCAGGTATGCCGTGAGCGTTTCAAGGAAATCAGGGATAAAGCAGGTGTTTGTTGCAAGAAATGCGGTAGCCAAGAGCATTACTGGCTAAATAGCAAGCAGATGTACCAATGCAAGTCATGCAGTTTTAGGACAGGCCTCCGCAGTGGCACCATCATGGAAGCTTCCAAACTTCCGTTTCGCTACTGGTTCGTTGCTATCTGGCTGATGGGCTGTAGCAAGAAAGGTTCTTCTGCCTGTAATGTGCAGAGGCAGCTCAATCATAAGCGCTATGAACCTATCTGGGCAATGATGCACAAAATACGCTCTGCGATGGGCCAACGGGACAACCACTACTTGCTGGGAGGCAATATTGAGGTAGACGAAGGGTTCTTTGAAACACTAGTACCCGAGGGGCAGAAGGAAGAGGAGAGAAAGCGGGGAAGGGGGAGCCAGAAGCAGACCATGGCGATGGTCTTTGCACAGACAGAGGTGGTGCTACAGCCTAAAAAACACCGCCCTTCTAAAAGGTGCAAGTATTTCAAAATGGCTGTATGCGCTGATTTTACAGTAGAAACTGCTAGAAATACGATTACCCGGCATGTTGCCCAGAATGCCAAGATGATTACAGATGGCTATTCAACCTATCAGTCACTGACAGGAGAGTTCGAGATGGATGTGGAAAAAGTGCCCTCAAAACAGGCCCATATCAAACTACCTTGGGTACATACAGCCATTGGGAATGCAAAGAAAGTCCTACAAGGGATATATCAGCATACAAGGCCAGGGTATCTACAGAATTATCTAGATGAGTTCTGTTACAAACTCAATAGAAGATACTTTGAAAATGATATTTTTGACAGAATATTAATTGCTTGTACGCTCACTTGAGCTTGTGGTAAGAATACGGATAATCATTTAGAATAAAAAGCCTTTTTTGTAAAACATCATCATAAAAAATCTGTAGGTTATTCATTTAACTTACAGATTTTTTTTGCTTAAATGATTTGAAAATTTAACATCAACTAACTCAAACATTTAGCTGCTTTGTTGGTATTTATCTTATCAAAATCCAATCAATATGAAGAAGATACCAGAATTTACAAGCAAACTCAGAAAAAATATAGTTACTGTTCCAGAAATTATAAATAATTGTTCTGGTATTCGTGTTTTTGGCCAACTACTTAAATCATTTTTGTTTAGTACAGATGTAGCTATAATTCGAAATACCAATGCCAATGCAATTATTGCTGTTTACCCATTTACACCTCAACCGTTAATTTCTCATTCACTTATTCTTGCTGCCGACAAACCAATTTTTTGCGGCGTTGGAGGTGGTATTACAACAGGAGAAAGATCAATCGAATTGGCTTTAGATGCTGAGTTTCAAGGTGCTTTGGGTGTAGTTTTAAACAAGCCAACACCTAACGAATTAATCAAAAAACTGAAAGACAAAGTAGATATTCCGGTGATAATCACAGTAGTTTCTGACAAAGAAGATTTTAAAGGAAGGATTGATGCCGGAGTAGACATTTTTAATGTTTCTGGTGCTGATAAAACCACAGACATTATTAAAAAAATAAAAGATATCAACAGCGATGTAGCCATTATCGCTACTGGTGGTAAGTCTGATGAAACCATTCAAAAAGCCATAGACACTGGTGCTAATGCCATTTCTTACACTCCACCAACCACTGCTGAGTTGTTTAAAGAAATTATGATTAAATATAGAAATGAATAAAAAAAGGAAGGCTTCCAATAGAAAGCCTTCCAAATAATCGATAGAGACAAGTAACAAATTTATTCTTTAATTCCAGGCAAACCTTCTGGTTTAACAGTTTGCCACCAGAATTTTTCAGCTTTCTTTTTATCAGGATAAACTTCGTCTAGGGTGTTGCCTTCGTAAAGTCTACCGTTTTTCATCACATACTGTATGGTGTTTGAGTTTCTGATGTTTTCTAAAGGATTTTCGTTCAAAATCACTAAATCAGCCAGTTTTCCTTCTTCTACAGAACCCAAATCTTTATCTAAACCTAAAGCTTCTGCGCCAATAATGGTCGCCACTTTTAATGCATCGTGGTTTTTCATTCCACCAGATTGCACAGACCAAAGCTCCCAGTGGTAACCCAAACCTTGTAACTGCCCGTGGCTTCCGATTCCTGCTAATCCACCTTCTTCTACTAAGTTTTTGATAAACTCAGCATGTTTCGGGAATACGTGTTCTTCGTCCATAAACCAGCCAGCTCTTCTTCTTGCTTTGCCTGCTAATTCTTCGTAAGGAGTGAAATACTGCATCTTAGGATCATTGTAAGGCTGCTCAGTTGCATAGTAATAATTCTCTGCAAATGGACCTCCATATGCCACTAACATGGTTGGAGTAACAGCCATTTGAGATTCGGCAATCGTTTTTACTACATCGCTGTAAATCGGATAGATTGGCAATGCATGCTCATGACCCGGATAGCCATCTAATAGTTGCGTCATGTTGAGTTTAAAATCAAGACCACCTTCTGTAGTTGGCATTAATCCTTGCTCTTTTGCGGCCATAATTATCCACTGTCTTTGCTGGCGATTACCAGTAAGATACATTTTAATGGTTTTGGTATTGTAGTACTCGCTATACTGTTTCAAAACCTTTTTTGCTTGATCTAAACTTTTGATATTGTATGCCCAGAAACCAACTCCCGGACCTGTAGAATAAACTCTTGGTCCATACAATTCACCAGCATCCACCAAATCTGAATAAGTTAATACATCTGTAGTAGCAGTTTGTGGATCGCGAGTCGTAGTAACTCCATAAGCCAAGTTTGCTGCATAAATCCAAACTTGTGTTTTATGGATGCCCCAAACAGGCCACATATGTGCGTGAGTATCAACTAAGCCCGGCATCACAGTTTTACCCTTCAGATCAATTACTTCTGCACCTTTCGGGACTGTTAAACTTCCACTTGTGCCTACTGCTTTTATTCGGTTGTTTTCAATTAAAATATCACCATTTTCGATAATCTCATCACCTTTCATGGTAATAATTCTGGCACCTTGTAGCAATGCAACTCCTTTAGGAATATCTTTTTTGATAAGTACTTCTATCTTATGCTCTTCGGCTTCATACTTATCTTTTTTCTTCTCATCTTCTTCTTCCTTTTCTTCTTCAACCTTTTCCTCATCATCTTTCTCTTCTTCCTTTTTCTCTTCTGCTTTCAATTTGGCTTCTTCCTTTTTAGCCGCTTTTACTGAATCTTCAAAAGCTTTTGCTTCATCTAAATCATATACAAAATGGCTATGCCCTAAAGACCAATGTACTTTTTTACCATCGGCAGACCAATAAGGAAATTCTCCACCTAACTCTGTTAGCTTCTTAGAAGGGAAAGAAGCACTTTCTGGATTTGAAACTGATATTTTAGGGGTTTTACCAACCTTAGGAACAGTAACTATATAAATCTCATTATTGATTTTTGCCAAAGCTTGATCGCCCTCCGGAGCCATTAGAATAACATCTGCCTTAGATGGTTCACTTACTGCTTTCATCTCCATTTCTTGTGGAAGTAAGCTAAAGTTGCTATGGCTATTATCATGGCTCTCAATTAGCTCACGCATACTACCAAAAGTAGTAATACCTGTTATTGCAACATGTTCCTTTTCGTCGGTTCCATCCCACCTGATAGAAACCAAACCTTTTGAGTAGTTATTGAGGTAGATTCGATCGTCGCTTTTAATAAAATGAGGATTACCACGACCATTGCTTTTTGTTATAAATTGAACTTCTCCACCATCGGCACTTATCCAACACAAATCTTCTGTAGCAGCAAAAGCCATCGGATCGTATGCATCTTTATAATTTTGAGCTTTACCTCTTGTAAATACAATTCTATTAGAATTAAAAGACCAAACAGGAGAACCATAAATTGCAGAAGCTTTAGTTAACTGTACAGGCTTTGGCTTACCTTCAATATTTACTTTGTATAGGTGCCCTCCTTCTGGTGACCAAGTGGTAAATACAATCCATTTTCCATCTGGCGACCAAGTTGGCTGCGCTTCAGTAAACTCATTTTTTGTAAGTTTTTCAGGTTTACCTGATGGATAATCCATTACATAAAGCTTGTTGAGCACAGTAAATGCGAGTTTAGAGCCATCTGGCGAAGGAACTGCATCTCTAATCTGCGTAGCAACTACTTCCTCTTTATCTTCAATAGGGAATTTAAACTCTAACCTTGGCCCCATAGGCAAAGAAACATTTACCTCAAATGGAATTTCTGTAGCTACTTTATCTGCAATTGCTATTTTATAAATTTTACCTCCGTAAGAAGTTACTAAAAACTTACTGTCTGGTGTAAAAGACATAGCAGGTAATACACCCAATGGAGCAATTGATTCCTGCTCGTCGCGCTGAACTGGGTAAGCTAACCAACTTTCGTCACCTGAATCTAAATTTCTGAGCATTAATCCGGTTTCATCTTCAAAGCGAGTTCCGTAAACCATCCATTTACCATCGGGTGAAAGGGTTGGTGTAAAAGCAGAACCATAGCGAGAAGTAACCACACTACCTTCACCAGCTTCAAGATCGTAGCATCCTATCTGATATTGAGGTAATTGTGCATTGTAATTCCATGCGCCACGTCTTTGAGAGAAATAAATCTTTGTACCATCTCCATTATAAGTTGGATCGGTGGTTTTTAAAGCGTCTGGCTTATCTGTAATTTGAATACCGCCACCACCATCTTTATGGTAAATGTAAAGTTTGATATTTCTCCTTCCTTTAGCTCCAACAACGTATTTGCCATCTGGACTCCAATCGGCAGAAAAGTAATTTTGGTTATTATCTTTCGTGATTTGTTTTCTTTCGTTGGTTTTCAAATCCATTGTCCAGATGTTGTCTGAACCACTAGAGTCTGAAACAAATACAATACTGCTTCCATCATTATTATATCGCGGATGCACATCGTATGGTAAACCGCTAGTAACTGCACGTGCATTGCCACCCACAAAAGGGATAATATATATATCGCCCATTAAATCGAAGACAATACTATCTCCGGCAGGGTTTACATCTAATGAAATCCAAGTACCTTCATTGGTAGTGAAAGAAACATTTCTTTCTGGTTTGAGGGGAAGTGCTTTTTTCTCGTCTTTCTTTTCAGTTTTAGTAGAATCTTTTTTGGTAGTATCTTGAAAAGCGAGGGTATAGTTGAGTAAATCTAAATCGTAGAGATCATTTGCTTTACTTGTTTGCCAGTTAGTTAATCCTGTTATACAAAATGCAAACAGGCATAATCTGATAAATTTTAAATTCATATGCAGTAGTTTTATCAATAAGCCAATTAATGAATTCTAAAGCTAGTAAATGGCAAAGTGAAAGGCTAAAAAAAATAATATATACCCATAAAATTGAGGATAAACGGCACAAAAAAGCCTGTTACAAAAATTGCAACAGGCTAAATTTTAAAATCAGAAAATACTGACTTTCAGTTCATCCTATAATATTTTAAACTCAATACGTCTATTTGAAGCTCGGTTCTCGTCAGAATCATTTGCAACTACCGGCTGAGTTTCTCCATAACCAATAGCAGTAAGTCTTTCTTTAGAAACACCTGCCTCAGTTAAATAATTTACAACAGCTCCAGCTCTTTGTTGAGAAAGTTCCTGATTAGCTGTATCTGAGCCCACATCATCTGTATGACCTCCAATCTCAATTTTTATGTCTTTGTTATCTTGCATAAAATTTACTAGCTTATCTAATTCTGTTTTAGATTTTGATAAGAGGCTATAAGAACCGAATTCAAAGAAAATATTATTGAGGGTTACTTTAGAACCAACTACTACTGGCTCAAGAGGAATATCCAAAGAAATTTCCTGTGATTCTTTCTCCGCTTTATAGTCAAAGCTCAAACTTTTATACAAGTATCCATTTTTATTTACATGTAATGCATATTCAGCACCTGCTGTGAGTACAATTACATACGATCCATTTTCCGCATCAGAATTTACAATCGAAATCACCTCATTACTCTCAATATCTGTCAATTCGATTTTGGCGTCTAGTACCTCTCCTGTTTTTACATCATATACTTTTCCCTTTACGATATCACTAGATTCTTTAATTCTAATTTCTTCTGGAATATCGAATGCGAATAGCGTACTGATTAGTTGCTGTCTTTCATCGCGAACTTCATGTGAGTAATACCCTTTCTTTCCATCTGCTGTAATTACCAGAGATACTTGATCGTGGTAATCGTTTATTGGATAACCAAGATTTTCGGGCTTTCCCCAACTGCCTTTTTCCTCTTTTTCTACTCTGTAAAGATCGTAACCCCAAAAACCTTCGTGCCCTCTAGATGAGAAAAACAATGTTTTACCATTTGCATGTATAAAAGGAGAAACCTCATTTAAAGGCGTATTTATAGGTTTGCCTAAGTTTACTGATGGCATCCAGTTTCCTTCTTTGTCTTTTTTGCTCATCCAAATATCGTTCTGCCCAATTCCTCCTCCTCTATCTGAAATAAAATATATTTCCCTACCATCGGCAGATAAAGCCGGCTGAGACTCCCATGCTTTTGTATTAATGTTACTACCCATATTTTCGGGGGTACTCCATGTATCGCCAGTTTTATAACTGATAAACAAATCGCAAGCACCATATACTTTTCTGTCGCTGTTTCCTACACATGCTGTAAAAATCATGGTTTTACCATCAGCCGAAATACTACAAGTACCTTCGTTAAATTTAGAACTCAATTCTTCAATTATGGTAGGATCTTGCCAATTACCATTCTCAAAATTTACTTGATAAATGTCTTCATTATCCCCTGTTCTACCAGTAAAAATCATGGTTTCTTTATCAGCAGTAAGTGAGGGAAAATACTGTTGGCGCAATTTGTTAACTGATGCAGGTAAAGGAACAGGCTCAAATTTCATAGGCTTTTTCATTGCCTCAATCGCATAATCAGAAGTTTCTATAATCTTATTTGCCAGATTAATATCGTTCACATACCGTGCACTTGGGTTCGAGCTGAGAAACTCTTTGGCATATTTTAAAGCCTCATTGTACTTACCTTCGGTAATATTAAACTCTGCCAAACGAATATATGCTGGGGCAAAAGCTTTGTCAGATGGTTTTAGGTCGGCTGCCGCCTGATAGTGTTTTCTAGCATTAGCTACATCTCTAAGAGAAAAATAAAAAAAAGCCAAATCACGATGAGCTTCAGCATAATTCGGTGCTATGCCCAAAGCTTTTTCCATGTTATTAATAGCTTTATTAAAATTTCTCGATCCGGCTGCTTCTCTTCCTTCCTGATAAAGTTTTTGAGCTTTTTTGGATATCTTCTGAGAAAACAGATTTTGAGTTTGAATCAGCGAGATGATAGTTAGCAGAAAAAAAATACTTTTTTTCATATCTTGATTAAAGTTAAAAAAATTACTGGTGCAAATACCAAGCAATACTTACACTCGACTAATAAAAGTGTCTTTAGTTTAATCGTAAAACTTTATACATAATTGCCTATTTAAAGGCCTGAAAAGCAATAATAGTTTCAATAAAAAAGGCAATGCTTTTAGACATTGCCTTACTAGTTGCTAATTAATAGTATTAAACCTCAATTACCTGCAGCTTTTAATGCAGGGGCTTTACAAGATTTAGGTAACATGTTGAATGCATCTTTATCTGCTTTTACATAATCTGCATCATATCCCATAGATGAGATTAAAGCTCTAATTTCGTCTCTATTTATCTTTTTAGATTTAAATTTTACAGTAAGCGTTTGTGAGTCATCTGCGAATTCTGTACTTACAATACCTTTTGTAAAAGTTAATTCATATTCGATTCTATCTTTACAATCTTGGCAATGAGCCGAAGTATTAATTTCTACTACTTGTGCTCCCTTCTCTTCTGTCAACTGCTCATTAGATTGTCCGAATAATGCGATTTGTAATCCTGCTAGTAAAAAAGTTAAAGTGGTGATTTTTTTTAAGCTATTCATATCTAAAATTATTTACAGTGTCCGTTGATTTCGCATTTATAACGGTGTAAGTTTTTTATATTGATAGCACTTTAATTTTATTCACAAACTAATTCTCATACTATTATTACAATCAAAATATAACACATTTTCAGAATAAAATACCGTTTATGCCTAACAAACACCTCTAATATTCTTATTATTATATCAATTACTTATTAAAGTAATATTTAAATACATCTAATATTCGCTTTTTAAGATATTTAACCTCAAGTAAGAATTACTTTCTTTTAGTAAAAACAAAGAAAAAACCCTTAGAAAAAGCTCCTAAGGGTTTCGCATATAAAAAGATATTGAGTTTTATGCTATTGAAGTTACATTGACTCGGTTTAGCACTTCTTTTACCATATTTTTTGAGCCAATATATAATGGTGTTCGCTGATGCTTTTCTTCTGGCTCTATTTCTAGAATTCTCTTCTCTCCATTAGAAGCGTATCCTCCTGCCTGTTCTATTATAAATGCCAGCGAATTGCACTCATAAAGTAATCTTAGTTTACCATTTTTGTATTCTTTAGTAGATGGGTACATATAAATTCCACCTTTTAATAGATTTCTGTGGAAATCGGCAACAAGAGAACCAATATATCTAGCTCTCATTTTTTTCTTTTTACATTCATCTATATAATCTTGTACACCTTGAGGAAAAGAATAATAGCCTCCTTCATTTACTGAATATATATTACCGTCTTCGCAAATGGTCATATCTGGATGAGAGAGGAAATACTCTCCTAATGATGGTTCGTAAGTAAATCCGTTTACACCGAAACCTGTGGTAAACACCAACATGGTAGAAGAACCATATAATATATAGCCTGCTGCTACTTGTTCTGTTCCTTTTTGCAATACATCTTCTAAAGTTGGTGGTGTGCCAATAGGAGATTTTCTTCTGTAAATTGAAAAAATAGTTCCGACAGAAACATTTACATCTATATTAGAAGAACCATCTAAAGGATCTATTGTAATGATATATTTTGCATTATGATTTTTAGTATCGATAATTTCAGCATTCTCTTCTGAAACTATACCACAGGTTTGCCCACCTCTTACCAAAGCTCTAGTAAACCTGTAGTCGGCGATTACATCTAGCATCTGTTGTCTTTCTCCCTGTATATTATCTGCTCCTATACTACCTTCGATTCCAGATAAACCTGCTCGGTTGATTTCCCTATTAATAATCTTAGAAGCCAACGCAATGTCTCTTAGTAACTGTGAAAGTTCTCCTGTTGCATAAGTAAATTCTTCTTGTTTTGCAGAAATAAAACGGTCAAGAGCAACCCCGATTGGTGAAGTAAATTTTTCAATACCTGTCATAATAACTCAATTATCATTTTTGCGAATCAGTTAAACTTAGCAAATTTTCGCTAAAAAATAAATATACAAAAAATTTCTTTTGAAAATTCTTAACAAGATTAAAGTAGCGCCAAAAAAACCACAGGGCATATTTTGAGTTTTATCTTCATATTTTCATACTTTTAGGTAATTAAGCGGAATTCTTTATTTATTAGCTTAGTTAACAAAGCAAAACTTCATTATAATTCACTTCACGTTGCAAAACCAAATGAAAATTACAGACAACTACAATAGACCAATAGAGTATATGCGCCTTGCTGTAACGGATCGTTGCAACCTGAGATGTTTTTATTGTATGCCCGAAGAAGGAATAAAATACCTCCCTAAAAAGGAATTGCTTACTTACGAAGAAATGGAGCGACTTGTACGTATCTCATCTGAAATGGGAGTAAACAAAGTAAGAATTACTGGTGGAGAACCTTTTGTAAGAAGAGGATTAATTGAGTTTCTTGAACGCATAAGAGCTAATACAGCCATTGAAAAAATTAATATTACAACTAATGGAGTGCTTACAAAACAATATATACCTCAACTAAAAGCATTAGGAATTACTGATATAAACCTTAGTATAGATACCCTTGATAGAGACAGGTTTTTCCAGATTACCAGAAGAGATGAACTTCCAAAAGTAATGGATACGCTCTACGAAATGCTGGATGAAGGCTTTAAAGTTAAGATTAATGCTGTGGTGATGGAAGGCAAAAACACAGAAGATATTTATGAGCTTGCCAAATTCACAGAAAAACATCCTGTAGAAGTGAGGTTTATCGAGGAAATGCCTTTTAATGGAGAAGGGAGTCATTATCCGGTTTTGAACTGGAACTTTAAGAAAATTCTAGAAGAACTCACTCAGCACTTTCCAGCAATAAGTAAATTACCAACCGAAAAAGCTGCTACTGCTGTAAAATACCAAATACCTGGTTATGCTGGTAACATTGGTATAATAGCCGCATTTACTCGTACTTTTTGTGGAAGTTGCAACCGTATTAGGTTAACTGCACAAGGCACATTAAAAACCTGCCTGTATGACAGTGGCGTACTTGATCTACGCAAAATACTCCGCAGTGAAGCTGATGACGAAACGATTAAAACTGCTTTAATTGGTGCTTTTAAAAGTAGAGCCAAAGATGGCTATGAAGCAGAGAAAAACAGGTCACAAGATAACAAAGTATCTGAGTCGATGTCGACAATTGGTGGTTAATATTGCTTTATATTTTGAACTGCAATTCGCCAATATAAATAAGATAACCTACATATAAAGCTGCTCCAACTATTATTACTCTCACTACAAGTTTGATAAATCCAGAAAGTAGCTTGCCAATATTTACAAGCGCGATTACTGCTACAATAGCAAGAATTATTAGCGAAAAATCCATAAAGTTAATTAAACCGTTCTAATCAATTTACGGAGAAACCACTAGATTCGTATGGGCCTACTACCTCAAATCCCCAACAATCTCCATTTATCCACATGGCGTATTGGTGTGCCCCTTCTCCGTTTTCTCTCAAAGATACGAGAATCATACCAGCTAGATGTTCAACAAGTTTAAAATAATCTTCAGAATCGAGTAAAAATGGGAAACCTTCTTTGAGTTTAGAGATGTCTGTTTTTTCGAGGATGAAGTTGGGCATAACTACACAGCTAAGTGAACCTGGCTCTGTGGAGGAAAATAGATGAACATCAAAAATTGAAAAACCTCTGTTTACAATATTTCCTGTAATAGAAATTCTATCATCGTCTGATAGCTTGATCTCCTGAACCTGATTGCTAAAACCAGTTTCATCAGCCAATTGCTCTATTATGGTATTTTCTTCAGAGAGATAGATACCATTGTATACAGGATAGAAGCCTTTGTAAAAATTGTTATTCATAGATAATAGCCCAGTACATTTATTTTCACTCAGAAATAGAGCTAATTACGGAAACTGCGATTGTATCTTTCAATTTACAAACTAGCTAATAAAAAGACAACTCTTAAAATAGACAGACAAATAAATTTTGGGGAATTTAGCTATTTGTTAAACTTAATAACCAAGTGGTATAAAAAGCCAAAATAATAACTCGTAGAAAAACAAAAAGCCTCTATGTTTCCACAGAGGCCTTTTGTTGCTGTTTTCTTTGCTTTAAGACTGAGGTTTTAGTTTTTTCATACCTTTCATTCTATAGATAATTCTATCTGTTAAAAGATACATAACAGGTACAATTACCAAAGTAAGGAAAGTGGCAAACACAAGACCATAGATCACCGTCCAAGCCATTGGACCCCAGAATGATGCGTTTTGACCACCGATGTAAATATTCGGTTGAAAATGAGCAAACATGCCATAAAAATCTATGTTAAACCCAACTGCCAATGGTACCAAACCTAATACAGTAGTAATCGCAGTAAGTAATACCGGACGCAAACGCGCATAACCACCTTCTACCAAACAGTCTATAAATGTCTCCTTATCCATATGAATGTTTTCGTCTAGATTCATATCTTTTCGCTTTCTCTCTCTAGTCAAATCGATATAATCAATCAATACAATGGCATTGTTTACTACCACACCAGCTAGAGAGATAATACCAACACCAGTCATAATAATAACAAACTGATCGCCAAAGAAACTAAGCCCCAAAAACACCCCGATAAAGCTAAATATTACTGAACCGATAATGATGAAAGGTTTGATTACTGAATTAAACTGAGAAACTAGAATCATGAAAATGGCACAAACTGCAATCATTAATGCTCGTAGCAAGAATGCTTCTGATTCAGCTTGTTCTTCTTGCTCACCTGCAAATTTAAACTCATACCCTTCTCGCATCTCATAGTCTTCTAATAAGTCTTGAATTTGAGTAACAATGCTATTGGCATTATAGCCTTCAATTACGTTTGAACTTAGAGTAACCAATCGATCTAAATCTTTTCTTTTTACCGAGCCGAAAGTAGTACTATACTCCAAATCTGCAATTGAAGAAACTGGTACTTGGTGGAACTTACCCTTATTATCTCTGTAAGTAAGCCTTTGTTCGTATAATGAAGCCACATCGTAACGGTACTTATCTGCCAGCCTCAACTGGATAGGATAATCATCTTCTCCATCTTTAAATTTAGAAACCTCTTTCCCATAAATTGCTGTACGCATAGTACTTGCCAACATTCCTGTTGATAAGCCATATCTTCTGGCTTTTGTTCTGTCAATATTTACAAGAAGTTCAGGTTTACCTGTTTCTAGTTCCAGTGTAAGTCCTTCAATCCCTTGTATGGAAGACTGATCAATTTCGTGCTTTAGCTTTTCGGCTTCTTCGATTAAGGTAAGGTAATCTTCACCTGTAATTTCTATACTAATAGGTGCTCCTACAGGAGGCCCCATTGATTCTTTATCTGTAGATACTTTAATGCCAGGAATAGTTCTAACTGCCTCACCAATTTCTTTAAAAATCTTGCTCGTACTTACTCCATTACGATCTTGATAATCTACAAAACTCACTGAAATTTTACTCTTATGAGGAGTTACATTGCCACCACCATCACCTGTCATTGCCTTTTTGGGGTCGCTGGTTCCTTTGCCAATATTAGAAACAACTGATTTTACGGTTCCGCTATAAGGCTCAAGTACCTTAAATACCTTCTTCTCCATTTCCTTGGTTATTTTATTCGTCTCTTCTACATCTGTACCAAGTGGAGCATCTGCATAAACAAAAACATTGTTAGGCTCTGCGTCTGGAAACAATACAACTTCAGGTAAGTTAGCCCCAAAGAAAAACAGAGAAAAAACTAATATTACAATAGTACCTAAGAAAAACAGGATTGGTCTCACACCAGTTAAAGCAAACCTCAATGTTTCCAAATAATACTTTTCAAGAACAGTAAGCGCAGTATTTTGGAACCAATAAGAGGCTGGTCTGAAAAAATAAGCATTTAACAAGGTGATCCCCGCTGAAAACATTAATAAACTAAATACCAGATAAGTCTCAAAAATGAAGAAGCTTGGAATAGCCAGTGTAATCATTATCAAAGCCAATATAGTTAGCTTCTTTTTCTTATCCGCTGTTTGACTTTTGGTATTATCTACTTTCATAAAGGCTTTAGCCACTACCGGGTTAATTACCAAACCAACAAATAGTGAAGATGATAATACAATGATTAGTGTAATAGGAAGAACTTTCATAAACTCGCCAATCATTCCACCCCAAAATGCCAATGGTAAAAAAGCTGCCAAAGTTGTTAATGTAGAGCTAATAATCGCAATTGCTACTTCACCAACACCTTCTTTTGCAGCCTGTATGTTAGTCATACCTTGCTCTTTGAGCCTGTAAATATTTTCAATAATTACAATGGCATTGTCCACCAGCATGCCCAGCGCCAAAATGAGCGAGAATAGCACCATCATGTTAATAGTATTACCTGTAGCACCCAAAATCAAGAATGACATAAACATGGAAAGCGGAATTGCTATACCAACAAAAAGTGCATTTCTCAATCCCATAAAAAATAGTAGCACAAGAATTACCAGAATCATCCCTGAAATTATGCTGTTTTCGAGATTATCTAACTGCAACTTCATCATATCAGCCTGATTGTTTGTAATTACAATATTCAGACTTTCTGGTAGGTGTTCACCTTTGGCATCTTCCAGCATCTCATTAATCTTCTGATCTGCCTCAATCAAGTTTTCACCTGTTCTTTTTACTACCTGTAAAGAAATTACTGGATAGTTGCCTTTATCTGTAAATTCGCCTGTAGCCAATCTTGCATAGCTATCTCTTTCAACATAAGTATCTTGTACTTCGGCAATATCTTTTAGGTAAATAGTATTTTGTCCTTCAGATTTAACAATGATATTTTCAATCTCTTTAGAATCTTGAAACTCAGCGATTACACGTAAAGACCTTCTAAAATTGTCTGTAAGAATATCTCCACCAGACATTGAAATGTTTTCATTCGCAATGGCACTTTCAATATCACTAAATGTTACCTTACGCGCATCCATTTTAAACAGATCTGCATTAATCTGAATTTCTCTGTCCACAGAACCACTAATATCTACTTTCGAAACCTCTTTTAGCTCTTCTAGCTCATCTTCTAACCACTCTGCATAATCATTTAATTGGTCAATCTCGAAATCACCCGATATATTGATGATCATGATTGGAACCTCAGATACATCTATTTCCTGTACAAGAGGATCATTATCTAAATCGGTAGGTAACTCTTTCTTTGATTTATCAACGGCATCTTTTACCTCTTGTAGCGCTTTAGAGATATCAATATTTTCATTAAACTCAATTACAATTACCGACACATCTTGAGCAGAAGTTGAATTTAACTTCTTCATCCCTTTAATAGACTTAAGCTCTTTTTCTATCGGACGAGTAATGAGGTTTTCTATATCTACCGGAGAGTTTCCTGGATAAGGTGTATTGATGTAAACCGTTGGAATTACCACCTCAGGAAATTGCTCCTTAGGCATTGTGCTGTAGGTGATTGCTCCGAACAACACTAGAATAAATATCAATATAAATACGCTGGTTGAGTTGTTTAGCGAAAAACTACTCAGACCAAATTCGCGGGTTATTTTCTTATTTTCTTCAGCCATGATTTACTTCATGTAAGTTAAAAAATTTGAATATCAGGCATTAGTTACATTATTCACTTCTTCACCATCTACCACCTCGGCATATCCTTTAATAATAACCTTATCTCCTGCTTTAATACCTGACTCAATTACAGTTTTACCTGCATAGGTTTTGCCCGGTTTAACAATCACTTTCTTTGCGAAAAACTTACCGTCTTTAGATTCAAGTGTGTATAAGAATGAATCTCCATTTGTACTTTTCTGAATTAAATGAGAAGGTACAGTTATGGCATCCTCTTTTGTATAATCGTTGATTTTTACAATGGCTAATGTGTTAGGCTTAAGGTAACCTTCTTTGTTTGGTGCTTTCATGTTTATTCTGAAAGTTCTATTTTCAGGATTAATAAACTGACCAACTGCAGAAATGGGTAATTTCATTTCTTCTCCAATTGCTGTAAATGAAACATCTACCTTATCACCTTTTTGCACATCTTTTACATATACTTCAGAAACATCTGCATTAATCTCAACACTGGCAAGATTTACAATTCTGGCAATTGGCTGTTGTGGTGTAGCCATTTCACCAGTATTCATAAAATACTCGTCGAGTGTTCCGCTAATAGGAGCTTTTACATAAGCGTTTGCCAATTGTTCTTTTAAAGATTCTACATTTTTTTCTAAGGCTTCTTTCTCATTTTTTGCCTGAAGATATTGCACTTCTGAACCAATGTTTTGATTCCAGAGGTTTTCTTGTCTTTCGTAAATACTTGTAGCCAAACTCAATCTGGTTTCGGCTTCTTCAATATTCTTTTTTAAGACTTCCGCACTCAACACAGCTATTACTGCTCCCTGATTTACAAAAGCACCTTCTTCATAATTCCTTTTGAGAATTACACCTGAAATTTCAGGATTTACTTGAATATTTTTATTAGACTTAACTTCTCCAGGAACCTCGATAAAGTGATTAAAAACAGAAGTATTAACAGGTTCCACTTCAATAAGCCTAAGCTCTCTTTTTTGAGGGCCATTTAATTCTACAATCTCTGCTTCTAATTCTTTTATTTGCTCTTCTAAAACATCTCTCTCCTCTTTATAAGTGGCAAGAAGCTTTTTCTTCTCTTCTATCGACTCAGATGTTTTTGGACCACCACAACCACCCATAATCAAGCTGGCAACTACTAAAACTTTTATATAAGAATATTTCATGGTATGTATAAATTTCAATTTTTTAAAGCATCTTAATTATTCACTGCCTAACTCACCTATAGCTTTTAGGTAATCAATCTTTGCAATTAGTGCATTGTAAAGCGCATTGTAGTAATTTGTTTGCGCCTGAGTAAGCGATGTTTCAGCATCTACCAATTCGAAACTCGAACCAACACCTTCTTGATATTTGATATTTGACACCCTATAAATTTCATCAGCCAACTCCATATTATCTCTTTCACTATTAAGAATAGTTATATTACTTTCTAAAGCTATTTGAGCCTGTGCTAACTCTGTCTCAATCATATTTTCAATATTCCAACTATTATTTTCTGACTTTAATAGAGTAAGGCGTGCTTGCTCGATTTGATATTTTTTTCTGAGTCCATCAAATATTGGAATACTTAGGGTGAAACCATAATTTCCATTACTAAACCAGTAATCACCAAAATTCATTAAATTACTTATCTCTTGTGCTCCAGAATTAGCACCAATTCCTGCAAATGCATAAAGTGATGGCAAATAGCCTACATTATATCTCTTTATATTAAGCTTATCTAGCTCGATCTGTGTTTGATTAATTGAGTATTCAATTCTGTTATTATAATTAATATCTTCTCTTCCATCAATTTGGAGAAATTCGTCTTTCACATCACTAATTTTACCTTCAAGAGTAATAGGGTCAGATACTTTCATCCCCATTTGAAACTTTAAAAGGATCAAACTTACCTGATTCATCTGTTCAATGTTTGCAAGCTGTGATTTTACATTATTCATATTCACCCTTATCCTGTCCACATCGATTTTTTCAGAAAAACCATTCTCAAACATCGCAGTAGTTTGCCTCAACAGTGTATCTAATCTGTTATAATTTTCCTCAGCTAATTTTAATCGCTCTTCGCTAATAAGCGCATTATAATATGCTTTTGTAACCGCCTCAACTGTTTCAATTTTTGATCTTTCCATGTTTTTTTGTGCTAACTCTTTATAGGTTTTAGCAGCTTTTAAACCTAGAAAAAAAGTACCATCAAAAATTAGTTGATTAAGTGTTACACCAACATTTCCACTAAATCTCACTCCCAATTGTACAGGCACTAATACAGACTCTGATCCTTCAGGATCAAAGAAGTTTTCTGGCAGTAATGTTTTCTGTAAATTATAATTATCAATAAACTGAACTTGACCTGTAATTTGAGGTAAGCCATCTGCTCGTATCTCATTTACACTTGCATCTGCAGATTGCATATCTATGTATGCATTTTTAATAGCAACTGCATTTTGGAGGGCAAACGTCACACACTCTTCCAGTGAGTAAGCAGTACTATTATCATTGTCTTGCGAAAACGTTAAATGGGTTAACAGCAGACAAAAAAGTAATATCCCATTTCTAATTGTGTTTAGATACATCTTAATTTTAGGTTTTCTTTTTCTGACTTTCTCTGTAAGCTTGTATTCTTTCAAATCCTTTTATAGTCGAAATGCCCAATACGAAGTGTTCAATAAACTGAATTTGTATTTCAAAAAAATCGAAATCCTGTAGTGGAAACACCTTAGAATCAAATGCAAACTGAACTTGTTGCATTCTCATTCTAGCCATTATTTCTATATCAAAATCATCTCTAAAAATACCTTCTCTAATTCCTCTTTTCATTGAGCTAATGAGGCTATATTTAAAACAAGACTCTTTATAATACAGATAGACTTCCCATGCTTCGGGATAATGATTTTCTAGGTCTGTTAAAAGTGAAGGGTTTAATGTTCGAAAAAACTTCTTGAAGTACTCAATAGAAATAAAAAGTTCGTCCATTGCATCAACAGACTGTTCAATTTTTTCTTCAATAAACATTCTTTCTTTTTCCAGAAGGCTCTTTACACTTATTGTAACTATTTCATTTTTATCTTTAAAAAATTGATAGATGGTTTTTTTGGAAATAGATAGTTCATTAGCGATATCATCCATTTTTACATTTCTGATACCGTAGGTCCAAAAGAGGTTGCTGGCTGCTAAAATTATTCTTTCTTTTGTATCCAATTTACTCATAGTTTATGATGACAAAACTATGGAAACTCAAAGATATTTTAAAGTTTCCGCCGTAAATTATAGATGAAATAATATAGCTTTTACACAAGAGGTAATTTTGTTATTTAAAGTGAGAAAAGCAGATATAGAAGTAAATGAGCAATGTGGGAAACTCAAACTCTCAGAATTAGCTTGTTTATCATTATACTTGCTACATCATACTAAATAAACAAAGAAGACTACATGAAACATATTAGCTTTAAAAACTCAGTAGATTATTTAAATAAGCTTCGCGGAGTTTTTTACATACTGGTTGGTATTCCTCTCACAATATTTCTGGTGCTATATCTTATTTTCCGACAACATGCATTTACAGCTTATTATGCAACAATGTCAGCTTTGCTAATCAAGATATTGGCAGGAACCTTTCTTATAGCTGGACTTTCATCATTTATTTTCTATTTTAAAAAATTACCAGCAGCTAGAAACGGCAGTAGCTTAAGAAATAAATTAGAACAATATTACCATATCTGTATAACTAAGTTTAGCTGGTTAATGGTTGTTTCATTGTTAAACCTTACTTTTTATTTTTTAACTTCTCATGCTTTTTTTGCTGGTGTTTATATACTCTTATTAATCATGTTTGCCTTGAATAACCCGAGTTATTACAATGTTGTGGGGAACCTTAAATTGAAAAAAGAAGAGCGGGAAATTATGAAAAACAACAGTACTATAAACTAAAAAATATGAATGAGCAGCAAATTTTAAAAGAATTACGCTTTTTAGGAATAGTATTGGCTGTTTACATTTTAATTGGCACCTTGCTAATTTTTTTTGTAGATGCAGCCACAATTACAAGTGTTATTCAGTTGGGCATAGTGGTTATTTTGGTAGTATATATTACCAGAACTATTTTTAACATAATGCAAAAAATGAAGTAATAACAATGCAAATTTATTTAATGCTGAAATATACGAATTCAATCTAATTGAAAAACTTATTATTTTTGAAATAAGTCATCTAGATCCATATCTATCTAACCGTAACTAGCCATTAATTTTATTTTTTAAATAATTAAATCAACAGAAGATGAATAAATTATTGAAACTGGTTTTAGCCAGCCTCATCGGAATTACTGCAATTCCAGCATTTTGCCAGCCGGGTGAGTCGAGCATTATGATTGTAAGTGCTAATGAAACTCCGATTAGAAATGCTAATGATCTAAAGAAAGAAATCCGCAAAGAAAAAATAGTTTATGGAGAAATGACAGACAGCCGTGGTGCTGCTCCTCAAAACTACAAGACAATGACAATTGTTCTTTCTGCACAAAGTGGGTCAGAGATTAAAAAAACCTGGATGGCAGAAAACTTAAATTACCAAATACCAGGTTCTTATGCTTATCAAAATAGTGAAAACTATGCAAGCCAATATGGCAGACTATATACTTTTGAAGCTGCAAAACAAGCATGCCCTCAAGGTTGGCATCTCCCAACTCATGACGATTGGATGTTACTTGCAACCAAGTTTGGAGGTAAAAGATTTGCAGGTGGCTTTTTAAAACAAGGTGGCATTAGTGACTTTGATGCTCAATACGGAGGCCGTATGTATAAGGAGGATGATTATAAAGCTATTGGCAAATATGGTAGCTACTGGGGAGTTGCTGGATTAGATAGCCAAACACCAGTTGAATATGAATTTAATGCAACAAATGCATTGGTAGTAATTAGTAACAGTGGTAATTACGCTGAGTTAGAAAACGTAATTACACCTGAAGTTGCTGTAAGCTGCCGCTGTGTTAAAGATGAAGAATAATACTATTTATAAGCCAATAAAAAAGGTCAGCTAGTTAAAGTAGCTGACCTTTTTTTATAGATTCTTAGATTTTATTTAATTTCCTGATATCGTTGTATTCAAAATCGAAGTCAATTTCAAAACAGCTTACAAACTGTTTCTTCATGGCAACTTTTAAACTTTGAGGATCTTCGCAATAGAATACAAAAGCACCTCCACCACCAGCGCCACAAAGCTTGCCACCTTTTGCCCCATTTTTTAGAGCAAAATCGTACATTTCGTCTAATTCAGGAGTAGTACAAGATGGAGCAAGTTGTTTTTGTGCCTGCCAGTTAGCATCGATTATCTCTGCACATTTATCGAAGTCTTCAGCTAATAATGCATCTGTAAAAGATTTTCCATACTCAGTAAGCTTCTCTATCGCACCTACACCTTCTGGTGTTTTATGATTACGATAAACTTCTTCTACAGCAGTTTGTGCATTTCTTGAGATGGAAGTATGAATTAATAATAGATTTTGTCTGAATTTTTCAAGCGTTTCTCTTGGCACTTCTTCTCCTACAACCTTACCGTAGTCATCACCAAACTCGAAACAATGAAAGCCTCCATAAACTATAGAATACTGATCTTGCCTACCAATAAACCATTGAAGTTCTTTATTTTCAAGATTGAAAAGATCTTCACCAATTTGAGGCAAAGTTTTATTCTCTACATTATAATTTTTGGCACTAATTAGTTCAAGCAGTTTTGCTCCTGTAGAAGTACTTAAGCCACTACCTCTTGGATAACCAGAGAAATTAAAACTACCATTTTTATATTCTATTAGTGGTTTTATTGCCACATTAGAAACATACCCTTTTTTTCCATACATAATATATGGAACATCAGTCCATCCACCTGCAAAATCAATTCTTAGGGGTGCTCTAAAAGCGTAATTGATTTTATTTATAATATTTGTGGTTGAAGTTGGGATGAGTTCTTCGGGTACAACTCTGGATACTGTTTTAGGCTCAATTGAGAGGTCTTTGCATAATGATTTCTTAAAATCGATACCTGAATCATCATCATTAATTACAAACATATCTGGTTGTAAGGCTTCCAAAATGTTCATAAAATCAATTTTACCCTCTCCTAGCTCTTCACCATTTAAAACAGCATAATCCACATCACCAATTGAAGCAACTAAGAATACCCTGTTATTTTCAGGATTTACTGGTCTACCAATTCCTTTTAGTTGTTCTATAATTTTATCTCTACCAACACCTACTACTAGTATATCTCCAAAGTTCTTACACTGATTAAAAAAAACAGCATGACCAGATTGCAATATATCATAGCAGCCCGATGCAAAAACTATTTTTTTATCTTTATTCTCTTTTCTAAGATTTTTTAATTTTTCTTCATCAAGAATTTTAGCTCTAATATTTTCTACCATAAGAAAACTTTATCAAAGTTATTTATTGAGTTATCTTGAGCTAAGGTAAATCGAAATCTTTGGAAAACAAATTTGAGATTTTAGTTACTTTCTGGTATAATAACTGGGCACTCAACTTTTCCTCTACCTCTTCTTGAATTAAATGAGCGACTTCTCCTAATTCTAATTGGGCTTCCAAGCTCAAATTGCAGTTTTACTGAGAAAACACCATATACATCTCCAATTGCAGGATTACCATTGGCAATTACATCATCATCTATTCCATCAGGTCTTATATTCTCATAATATAGTCTAGCTATTTCATTAATTTCATTAGTATTTATTAATGAGGCACTTACACCATCTAACAAATCAGTATTTGTAAATCTTAATGCTCCATCTACAACAATAGATACGGTAGATGAAACTCTAAACCTTAAACCACCACCTATTGGAAAAATCAATGCAGGTGAAGAAACTGGTTGCCCATCTAAATTCCACTCTCGCGACCTCAGCCAAGATTCACCATTAATTTCATCCAAAGTAACATTATGTTCAGGATCAACTTTAGTGATTCCTATGCTAGCTGAAATAAAAGGCATTATTGCTTTTTCTGCAGATGCAGCTAATATTATCCCTGTATAAAACTCGTAATTATCCGCTCTGAAATCTCTATTCCTTTTTGGATTATAATCTTCAGCATAGATCCGATACATACTACCACCAGCTTTAGCATATATGTTAGGTGTGAGCTGATACCAAAATTCAAGATTACCAGCAGCTCTTAAATGACTTATATCAGGAACAGAGACATCACCTGAATATGAAGCTAAGCCTGGGCCAAATGCAACACTCCATTGAGCTTTGAGATTTGAGCTAATAGATAAAAAAAGCAGTAATAAGTAAAAAATTCTTAAGGTCATTAAGCTATGCTTATAAAAAACTTACACAAGAATAGTTAATAAATCTTAAACCTTATTTCTAAATAAGAATGAGATTAATACAATTAATTCTGAAAAAATTATAATGTACCTAAAGCTACTGATTTTCAAGCATCTATAAGAAAGTTAACAAATCTTAATAATTGTTATTAAGTATATCCTAATACTCTATAAACTATAAACCCAAGAACCTCTCTTGATACCCGATAGGTTATATTTAAAGACTCTTCTGTAGGATAAATGCTTTCTAACGGGTTTACATTTAGACTTCCATCACTGGTATAAAAGTCTGTACTAAAGGCATCCACGTTTAAATCAACTTTCTCAAAACATCCCATAGCTCTTTTCATATGAAAGGCTGAAGTAATTAGTAAATGTGTCTCTTCAGGGAATTTTACTTTCAGAATTTCAGCGCTTTCAATAGCATTTTCTCTTGTATTTAATGAGTTTCCTTCAACAAAAATGGCAGAATCTGGAATACCACATTGTACTAATATTTTTTTCATTTGCAATGCTTCACTAATAGCATCTTCATCTTCTAAAAAAGAACCTCCGCTTACTAGAATATTTTCAATTATACCTAAGTCGTATAATTTTGCAGCGTGCAATATTCTATCTGCACCTTGTTTGGTAAATACTCTATCTCTTGGAAGCTTATGTACATCAGTAACTCCACCCAACACAATACCTGTTTTATATTTTTTTGTATAAGCAGAAAATGGTTTGGCTGGAACTTCCCAAGATTTCATAAGAGTTCTAGAAATAATTGGGCAACTACAGATATACAAAAACAAAATTGCACTAATTAACAACCCTTTTCTTACCTTTTTACTCTTTGAGAATAAAGCAACAATTAATAAAAAAAACACCCAAGTTAAGGGCATTACTAACAGATAAACTGTCTTAGATAAAAAATAAAACATAGCTTAAAAAATCTCTTCACTTAACGTGATAAATCTGAGAAATTGATTCCAAAAACAAAAAAAAGAGTATTCCTAAAAAGAAATACTCTAATTGAAATCTATTTTCGAAATTAAATTTAATAGCTATAAAATGGCGGGCATGGCATACTGTTAGATTTTCTACCATTCCCATTTAAGTTAAACAATATCTTTACTGAGAAAATACCATATACATCATTTTTCTCTGGATTACCATTTCCAATAGTTTCGGCACCATTAATCCCATTTGGTCTAATTGTCTCAAAATAATTTACAGCTTCTTGACTAAGTGAAGCCACTTCAATTGTTCGAGTACTAAGCCCATCAAGTAAATCAGAAGTGGTAAACCTTAAGCCTCCATCAGCAACAATAGCAATTCTATCATTCAATCTATATCTTAATCCAATACCCATAGGAACTATAAGTTCTGCACCTGGTATATCTCTACTTTCTGTATTCAATTCTTTTGCATCAAGAAAGACTTTTCCCTGATCAGTGTTCATTGCATATTGAGGGTCATTTGTTGATAAGCCAACACCTGCATAACCAAAAGGCATAAGCTTCCACTCTGGAGCTCCACCAAGCATTAGTGAAGTATAAAGCTCAAAATTTGTCGCTTTAAAATCTCTATTTCTATCTTCGAAAACATCTGTAGCTGCAATTTGATAAATACTAGCTCCCGTTTTTAAGTAGAGGTTTCGATTGAATTGATACCATAGCTCCATATTAAGAGCTGGTCTAATATCATTGAATTTTTCTCCGGATACATCTCCTGAATAGCTTGCAAAGCCGGGACCAATAGCAGCACTAAACTGTGCGAATAAATTTGTAGAAATGCTAAATAAAAATAGTACAATTACAGTTAAAAAAAGCTTCTTATATGTCATAGTTTCTGGTCGAAAAAATTGTTAAATAATAATCGCAAAAAGTTAATTGTGTATGTCGGGAGTACTTACGCACGAATGTGAGAAAAGTTTTTCCTTTCAAAACTTACATAGACAATTACTTAACCAGAAAAAGACATACTCTATTTTTTTGTAACCGATACTACAGAATCTTTAATATATAATCTTTAAAAAACACAAAACTTATAACTTCATTCGTGGCATAGGACTTACATCAGGTTCTGCAAAAAGTTTTTCTTTAAACATAAAATGAGCTGTCATTGCAATCATTGCTGCATTATCTGTACAAAACTCAAAATCTGGAATGTAGACATTCCACCCCATCTTTTCCCCAGTTTCCACAATTATTTTTCTTAAATGAGAATTGGCTGAAACCCCACCAGCAATACCTATTTCTTTTACATGATACTTTTGAGCAGCCTTTGTCAACTGCTCCATTAAAATATTTACCAATGTCGCCTGAACACTTGCACAAATATCAGCTAGATTCTCTTTTATAAAATCTGGATTCTTTTTTACATTGTCTCTTAGAAAATATAAGATAGCCGTTTTAATCCCACTGAAAGAAAAATTTAACTCCCCAGGTGCTTGAACTTTTGGGAAACTATAAGCTTCCGGATTTCCATTTTGAGCATATTTGTCAATTAAAGGTCCACCAGGGTAAGGTAAGCCAAGTAACTTAGCTGTTTTATCAAATGCTTCACCAACTGCATCATCCCCAGTTTCTCCAACAACCTCCATCTGCAAGTGTTTTTTTACCAAAACTAATTGAGTATGTCCACCACTAACGGTTAAACATAGAAAAGGAAATTGTGGCGCTGGTTCTTTTATAAAATGAGCCAAAATATGCGCCTGCATGTGATTAACTTCTATCAAAGGAATTTTTAATCCCATTGCAAGCCCTTTTGCAAATGAAGTACCTACTAGTAAAGCCCCCAATAATCCGGGGCCCCTTGTAAAAGCAATTGCCTCTAGTGCATTTTTATTTACTTTTGCATCTCTTAGTGCTTTTTCTACTACTGGTACGATATTTTTCTGGTGCTCTCTCGATGCAAGTTCTGGAACTACTCCACCGTATTCTTCGTGAACTGACTGAGACGCAATAATGTTACTTTGCATCTGACCATTGACAATTACAGCTGCGGAAGTTTCATCACAGGAAGATTCTATAGCTAGTATTACACTCATAATAATTTAAAATACTCCGGCTTTTTTAAAATAATTTAAGCCAATGCTTCACTTAAATGGTTATTTTGATAAAAAAAAGTCGGATTGTTGTATAAGTATTTTAAATATCAATTCAGATATATTGGAAATGATATTAGTTAAACATTGAAAAACGAAGACAAAAATAGGAAAATTAGCTTTAAGAAGCTTAGAATCATGAACTGGCTGTTAAGAACAGTTAGTAGTACCCTATTTGCTGTTTTAGTTTTATTGATGGGTATAATTATGTTTGTTCAATACCCTTTTATCCAAACAGTAATTACAGAAAAAGCTGCCAATTACCTTTCTCAAAACACAGGCTATAAAACAAGTATAGAGCTGGTAAACATAGACTGGTTTGATGTTATTAGACTTGAAAATGTCTATGTTAAAGACTCATCTGATAATGAAATGATCTACCTAAATGAATTGGTGATAGATTATCAGTTTAAAAATGTACTTCAAGGTGGCGATATATATCTAGATCAGGTAATTTTAAGAAGAGGGAGAGTAAATCTTTTAAGAGAAGAAACTCTTAATATGACAGGCTTTATTAATGCCATTCAAAATATGGCGAGAAGTAAAGAGCAGAAAAAAAAGAAGAAAAAACCAAAATTCCATATTACCTATGGTAGCCTAGAAAACATGTCTTTCAGCTACAATAAACCAGAGGCTGATTTTTTTGAAGAAGGATTGTTTGACTATAATCATTTCGGTTTTGATGGCATTTATGGTGAAGTAAGCAATTTTAGAGTTGCTGCTGATACTATTGAACTAGAAGCCCACCAAATTCATGCTACTGAAAGTAATATTAAAAAATCGGTAAATGAACTTCATGCGCATTTCAGGTTTACTAAACAACTCATGACTTTTGGAAGTTTGCATGCCGTTGTAGGAAAAAGTATTGTGAGAGACTCATTGGTTCTGGCTTATGATACTGTAGCCGCTTTTAGTAATTTTAATGAAGAGGTTGAGATTTTGGCAGAAATCAAAAACTCAGTAATTCACACTGATGATTTGGCTGCATTTACTACCTATATGGCCGATAAGCATGATGTTTATCAAATTACTGGAAAATTTAGAGGGAAGGTGAATAATTTCCATTTATACCAAATGGAAACACGTTTTGGAAAAACTAGCTTATTAGCCGGAAACATTGCTTTTAGAGGTTTACCTGCACTTGATGAAACACTAATGGATTTAAATTTCAATAAATCCAATGTTCAAACTACAGATCTAATCCCTTACTTTTATGAACAACAGAACAGAGTCTTGCAAAAATTTGGAAGAGTCAAATTCAATGGAAATTTTATTGGGTTCTATAATGACTTTGTGACTGATGGGATATTTGAAACTGATTTAGGTTATTTCGAAACAGACATAAACCTAGAAACCACTGATAACAACTATTCTGGGAAGATTCTGGCCAAAAACTTTGAGTTAGGCAAACTAATAGACCAACAAAAGTACATTGGTAAAATAAATATGAAAGGCCAGATTGAAGGTCGCGGTCTTGCGCTATCACGTGCCAATTTCAACTTTAACGGAACTGTTAATAGTATTGAAGTCCTTAATTATCCTTATCAAAAAATAAAAACTAATGGCCATTTTGAAGAAGGTTTATTTAGAGGGAAACTCACTGTAGACGACCCAAATATTGACCTATTTATTGATGGTGAAGTAAATTTTAGAGATGAGACATTCAATTTTTGGTCAGAAATAGATAGTGCAAATCTACATTACCTTGGTTTTACAACAGATAGTGCTTATTTAAAAACTAATGTAGATGCTCGTTTTAGTGGTTTAAGCTGGGAAAATGTTTCTGGTAAACTCGATTTTCTTGAAAGTACACTCGGCTATAAAGATAAAGGAGTATCGCTTTCACAATTAGGAATTTATACCAACAAAGATTCTATTACGAGTATCAGAAATGCCTCGGTAAACTCAGAGCTGTTTGAACTTAAAACTAAAGGCACATTTGATTTAATTGATATTTATCCTGATGCACTTGAATATCTGAAGCAGTTTTCTGACCATGTAGAGTTGGAAGAGGTTGAAAAAGAAATTAGTCAGATTGAGGAAGCAGAAATAAATAGAAGAAAAAAGAAAAATAAAGAGATAAAAAAACTGCATAATTACTGGATGGATTTCGATCTATCTCTCTACGATATTAACAGTATTGTAAACCTCTTTATGGATAGTGTTTATCTTTCTCCAGAGTCAACCTTAAAAGGAAATTTAACCTATGGAGACACTACAGAATTACTTTTAAGCTATCATGCAGATACTTTAAAGTACAATAATTATGAGTTTGTAGAAGATAGCCTCTTATTGTTTACTGGAAGATATAGAAAAAAGAATTCTGATACACTTGACTTCCTATTTGAAAGTCAATTACTATCTCAAAAACAAAACTTAGATGGTTTTCAAACCGAAAATTTAAATATCACTACCAGTAAATTAAATAATGCCATTCTGTTTAACTCTTCAATTGCCCATGCCCTTTCTGAAGATGAAGCAAACCTAAATGGAAACATTGCATTCTACCCTGGTCATTTTGATATCAGCTTGACTAATACAAACTTTTTATTTTTGAATGAAAGGTGGATTCAAAATGGTTTAAACAGAATTGTATTTGCAGATCAAGATATCCATTTTGAAGATGTGAGTTTTGCAAACCAAAATCACCTATTATTACTAGATGGGACTATTTCGCAAGACACCTCGGAAATTATGAATATTATGCTCAAAAACTTTGAAATGAGCATGTTAAACAACTACAGTAATAAAAAACTAGATGGTGTTTTAAATGCCACAGTTAGCATAAAAGACATTTACGATGCGCCAAGATATATTAGCGATATTTCAATAGATAGTTTAGCTATAGATGAATATTTTCTTGGAAACTTAACCGCTAATTCAACATGGAGTGATAAACTTGAAAGGCTCATAATAGATGCAGACTTGAGCAGAGAAAAATATTACTCTATTGACATTAATGGATATTATGCCCCAGAAGCACCTGATACAGAAAAGTTTAGTTTGAATGCAATCTTAAAAGAGGCACCACTCTTTATTGCAGAGCCCTTTTTAAAAGAAGTATTTACAGAAATTGACGGAGTCGCAACTGGAAAATTACAGATTTCAGGTTCACCTTCATCTCCACTATTTGATGGTATTTTAGCTTTAAAAGATGGAAGTCTTAGAGTAAATTATCTGAATACTACTTATAGTTTTGAAGATACTATCTTCTTTGATAATGATCTACTTCGATTCAAAAATTTCGGGCTTACAGATCACGAAGGAAATACTGGAAAATTAAACGGATCAATATACCAAGGGAAGTCTGGAAGTTACGAAATTGATCTATGGGCAGCAATGAACAAGTTGCTTGTTTTAAATACAAAAGAGGGACAAGATAAACTTTATTACGGAACTGCCATTGGAACTGGAAGTGTGCATTTTTCAGGTCCATTTTCAGATTTAGCAATTAATATTCAAGCATCTACAGAAAAAGGCACTAAGATTTATATTCCTTTAGAAGGTTCAGAAAATGTTGAAGAGCAAGACTTTATCACCTTTGTAAGTGATATTATAAAAGATTCTACAAATAACATTACCACAGAACAAGAAGAATCATTCTCCTTACTTTTTAATATGGATTTACAAATTAATCCGGATGCCTACTGCGAAATCATTTTTGATAAAAAAGCTGGTGATATTATTAGAGGTAATGCTGCTGGAAACCTCAGAATGGAAATAGATACTAAGGGTGAATTTAGAATGTTTGGTGATGTTGAAATTGTAAAAGGAGCCTATAACTTCACCTTACTAAATGTTGTCGATAAAAAATTTAATATTTTACAAGGTTCTCATATAACTTGGACAGGCGATCCATACAAAGGGTTAATGGATGTACAAGCTACTTATACCCAACAAGCATCATTGTCGCCATTAATTATAGCTGATAGTAGTATTGTAAACCAACCAGAAATTAGAAGAAGGTATCCTGTTGATGTAATACTAAATTTGAAAGGAGAATTACTTCAACCAATTGTTGATTTTGATATTGACATTAAAAACTATCCTGCTACTGTTGCTGCTGGTGGTTTTAGTATTTCATTAGAAAGTTATGTAGCTGCATTCGAACAAAGAATTAAAAACGACGAACAGGAGCTAAATAGACAGGTTTTTAGTTTGATAGTGCTGAGAAAACTTTCTCCTGAAGATCGATTTGCAGGTATTTCAGGATCTGCTGCAACAGGTGTAAGTGAGCTTTTGGCAAATCAGTTGAGTTATTGGGTTTCTCAGGTTGATGAAAACCTCGAAATAGATTTTGATTTGGGTGGATTAGATGCCGATGCACTTAATGCATTTCAGTTAAGGCTTTCATATAACTTTTTTGATGGAAGACTGCGAGTAACCAGAGCTGGAGATTTTACTAATCAACAAAATCAAACTGATGCATCTAGTATATTAGGCGATATTACAGTGGAATATTTACTTTCTCCAGCTGGTAATTTAAGAGTGAGAATGTACAGAAAAAGTAATGACAATTCCTTTAACACTGGTATTGAAAACAACTCTACTGCTGGCGTAAGTGTAATGCACACCAGAAGTTTCGATAGCCTTTTTGGTAAGAAGAAAAAAGAAAAAAAGGCAAAAGAAGAACAAAAGAAAAATGATGAAGTTGCCACAAAATCTTCTGAGCAAAAACTAATAAATGAAGAAGAGGAATAGATTTTTGCACTAATCTCTAATAAAATAGAATTATTAAATATCCTTAACAAACTTACCTATTTTGCCTTCCGTAGGAAAAATCATTATCTTATATACTATTAACTGAAACTATTCGATTATGAAGGCTACTACACTCCTCCTATCGCTTCTCTGTTCTATATTTTTACAAGCTTTTTCTCAAAACAATAACTTTAATGGTACTTATTCCAGTGGTCAGATAACTTTATTAATTAAAGAAAATAATCCTGGTGTTTTTAGTGGACATGTCGCAAGTGCAGAAGGTACTTTTAACCTGCAGGCAAGTGCAAATGGTAATAATATTTCTGGAAGTTATGCCTATTATGGCCAAAACATACCATTTACAGGCTCACTTAACAACAATCAACTTACATTAAATAGTGAAGGTCAAACCTTTATATTCACAAAACAAGCTACTCAACAAAATAATCAAGCAAATACAAATCAAAACACCGCTCAAAATAACAATGCACTACAGACAGTAGCACATTGGGGTATAGGTTATCAGACTCCTAATGGATGGACTATGCAAGCAGGTGATGGTATTATTTACTTTATCTCATCCGACCAAAAACTAATTATGATTTTGATGCCTAATGAAGAATCTAAATCTTTGGCAGACTTAAAATATGCAGCTCAGCAAGGTTTAACAGATCAAAGTGTACAGCTTTCTACTAAAGGTGAAATTGTAAACTTTGGTAATGATGGAGTTGCCACTGCTTTACAAGGAGTTTTTAACGGAAGACAAGCCTTAGGTTATGTTGTCGGTAGGCTATCTCCATATCAAGTTGGAGCAACAGTACTTGGAGTTTGCGAAACAGCAGATTACAATAATGCATTTAAGCAACAAGTCGAAAGTTTTGCAAGAAACATCCAGTTTTCACAGCCTGTAAGAGCAACAACTAGCTCTGGAGCTGTTGCAGATTGGGGCACATATATGAAAGGGAGAAAACTATCTTATCTTAAATCAGATACTGGTTTTTATATGGAAATTCACATTTACCTATGTAGTGATGGCTCATTTGCTTATAAAGATAATTCTGGAGGTTTTGGCAATGGAGCCTCTATTGTAGCAGATTCAAAATATACTGGTAGATGGCAAGCCTTCGGAAATGGCAACTCTGGTACTCTTGTTTTAAATTTTAATGATGGCTCAAAGAGCACGTACAATACAGAATTAAGAAATGAAAAACTCTACTTAGATGGCAAACAATATTTTAGAGTAAATAATGATTACTGTAATTAAAAAAAATCCCCACTATGCTGTCTTAGTGGAGATTGTTCTTTTGGTTTCAAGCTATTCTATTACTCAAAACTATTTACCTGAAATGGCAGTAATACTTGCGTTCCTTCCATAGCATTCAATTTCTCCATTTGTTTTACTAATGGAGCTAACAATTTTTGTTCATCAGAATAGAACATACTATTTACCTGATCCATTGGATTATTGAGTAATTCCGTTAAGAAATCTTTCTTTTCTGGATAATACCTCACCATGTAATCATCTCCTAAACCTGCACTTTCTGCTGCAATTCGTATCGCATCGCCAATCCCTCCTTCAAAATCGACTAATCCTCTTTCCACTGCATCGCTACCTGTCCATACTCTACCAGAAGCCAAGCTTTTTAAGCTATCTATAGAAAGGTTTCTACCTGCTGCTGCTTTACCTACAAAAGACTCATATCCTCTCTCTACACTTTGCTGAAGATACTGTCTTTCTGCTTCAGAGAATCGCTCAGTTGGGCTAGCCAAATTTGAAAATTTACCTGTACTCACAGTTTCGAAGTTTAAACCGATTTTATTGGTTAGTAAATCCTCTGCATTAAATAAAAGGGCAAAAATTCCGATCGAACCTGTTATTGTATTTGGGTAAGCCACAATTGTATCTGCAGCCATTGCCATGTAATATCCACCAGATGCAGCTACATCAGACATTGAAGCAATTACCGGCTTCACCTCAGCAGCAAGTTTTACTTCTCTCCACATTACATCAGAAGCTAGTGCACTACCTCCCGGAGAATTAATTCTCAAAACAATCGCCTTAATAGACTCATTATTTCTGGCTTTTCTAATCTCTGCTGCAATCTTATTTCCACCTAAAAAACCACTACCGCCTTCACCAGAAATTATTTGCCCCTCTGCTACGATTACTGCCACCTTATTAGATGAAAAGTCTTGTCGGTTATACCTTGTTGATTTTGTATACTTTTTATAAGAGATCAGGTTTAAACCATCATCTCCAGCTCCTACCCTAGCTTTTAAAATACTTAATACCTGATCGTAATAAACAGTATCAGTAACAAGGTTATACTTAACTGCATCACCTGGCTTACGTATAAGAGCATTATCTGAAATTTCGGTAATCGTAGGTAAATCAATTTCTCTTGCTTCAGCTACTTTTTCAAGATAATGCTGGTGTAAATCACCCATATATTCTTGAATCTGATAACGATTCTCAGGACTCATATCATTTCTAAGAAAAGGCTCAACAGCACTTTTATACTCTCCCACTCTAAATATTTCTGGCTCAATCCCGATGTTGTTTAAAAACTCTTTGTAATAAACAATCTCAGTACTTAATCCATCAAACTCCATTAATCCTGCAGGATTTAGGTAAACTTCATCTGCTATTGAAGCTAAATAATACGCTCCTTCACTATAATACTCTCCGTATGCAACTATAAATTTATCAGATTCTTTAAATTTGATAAGTGAGTTTCTCAATTCTTCTAAAGTGGCAAAGCCAGCAGAAACTACACTTAATTCTAAATATATCCCCTCAATATCTGGATCAAGACTAGCATTTTCTATCTCTCCTTTTAATTCAATCAAACCCAATGGAACGGGGCTCATTCCAGGAAAAATATCAAGGTCATCAAAAGGGTTTTCTTCTTCAATTCTTTCCTGAATTGGACGATCTAATGTTAACTTAAGAATTGAGTTTTGTTCTATTTTTACAACTTCCTGACTTTGTGAAGAAATAGCTGTAACCAAAAAGATGGAGCCAAAAATTAACAATAAAACAAAAACTATTAATCCAATAACTGTAGCTAGTACATTGCCTAAAAAGCGCATAATAAATTATTTTTCAATATTCTTTGGAATAAAACTTAGGAACTTCTTAATATAGAACTAAAATTTGCCAAACATACTCATTCTTTCGCCTGCAATCAATTACCTTTCAAAGTAAACTTATCAAGCTATAAAAGTTAATGACTTTAAATAATTCAATTATAAATGATGAATATTAAGGGTAAAAATCGAATTTAAAGAACTTTACTGGTAATATTTCGTCTAATATCCGTGTTGAAGGTTAAAATGGTTATAGACATATAATTAAGCCTTTTTTTTATTTTTTGTTATTAGCGTGGAGCTTAATCCACAAAAAAAATCAACATATGATATCCCGCAAATTGTTTATCTATTTCCTAAATATTTCAGGTTGGTTGCTATGTTCAATGAACGTATTTGCCCAAAAACCTTCTTGGACAGAGTATGAAGATAGAATATCAATGTTTCCAAAATCAGAATATGTTATAGGTTTTAATTCTGATGGGAATGTTTCATCTTATGATGCAGACGATACACAAGAAGAACTGCTTGAGTATGCACGTATTCAGTTAATAGAATCTATAAATGTTACAATTAAAAGTATTGGTACACTTAACATTACAAACGTAAATACTCAAACACATGAGTATTTTAAAAAGACGAGTGCATCTTATTCTAAAGTAAACCTTACTGGTTTACAAACTGAAACTTATTACGATAAAAAACAAAAAGAAGCTTATGCCATTGCTTATGCTCACAGACCTACTTTGGTTAAAAGTTATGTGAATCAAATTAAAAAAAATGGCGAAACCATTTCTAGAAAAATGCAATCTGCTGATAACTTTTATGCTAGAGGTGACAACCAAAATGCCCTTAAGAATTACTTTGAAACATTACCGCTTTTTAGAGAAATAGAAGAAGCTTATACACTTATTATCGCTCTTGAAGGAGGTATTGTAAGTGAAATCGAAAAATCAATTGAAGAAATAAACAGCTACAAATACACAGTAAATGAAGCTATAGCCAATATACAGCAGAGTAACAATCTCAACTTAAGCGATCTTGCTTTCATGATGGCAAAAGGCTACCAGTTACAAACAAATAAACCAACCCGACCAATTAGATTGGCTAATTTCACTTATCAAGACACTAAAATGACTAGTCAGTTTTCTAAAAGATGGGGTACTCTTTTTGAAAAAATGCTAGTTGATGTAGCTGATTATCCAATTGCTAGTGCATCTGCTGATAATTATTATGCAGACGTTAATCCATTTAAAGAAACTTCCACTACAGATTCTCAAAAACCACTTTATATAATTACTGGTACCTTTTGGGAAGAAGGTGAGAAAGTGAGAATAATTTCTATTCTGAGAGATATTGAAACTGGAAAAGCACTTGCAAGTATGGAAGGCTCAATGTCTGCCCAGCTCTTAACCGATAATAATATATTTGTTAAACCAGAGAATTTTGAAGAGGCATATTCTGAGCTAAAAACATTTGCTAAAGACGATATTTCTGGCAGCGAATTAATAGTGGACACTTGGACGAATCATGGAGAAGAAAACCTAATTTATACTGAAGGTGAAACCATGAATGTATATGTAAAAGTAAATAAGCCTTGCTACATAAGATTTATATATCATACAGCAGATGGTAGTAAAGTATTGCTTTTAGATAATTACTACATAGATGAATCTAATGTGAATAAAGTATATAAAATTCCTGAAGATTTTGAATGTACTGGACCTTTTGGTGTAGAAACGCTTCAAGTTAATGCACAAACTGTTACATTTAGCCCATTAAATGTGAGAAATCAATATGGCTATGATTTTATCATAGATGATTTGGAAGAAGTGCTTGCAAACACCAGAGGATTCAAAAAGAAAGAAGAAGTTTTGCTCGCAGAAAAAAGAATTTTAATAACAACTATGCAGAATTAAGATAAAATAGTAATAAATACAGAAACTAACACTTTAATATTTAATAACTTATCTTAGAATAAAACACAAAGAGTATTATGAGTCACCACGACAAGCTGTATTCTATTTTCTTATTAATTTTCGCCCTATCACTAACTCAGTGTACAGCACAACAAAGACGATTTAGAAAAAATGCTGAAGAAGCTTTTGAGCAAAGAAGATTTGATGATGCAGTAATTAATGCTGTAAATTCACTTTACGAAAAACCCGAAAAAAACACGCAAGCTCAAGAAGTACTTGAACTAGCTTTTCCTCGATTTATTAACGATTACGAGGATAAGATTGCTATGTTAAAAGCATCTTCTGCATCGTATAGTAGTGACAATACTGTGGAGCAAAGGAGAGAAATTATAACGCGTTACGAAACACTTATTAAATACACCAATGATGTAAAAAACCTTCCTCCTGCTGCTTTCAGTATGAAAAGAAGAAACATAGAGCTAGAGTATAAAGAGTTCTATAATGAGTTGGCAGAAGCTAAACAAAACCTTGAAAGAGGTAAAGAAGATGCTGCTGAATCTCACTATCAGGAAGCGCTAAGACTTATGGCAAATGGAGGAATCGATAATAATAAAACTGCTGCCAAAGAATTTAAAAAAGCTCTTGGTTATGTCCCAGGTTATAGAGATGCAGCACAAAAGTATGAAGATGCCAGAAAAGCAGGTACTACACGTGTAGCCATTATACCATTTGAAAATAAAAGTGGCAAAACAAATTATGGAGCTTTGGGAGAATATATTACAGATCAAGTAATTGCTTCTATCTTCGATGATAAAAGTGCAATGGAGTTTCTTGAAATTATAGATAGAGAACAACTTGAATTAGTAATAAACGAGCAAAAGTTAGGAGCTAGCGGTTTATTAGATGATAATACATTAGTTGAAATAGGTAAAGTTTTAGGTGTTCAAGAAATTCTCACTGGAAGAATCACCCAAATTATATCAGATAGAGAACAAGTTACCAGTGAAAACCAACAGGTTAAAGACAATGTAAAAGTTAAAGTTGGAGAAAAGAAAAATTCAGATGGTAAAACTGAAGCTGTTTACAGAGACAAAGAAGTGAGTGCTGTTGTTACAATATACAACAAAACCGCTGGAGCGCGAATGAGTGGTTCTTACAAAATACTTGATGTACAAACAGCTAGATTATTAGAAACCGAAGCTTTTAGCGAGTCTTATGAGTTTAATCATGAGTGGGGTTCTTACAGAGGAGATGAGAGAGCGTTATCTTACAAGTACAAACAACTAGTACAAGTTAGAGAAAAAAATCCTTTAAGTGATGGTGAACGTATAAATTATGTAGCTACGAAGCTTGCTAGTGATTTGGCAGTAAAACTTAAAGAATACTCTCAATAAACTTTAATTATTCAAAAAAATACTTCAATAAATAAACTATAGCTTACATGTTTCGTAACTGAAATTACTACAAGTGAAGCTGATATGAAAAGATATTTATTTATACTGTTACTCATGCTTGCATCAATTATGGTGCAAGCTCAACAACCCGATTGGACAGATTACTATCAACGTGAAGCTCAATATCCTGAGAATATGTTTCTTACTGGATTTTCATCACAAGGAAATGTTCAACAAGATTCTAAAGAATTGTTTGATGTACTTACTGAAGTTGCCAGAAAGCAATTAATTGAATCTATTCAAGTAAAAATCAAAAGTGTTGCTGAATTAAACATCCAGAATGTGAACTCTAATACTTATGAAGAGTTCAAGCAAAATAGCGTTTCTTTAGCCGAAGCCAATATTGTAGGATTAAAATTCGAAACCTATTATGATAAGCGCAACAAAGAGGCATTTGCTTTTGCTTATGCAAGAAAAAGTGAAGTAATTACTTATTACGAAAACCTAATAAAATCGAATCTTTCAAAAATTCAGCAATTTCAAAACGAAGCAGCTCAGTCGATTTCATCCAACGATAACAAAGAAGCACTTAAATCATTATTCTCGTGCAATTCACTTTTTAGAGAACTCGAAGAATCTAGATTAATATTAACTGCTTTAGGTATTACTGGAGAAAATTCACTAAAAACTACTGAAGCAAATCAAAAAAAGCTTGATGTTAGAAATACAATTGCCAGTTTGCTATCAAGTAAGCAGCTAACTATGCAAGATGTTGGATATTATCTTTCTTATGGACTGTCTGTTCAAACTGGTGAGTTTGCAAATAAAATATTAATCCAGTCACCAACATATAGAGATACTGAATTAACAAGTGATTTCTCTGCCGCATTCACTCCTGTTTTTGAAAATAACTTGGTGAAAGTTGCTAGCTATAATATCGCTAATCAAAACATAGCTACATCAACTGCTGATATCACGCTAACAGGTACTTATTGGGAAGAAACAGATGGGTTAAAAATTATTTATAATATAAATAATAATGGTGAAACATCTGCTAGTATGGAAGCCAGTCTTCCATATGAATGGCTTGAAGCTAACAACTTAGATTACATTCCAGAAAATATTCAGAAAGCCAACTTACTCGATCAGCTTGAACTAAAAGCTTTAAATCCTAGTCTAAATGCTAAAGTTAATCAGGATTTAAATTTGCCTATTAATATACAGGTAAACTATCTTGGAAGCAATACAGAGAACATGTTAGCGAACTTACCTATAAAATTTTCGTTTTTAGAAGAGAATGGAAAAGTAATAGGAACAGTAAAAACTGATCGATTTGGAGTTGCAAAAGCATTTGTTGGAAAAATAACATCCGACAAAAAAATGCAGATTATAAAAGCAGAAATTGATATTGCCAGTTTTGTTGGAATAGATGAATCATCAGCATATTATCAAAAAATACTGCAGGAGCATCAGATACCTACAACCAAGTTTTTTCTAAATGTTAGTGGCTTATCGATGTTTATAACAACATCCGAAACAAACATGGGACAACAGTTAACTATACCTTTTATTGAACCTAGTTTAAAAGAAGCCTTATCTAACAATGGCTTTGCATTTACATCTGATATGTCGCAAGCAGACTTTGCAATAGATATAAAAGCCAATGCTAGAAATGGTAATACTTTTGAAGGTTTGTACTTTTCCTTTGCTGATGCTACCGTTTCTGTAACTGATTTAAGTTCAGGTATGGAAGTTTACAAAGGTTCTTTTAAAGATATTAAAGGAGGTAGTGTAAACTATGAGAGAGCAGGAATAGCTGCATTGAAGAAAATTGCGGAAAAAGTGAGTTCTGAGATGCTATCTGAGCTAAAAAAATCGTAACTATTTAATAACCTATTTTTTATATTTTCGTTAACTTCAATGCGATTAAACTTTTAGAAATCCTGATTATTATTTTTTACTATTATTTACAAAAAATAAGGAATAAAATATAACTTAAAGTTATTTCCCCCGTATAAAATTTCAAACATCAATTAATATTAGTTATTTATTACTACTATTTTGAATTACACTCAAATTTTATAAAAATGAAAAAACAATTCATTCTACTATTTTCTATTCTATTGTCTTTTGGTATAGCTAGTATTTCTTTAGCTCAACCTCCAAAGTTGAAAAAGAAAGATCTTAAGGCGATGAAAGAAGCTCGTAAGCAAGGAAAAAAAATGAAAAAAGATGGTTGGAATGTTGCTCCAGGTGCACTACCAATAGAGAAATCTCTTGAACGCTCTTGGTCAATGTTACTTGATTACGATGAAGAAGGTAAAAAGAAATATTTAGATGCAGATGGTAACGCAGTAGCAGAGTCTAAATCTGCAGCAGATTTACAAGCTTTAGAGCTAGCTAAACTAAATCTAGCTGGTCAAATCGAAACTCAAGTTGCAGCGTTAATCGAAGCTTCTGTAGCTAACCAACAGTTAACAAGAGAAGAGGCTGCTTCAGTTACTAAAGTTGTTGCAGGTTCTAAAAACATGATTAAAAACGTAATTAACGAAGTTGATCCTGTTTACAAAGTATACAGAGAAGTGGGAAGAAAAAATATTGAAGTTCAATTAAAAATCTTCTACGATCGTGAAAATGCGATGAACGGTGCAAAAAAAGTGATCAGAAATAAATTGGAAGAAGAAACCAATATTATTCACGAGAAACTTGATAACATCCTCGATTTAAAATAATAATTTAAAAATATAAATAAAAGGTTGGTTAATTTGGCTACAATCAAATTTTCCAACCTTTTTTTTTAAATGAAGATAAAATGTGGAGCCTCAACAAATCATTCAAAACTTCTTTAGTTTTAACTGCACTAATACTTACTCTTCAAACTTCTTTTGCTCAAAAAGCAAAACTCGTAAATGTTTCAGGAAGCGCCGAAATCAGAATGGAAGAGGCAAATTGTATAGGTGAGGCTAAACAAAGAGTGATAGATGCCGCAAGAATTAACGCACTTGAAAAAGTTTTTGGGAGAGTTATAGTACAAGGTACAAATACTTATATTGAAAATATACAAAGTGGTGATAGGGTTCAAACAAACACTCAAATGAACACTATTGGAAACTCAATGGTAAAGGGTGAAATTGTTGAAATGGAGATTGAAAAGCTTGAATGGGTTACGAGAGATCAAGAAAACACAAGCGGAATAAGCAATGAACTTTGGCTATTTTGTGAAATAAAAGGTAAAGCTAGAGAAATTACAGAAGCAGAAACTGCTTTTGAAATATACCCAATGAATTGCATTACTGAGAATTGCGTAACCAGTAATTTTCATAATAGAGATAGGATGTATTTCAATTTCAGATCACCTATAAAAGGTTACCTTAGTATTTATATGGAAGATAATGAAGATGGCAAAGTTTATAGATTATTCCCTTATAGTAAAATGAATGGTGATATGGAAAATGCTGTACCAGTTAATTCTGATGTAGAATATATACTATTTTCCGAAGATCATCATAAAAACTACTTTCCTGATTTAAGCAGAAGCATAGTTGATCCTATTGTTGCTTACACTACAAAAGAAAAATTATTTAACCGAGTATTTGTAATCTTCTCTGAAGAAGAATACAAAAAACCAATTCTGGAAGTAAATCCAGAAGCTGGAGGTATTAAAACTATTGATCCAGATCGATTTCACAAATGGATTTCTCAAAATGAGAGAAACCCAAAATTTCAGGTGAGCAATTTGGATATTACTATAAGTAAATAAAATAGCTTACAAAGAAGGCAAAACAAGACTTATCTCATTAACCTGATTAATCGAATTAAATCTAATGTGATAACTTTTGCCTTCCTTTCCTTCCTTCCCTTCACACTGAGCACCAGGCTCTAAATAATAGATATAGAATTTTTGATTTCTTTCAAAAAGCTGAACTTTATCAGGAGCTCCAAGGAAATTCCTTGTCTCTGTTTCACTAAGACCTATTAATTGCTCTTTAATAGTATCAAACTCTTCTTTTATTTCTAATCTTTCACCATTACAGCCTTTTTTGTCTTGCCGCCAAGTATTGCTACTAAATGCCTCTTCAGATATTCTCTGGCCCGTGCATGCACTTAGCACAGTCAATAAAAAAAGATAAATATATTTTTTTGCTGTAAATAGTTTTTTTGTATTAATCATCTTAATCTTTCTTTCCACTTACTATTACCTGCTTTATTTTGTATTGGGTTTGCAGTTTCATTTGCTCCTGTCTTTTGCAAATATTCATATATCAAAACTGATGCAGCCTGATATTCCTGTTCAGATAACTCTTGCGAAAGTACTTCAGGAGCAAAAAACTTTTCCACGAATTTGGTGGTAAATTTACCACTTACAAATGAATCGTGACCTAAAACAAATTGACAAAAAGGTAAAGTTGTTTTAATACCACTAATATTATACTCTTCAATTGCTCTTAGCATTCTGGCGATTGCCTCATCCCTGTTTTTAGCATGTACAATTAGTTTTGCTATCATGGGATCATAAAAGATAGGAATTGGTATACCTTCCTCATAACCGTCGTCTACTCTTACGCCTAAACCTTGAGGTCTCTGGTAAATATTTAATGTTCCAGTATCAGGTAAAAAATTATTTTCAGGATCTTCAGCATATACCCTGACCTCAATAGCATGGCCTCTTTTTTCAACTTCGTCTTGTGAGAAACTCAATGCACTTCCCTCAGCAATTTTAATTTGCTCTTTTACCAAATCAATTCCTGTGATCATTTCTGTTACTGGATGCTCCACCTGAAGGCGTGTATTCATCTCAAGAAAATAATAATTTAAATTTTCATCCATGATGAACTCTACAGTACCCGCACCAAAATAACTACAAGCTTTTGCAACGTTTATAGCATCTTTACCCATCTGAGCTCTTTTTTCTTCTGTAATCACTTTAGATGGTGCTTCTTCAATAACTTTTTGGTGCCTTCTCTGCACAGAACACTCCCGCTCAAACAAGTGGACTATATTACCATGTTGGTCACCCAAAACTTGTAATTCTATATGCTTAGGTGAGGTTATATACTTCTCAATAAAAACAGAGCCATCTCCAAATGCAGATTGTGCTTCGCTTACTGCTCTTTCCATTTGCTCTTCGAAATCTTCCTCTTTTTCAACCACTCTCATTCCTTTACCACCTCCACCAGCACTCGCTTTAATTAGAATAGGATAACCTGCTTCTTGCGCTTTCTTTTTAGCTAGATTAATATCTTTAATAGCTTTATCTGTTCCAGGAACCAAAGGTATATTATAAGCCTGAACAGCAGCTTTTGCGGCTAACTTATCTCCCATTACTTTTATAGCTTCTGGAGATGGACCAATAAATACAATACCTGCTTCACTTACATTTTTGGCAAAATCAGCATTTTCAGAAAGAAAACCATAACCCGGATGGATGGCATCAACATCTAAGGAAAGTGCAACATCAATAATTTTTTTACCTTGAAGATAAGAATCTGTTGAAGGAGATTTTCCAATATGACAGGCAAAATCGGCAAGTTTCACATGGGGAGCATTTCGATCAGCATCACTGTAAACAGCAACGGTCTCGATTCCCATTTCTTTAGCAGAGCGAATAACTCTTATTGCTATTTCTCCTCTATTGGCAACTAATATTCTTTTAAATTTTTTCTGAGTAATATTCATCAACAAACATATTTACTTATGTCGATAAATATACAATTTAAATGTAATGAAAAAGTAAAAAGGAAAGAATTTAGGTGGGATTTCTGAAAAATAAAAACACAAGGGTAGAAGTAAATCTACCCCTTGTGATTCTTTCAACCAGCTATGAAAAAAGAAATACTTAACACAAAGCATTAAATATTTACTATTGTATTACAAATGTATAAATATATTTGAAAACGCAAACTAAAGGCGTCAAAAAAAACTTTATAAGGGGAACTTTTTTTATTCATAATTGGCCATCTTTTCTTTTTCCAAGATTCCTTTTTGTTTTTTCAAGAAAAAAACATTGAAAAGCAGCTTATTTTTAGTTTTGTTTCAGATGTAAGAATTTTACTAGAATTGAAAAAATTATTCAGGTAATTTGAGATTTGATCCCAATCTCCAATAAAAAAATAAATTAAAAATATAAACACAACTGTAAACACTCCTGCTAAACCTATAGAAAGTGCTGCTGCAGTTCCTGTAGTTTCTCCTTCTTCTACTGCTCTTGCTGTTCCGATACCGTGAGCTGCTGTTCCCATAGCTAATCCTCTTGCAAATGCATCTTTAATATTTATCATGTTTAAAAATGTGGGCCCTACTACAGCTCCAAAAACACCAACTGCAATTACTATTGCAGCAGTTAACGCAACAATGCCATTGGTTTTTTCTGCAATACCTATAGCTATTGGTGTAGTTACCGATTTGGGAGCTAAGGTTGCCACTATTTTACTTTCTGCTCCAAGAAGGTATGCGATAGCTGTAGCACTTAAAATTCCTGCAAGACTTGCTAGTGAAACACTCCAAAAAATTGCTTTCAGGTTTTTTCGTATCAAATCCCATTGTTGAGATAACATAAAGCCTAATGCTACCACAGATGGCCCCAAAAAAAACGTAATTACATTTACACTCTTTGAATACTCTGCAGCTTGTACACCGCTAATTTTTAGAATAGCAATTAAACATATTACACTCACTAATACTGGGTTTAACAAGGGTGATTTAAATTTTTTATATAGTGTAAGTGCTATATAATATATAAGCACGGTTAAACTTACCCATAGTATTTCTGCAGAAAACCTCATTATCTCTTTTTCAAATATAAAAACACAGATGCAGCAACAGCCATAACTATTAATGAACTTAAAACAGAAGCCAGCACAATCACTAATAAGTTATCTTTCAATAAACTTTCGTATGCTAATAGCCCTACTCCTGCTGGAATGAAAAACAGATTTAGCAAACCAATCAATTGTTTTGAAATTCCTTCAACAGCATCTCTTTTTATTAGACCATATTGTAAGCCTGCAAACATGAAAAGCATCCCGATTACATTTCCAGGCACAGGAATATTAAGAGCAAAACTTATAAACTCACCTACCGCAAACAGCAGCATTATAATTACTAGACCTTTTAAAAACTGAGGCATCAATATTCAATTAAATTCAACAAAAAAGCCACTTAATATATTAAGTGGCTTAAAATATAATTCAAATTATTTTTTATTCAGCTTCTATTAGGTAGTAGTTTTTCTTCCCTTTTTGAACTAACAGATATTTTCCTTGTAAAAGCTCGTGGTCTACTAATGCGTCTGCTGCTGCAATTTTTTCTTTATTAATACTTACACCACCATTTGCAATCATCTTTCTAGCTTCTCCTTTTGAAGAAAACACTGAGGTTTGCTCTGCAAGAAAAGTTAGAACATCAGGCTTACCAGAAATACTGTCTTTAGAAACCGTAAAACGATCTACCCCTTCGAATACCTCAAGTAAAAGTTTTTCATCTAAAGATCTTAATGCTTCTGTAACACCAGATTTTTTAAATAATATTTCTGATGCACTTACAGCATTCTCATAATCCTTCTCAGAATGAATTCTAGTAGTAATATCTTGAGCAATAATTCTTTTTAAAGCATTAGGATTATTTTCATTTTCTTTCTCAATCGCTTCGATTTCTTCTTGAGAAAACAGAGTAAATACACGTAATACTTTTGAGATTTCAGTATCTGCTATGTTAAGCCAAAACTGATAAAATTTGTAAGGGGAAGTTCTCTCTGCATCTAACCACACATTACCAGCCTCACTTTTACCAAATTTACTTCCATCAGCTTTAGTTAGAAGCGGAGTTGTAAGTGCATATGCCTCACCACTTTCCATTCTTCTAATTAGCTCTGTACCAGAAGTAATATTTCCCCACTGATCTGATCCACCCATTTGCAGTGTAATACCATCTTCTTTATACAAATGGCAGAAATCGTATGCTTGTAGTAACTGGTAAGAAAACTCTGTAAAAGAAATACCTTTATCTTCTAATCGAGATTTCACAGAATCTTTAGCCATCATATAGCTTACAGATAAATGTTTTCCCACATTTCTTAAAAATTGAAGAAAACCAATCTCTTTAAACCAATCGTAATTGTTTACAATAACAGCAGAGTTATCACCACAATCAAAATCAAGAAATTTCTCAAGCTGTGATTTTACACCTGCCTGATTTTCTCTTAGGGTAGTTTCATCTAGTAGATTACGCTCCTTAGACTTTCCAGAAGGGTCACCAATCATACCAGTAGCTCCACCAACAAGCGCGTAAGGTTTTCCACCAGCTAACTGTAATTGCTTGAGCAACATTACAGTAGCTAAATTACCAATATGTAAAGATGAGGCTGTAGGGTCAAAACCTATATATCCCTTAACCATCCCCTTTTCAAAATGCTCTTTCAATCCAGGAGTGGTATCATGCACCATACCTCTCCATGATAATTCATCCAACAAATCTTTCATGGCCGCAAATTTAGGGATTGTTTCAATTTAGACTACTAAAGCATCTAAAAAAAGACCAGTTATTTTACTACTATTAAGAGTTAATAGCCTATAACAGTAATTGTATCTGATTCTATGATGTTACTATCTTGTAGGTCTCTATCTGCAATTTGTATTTCAAACTTAATTACATCACCTTCACTTAGAGGACTAGTTCCACTTGAAGGCAATAAAATAAACGTATACTCTAAATCACCTTCTATTGGCTTTTCTTTTTCAGAATCGCTTAAGTGCGGAAACACCCCTGAAAAGCTCGATTCATCTGGGTATTCAACTAATTGAAATACATCTCCCTCTCTCCTATAAACATCAATAAAGTAATTATTTCTATACTTGTTTAGTGTAGAATCTCCTGTATCACTTACTAAGTAATCTGCAAAATCAGGATTATCGGCATCTTCACCATTTAAATCTAAACCCAAATTACCATCTCCATCTTGAAATGTAATTGTAATCTCGACACCACCTTGTGGCTGGTTAAATGCATCTAAAACAGTATATTGTTGTATTGACTTAAAGTCAATCTCAGGAACATTAGAATATTCTGGTTCTGAAAAACAACCTCCTAAAAATAAAAGTAAAATTGCTGGTATATAGCGATGTGACTGCATGATTAAAGAAAAAAATTAAGCTCTCAAAATTAGGACATTATGTATACTAACACACAAAAGACAAAAAATATCCCACAAAAAATCTATATGTTTAAAACTTCTTTTTGTCATTTTTTGTATGATTAGCATTGTGCAAATTGAGACACCAAAATGCAACTAAAAGTTGTATAATTAATAACTTGCTTAAAGAAAATGGTTGAAAAATTAAAAGAAGAGGTATTAAAAGATAAGAATGAGCAGGAATTTAAAGAATTATGTCTTGAAATCTTTTATTTTCAAGCGAAAGAAAACCCTGTTTATAAAGAGTATTTAGAAGCTTTAAAGGTAAAACCGAAAGAAATTAACCGTATTGAAAACATACCGTTTCTTCCCATTTCCTTTTTCAAAACCAGTAATGTAATTTGTAAGCATGCCAATCCGGTAATCACTTTTGAAAGTAGCGGAACAACTGGTATGCAAACAAGTAGACATTTTGTAAGTGACCCTGATTTTTACAAAGTTGCTTCTGAAAAGATTTTCAACAGTTTCTATGGTTCATTAAAGGATTTTTCAATTTATGCTTTACTGCCATCATATTTAGAAAGAAGTAATTCTTCTCTAATATTTATGGTTCAACATTTTATCGAAAATGCCCAAAGTGACTCTGGTTTTTTCCTACATAATATAGAAAAACTTGTTGAACAATTAGCTGAAGCGAAAGTAAAAAACAAGAAAATTATACTGTTAGGAGTCACTTTTGCCCTATTAGACCTTGCCGAAAAATACGAAATTGACCTTTCGTCAGTTATAGTGATGGAAACAGGAGGAATGAAGGGAAGAAGAAAAGAAATGATAAGAGAAGAAATACACGAAATACTCAAAAGAAAATTGAATATTTCTGAGGTTCATTCGGAGTATGGAATGACAGAGTTATTATCTCAGTTTTATTCTAAAGGAAATGGAGTGTTTTCTGGACCAGATTGGGCAGGAATTTTGATTAGAGACGTTAGTGACCCATTTTCTGTTGATACAATTAGACAAAATGGAACAATTAATGTAATTGACTTAGCTAATATAGATTCCTGTTGTTTTATCGAGACAAATGATATTGGAAATTTTACTACAGAGGGAAAAAAGGAATTTGAGGTGAGAGGAAGACTAGATAAATCAGATATAAGAGGCTGTAATCTATTAATTACTTAATTTGTCTTAATACAATTACTATTAGTCTAAAAAGATTATAATTTTATACAAAGATTTTTTTAATTAGAATATCAACCAAAGATCAAAATAACCAATTTATATTAATTTGAAAAACCTGTTTGTCATGAAGCTTAAATTGTTATTATTCTCATTTTTTTTAGCAGCTGGCTTATCTTCTTGTGCATATAAGACATGCCCAACTTATGCAAAAAAAGATATTCAAAAAATGGAGAAAAAAGAGATTAAAGAAATAGATGCCAGAGTATAAAAAAAAGAGCCAGTATTTAAATACTGGCTCTTTTTTTACAATTCACCTAATTAAAGATACTTCTCAACATCATCTCCAGTGATCTCCTGCTGGCTCATAATTACAAGTCTTTCAGTTACATTTCGTAGTTCACGAATATTTCCAGACCAATCTGCTTCTTGCAATTTTTGAAGTGCCGCTTCAGTAATATTTTTAGGGCTCTCTCCATACTCCATTGCAATATCTCCCAGAAACTTATCTACAAGTAAAGGAATATCATCTTTTCTATCATTCAACGAAGGAACTTTAATCAAAATCACACTAAGTCTATGATACAAATCTTCTCTAAATTTCTTTTTAGAGATTTCTTCTTTTAAATCTTTGTTCGTCGCTGCAAGTACTCTTACGTTTACTTTAATCTCTTTATCTCCACCAACTCTCGTTATTTTATTTTCTTGCAAAGCTCTTAATACTTTTGCTTGAGCAGAAAGACTCATGTCTCCTATCTCATCCAAAAACAGCGTACCACCATTAGCTTGCTCAAATTTACCAATTCGTTGCTTTACTGCTGAAGTAAAAGCTCCCTTCTCGTGGCCGAATAACTCACTCTCTATCAACTCAGCAGGAATAGCTGCACAGTTTACTTCTATTAATGGTGCAGAAGAACGCTGACTTTTAGTATGTAACCATTTGGCAACCAACTCTTTCCCAGAACCATTTGGTCCCGTAATTAAAACTCTAGCTTCTGTAGGAGCAACTTTCTCAATAGTATCTTTCACAGATTCTATTGGTTCAGATTCTCCTATAATATCAAAAGTTTTAGATATTTTCTTTTTGAGTACTTTAGTTTCTTGTACTAAATTAGATTTATCTAGCGCATTTCTAACAGAAAGCAACAATCTATTTAGATCTGGTGGCTTCTGTATAAAATCGAATGCACCTTTCTTTGTTGACTCAACTGCAGTATCAATTGTACCATGTGCAGATATCATAATAAACTGCATATCTTTACCCAATTCCATTGCCTGCTCTAACAGTTCAATGCCATCCATCTTAGGCATTTTAATGTCACACAGTACCACATCGTAGTCGTTAGCCTTTATCATCTCCAGTGCTTCTTCACCGTCTTTGGCTTCATCTATCTTATACTTTTCAAATTCAAGGATTTCCCGGAGAGTATATCTAATACTCTTTTCGTCATCTACAATTAAAATTTTTGCCATAAGAAGTTTATCCCAATAAGGTTGAGGTTTTCAAAAAATAAAAAATAACCCTTAGTATCAAAAAACGGCATTTTAAGACATTATTATCACTAAAAAGTTAATAGATAGAGATCTACTCCAATATTCTTATTTTAGTTTAAAAAATTACCAAATACAAACCTATAAGCCGGGTTCTGTATTTTACAATTGCAAAATCCTTATCATTTGTCTCGCATACAAATCACTCTGTATGTCTATCAACTTACCCGCCTTGCTCTCTTACGACATCGAACGAGCAATTCTACTCCTGTTTCCAGGTAAGACAAGGCTTATTTAGTTTTTCAACCCACAAGGTTTACCCTGCCTTTGCTGTCACCAGCAAAGCGGTAGGCTCTTACCCTACCATTTCACCCTTACTCTTTTTACAAAGAGCGGTATATTTTCTGTGGCACTTTCTGTAACCCTAAGGCCCCTTCCCGTTAAGAAGTGTGGTGCTCTGCGTTGCCCGGACTTTCCTCTTCTAAATAAAGAAGCGATAAGACAGTTTATATTTGGCATGCAAATTTATACTTTTTTATTGCCTTGATCAAATATCCTTTTTATTACACTTTTTATGAAAGGACTAAGCAGTTTATATATTTGTATTTTTAATCTCATTTTTTATGCTAAGAAAAATATTTTTTCTCGCCCTATATCTAGTAATACATCAATTAACTGCTTTTGCTCAGAATGGCATTATCAGTTTTGAAAACACCAGAGCAGAGTTGGGAAGTATTTCAGAAGAGGAGTTTCCTGTTAAATATAAATTTGAATACATAGTAGCTGGAAGTGCACCAGTAAAAATATCTACAGTTGATACAGACTGTGCATGTACTGTATCAAATTTTTCTACAGAAGCAGTTGAACCTGGAAGTAAAGGCTATGTAGAAGTTATATTTTCTCCATATAAAGCAGGGCCTTTCCAAAAATCTTTTACTGTTATTGCAGAAAATGCTGTCCCCAAAAAAACAGAATTAGTGATAGATGGATTTATTGAACCATTCTCGTTGAATACAAGTATCGACTTTCCATATGTGAATAAAGAAAATTTAAGATTTAGAAATAAATATGTTTTTCTTGGAAACATCACTAATAAGGGAATTATAAGGAGAAAGGTCGAAATCTATAATGACAATGACAGCACTTACCTTCTTGCAGACAGTATTACAGGCCCAGACTATATGGAAATTGGCTTTAGCAATGGTTTTGAGCTTCCATCTAGACAACCTAGTAATATATCATTATTTTATAATCCGGAACTAAAAAATGACTTTGGAGAAGTAACAGATAGTATTACACTTTATAAAATTGGTGAATCTGAAGAAATTGTTCCAGCATTTAGTATAGTAGTAAAAGCTTCTATTCAACAACATTTTTCAAATAGTTTCTCAGAAAGCGAATTAGGAAACTTTCCAAAACTAGTTGTTTCTGATTCGATTGTAAATCTTGGCAACATCTCACTTAGTGAAAATGAAGATAAAATTGTAGAATTTGTGATTTCTAATAGTGGAGAAACTGAACTTGAAATTCAAAAAATTGTCACAAATTATGGATGTGAAATTTATAAAATAGATAAAAGAACAATAGAGCCTTTCGATTTTACTAATCTTAAAGTTGCAGTAAAAGATATTGGAAAAAAGGGGACTCAAGATCGATCTGTGCTTATTTACTGTAACGACCCAAACAATACAGTAAAGCAGCTCACCATTAAACTGAATGACAGAGAATAGCATTCAGACATAAACAAAAGAGCCAGCTTGTATAGCTGGCTCTTTTGTTATGAAAACTTTATTATTTAATAAACCTCACAATTTGGATTAGCATTTACAAATTTCTGAATATGCTCATCTGTAACATTCGTGTCGTCACAATAAACAATAGATAGACTACTAATTCCATTTAATGGATCAAGACTACTCACACCAGTGTGTTGAAATACTACTTCTCTCAGGTTTTTCATATTTTTAAGTGGAGCAAGATTACTTACACTCGTTCTTAAAAAAGATATTTCTACAATTGAAGCGATGTCACCCAGAGGCTCTAGGCTACTTACCTTTGTATTATTACAATACAAAACCTCCAAACTTTTTAAATTTGCAAGCGGTGACAAATCTTCTATTGGAGTACTTGAACAATCAATTACTTCTAAATTTACTAATCCTTTCAGCGGGCTTAAATCTGTTATTTTTGTTTTATAAATCTCAAGCTTTTTAAGATTTTGTAATTTAGAAATAGGAGATAAATCTAAAACTTTAGTTTGACCTATATTAAGGTTACGTAATTCTTCCAACTCGCTAAGTGGTTCAATGCTCATAATAGCTGTTTGATCACACCATAAAGATTTAAGCTTTTTAAGCTCTTTAAGCGGCTTTAAACTTGTAATGGTAGTCATAGAACAGTCTATCGCATCCATTGCATAGATCTTGTCGAAATCAGCTTTTGTAGGATTTTCATTAACCCCCACATTAGAAACAAAAAAACGTTTCCAGGCAGGCTCTAGCCCTTTCCACCAGGTTTCGTTAATTCCGTGTTCTTCATTAGGAATCTTGGTTGGGGCAAATGAAAAAAGTTGGCTTGATACAAATATTAGTATCAATAGATTTAATGCTCTAACCATATTATTATACATTGACATAACATTTTGAATCCGAAAAAGAATACTCTTTCAAATTATTGAACGCATTAGTGTCAATTGTAATACAGTATAGTGTAGTTAAGAATTGATTTTATTGAAAAATTTAAGTATTTGCCAAATTTTAATGATACTTATAAGTCAAAAAGAAGAAGGAATTTTACTATTTCTTAAGCTTAATTTCAAAAAGCTTTGTCCACCACTTACCTGTAACATATAACTTATCAGTATCTTTATCATAGGCAATTCCATTAAGTACATCCCCTTTTTGTGGAGTTATTGCTTTTTCTCTTAACCCTGAGAGATCAATTTCACCCAAAACTTTTCCACTTTTCGGATCTATTCTTACAATTCGGTCGGTCTGCCAGATATTTGCATAAATTTCACCATTAATAAATTCCAACTCATTTAGTTGATCAACTGGCCCCTTATTATTGTAAACCTCAATTCTTTTTACTTCTGTAAAAGAACCCGGATCCATATAATATAAAATATTGGAGCCATCACTCATAATCAAATACGTGCCATTAGTTGTGAGTCCCCAACCTTCTGTGGCATATTGAAAATCTCTTTTGAATTGGAATGTTTCTTTATCGTAGACTTTACCAACTCTAGACTGATAGGTAAGTTGAAAAATCTCATCGTTAAAAATCACAATACCTTCGCCAAAAAGAGTTGCATCTAACTCTCTAAATTGAATTATTTCGCCAGTCTTAATATTTACTTTTCTTAATGAAGAACTTCCTTTCCTTCCAGTTCCTTCGAATAATTCTCCATTTACAATTAGTAAACCTTGCGTCCAAGCATTGCCATCATGAGGATATTCATTAATAATATTGTACGAATATTCTTCAGGAACAACATCCGAAAACAATTCTATAGTTTCTTGTCTTCTATCTCTTGTTTGGTCTGCAAGCTTACTCATAGCTGTAACAATATGCTTTCCTGTCCCCAAATCTTCAGTATTAAAACCGAAGCTAAATGGCTCTGTATCTGTAATAAATTTTTGTCTGCCATCTATTAACCAAGTTACAGTATCGATGCCAGGAGCTCCTTTTAAAGGGACAATACTTAATGCTATGCTATCTCCCGTTTTAAAGGTTTCAGCGTCAGTATCAAACTGAATTCCGGTAACTGGCTTTTTTCTTATATCCAGTTGCTTTCTTTCCTTCTTTTCATCCTTACTAAGTTTGGGAGGTTTGTTTGTGTCGCCACAGCTACTTGCTGCTAAAAGGAGGATAAGTACGACTAAAAATAGGTTTCCGGAAAATTTCAATTCTAAAAAATGTTAACTTAAAAATTAAAAAACGATCTCAGCAGATCTATATATTATAAACCAAACCGAGATCGTCTTATTCAAATATTTTCTAAAAAAATTTAACTTATTAGTTAAGCTGACTTAATTTGAAAGTACGCTCAATTGTATTAAATCCGTCTCCTACAGGATTTCCTTCACCATCTACTAATTCTAATTTAATAGTGTTATCTCCCATTGGAAGACCTTCTACAAAATATGGAGTCCAAGTATCAAACATAAATTCTGTAGAGCCATTAATAGTAGCTTTAACTTTATTGCCACTTTCTGAAATATCAGTATTTACTAGATAAAAGTCTAAAAGAAGTTTTTTAGTATCATCTCCACTGTACTCACCTTTTGGTCTGCTATAGAAAAGTAATGGTTGACTTAAATCAGACTCTTCAGTTGCACTACCTACATTAAACTGAGTTAACACATAAGCAGCATCAGTTTTAATACTTTCGTGGTAAGAACGAGAGATAAATGAAAGTGCAACATAGTGTCCGTCTTTCAAGTCTACATCAAACTTATTTTCGTATTTTGCGATATAAGGCTCGTTGTTAAGAATTAAGTGAATGTGCTGTCCTTTACCAGAATTAGCACAATCTTTTTGCTCCGCATCAGTAGTTTGCGCGCCTAACTCATAATTAGTTACCGTATAATCAAACGTAGTGCTTCCAGCAGTTAAAGTTTCGTTTAACGTTGGTGCATTAAGTTCTAGTTTAGCATCTGGAAATTCTGGAGATGTAGTTGCTGGATATATTTTGATACCATCTTTTTCCATTACAGTTTCATCTGCAGAAGCAGTAGTCTCTTGAGTAGTTTCAGTCGTGTCGCTTTCTTCCTGTGTATTAGTTGTTTGTTGTCCGCTACATGCGTAAAAAAACAAACTAAGTACAGTTAATAAATTCACTAAATAGTTTTTCATAATTCAGTTTTTAAATATTAGGTTTATTCTTCTAATAGTATAAATTAATTAGAGAGCATATGGTTTTTGAAATGTAAAAATGCGATGAAAAAATGAAAAACTTTAATTTTGCCGATATTTATCATTATTTATAAAAGAATTAAACCCTCTGATAGCTAAATTGATTTATTTTGAAGAAAACCAGTCTAAAATTGACTATTTAATAAAAGAGTAACTAATAAAAAATATGAAACTATACAACGAAATTCCTTCTCTTGACCTTAACGATTTTACTTCTGGTGATCCTGAGAAAAAAGCTGCTTTTGTAAAAGCTTTAGGAGATGCCTATAACGAAATTGGTTTTGTTGCGATAAAAAACCACGGATTAACAGAAGAAATGACCCATAAGCTTTACTTTAATGTAAAAGCATTTTTTGGTCTAAGAGAAGATTTAAAACAAAAATACGAGAAGCCAGAATTACAAGGCCAGCGAGGATATATTGGTAAAGGAAAAGAGCATGCTAAAGGCAGAACAACCGGAGACTTAAAAGAATTTTTTCATATTGGTCAGGAAAAGAAAGAGGGAGACGAAGTAACAGCAGAGTACCCACACAATATATGGCCAGCAGAACTTCCTGATTTTCAAAATGTTGGAAACAAGGTATTTAGAACCTTAGAAGAAACTGGTTTACATATGCTTCGTGCAATTGCCATTTATCTTGGTTTAGACGAAAACTTTTTTGATGACAAAGCAAGTAAAGGAAACAGTATTTTAAGACCTATACATTACTACCCTATTCCTAATCCTGAAGAAGTACCTGATGATGCAGTAAGAGCTGCTGAACACGGTGACATCAACCTAATTACTTTATTAATGGGCGCTAGTGCAGATGGCTTGCAAGTATTAAGACGCGATGGAGAGTGGATTCCTATAACTGCACTACCAGACCAAATAGTTGTGAATGTTGGCGACATGCTAGACAGGTTGACAAACCATAAACTAAAATCGACCATACACAGAGTGGTAAACCCACCAAAAGATAAGATGAATTCTTCTAGATATTCTATTCCATTTTTTATGCACCCTCGCTCAGATATGGACTTAACTTGTTTAGAAAGTTGTGTTGATGAAGAAAATCCTAAAAAATACAGCGATATGACTGCTGGCGAGTTTTTGGCAGAAAGATTAGCCGAAATTGGATTTGGGAAAAAATAATTGCTTTTCTCAAATACTTTATCCTTTGTTTTATGTTATATGGATAGACATTTGTCTCTACTGAACATGTAATCTCTATCATTTTTTTTAATCCTAATAATTAAACTTTTTTCATCTATGAACAATAATGCCAAGATATTACTCGCAGCGTTAGCAGGCGCTTCACTCGGAGCTATAGCTGGTTTACTAGTAGCTCCAGGTAGTGGAAAAGAAACTCTAGATGACATTTCTAAAAAAGCTGACGAACTTAAAGGTGAGTTAGAAGATATGGCAACAAAGAGTACAAAATCTGTTAAAGAATTGGGCGATGCAATTTCTGAAAATATTAGAAAAAGCATGAATGGTCTTAAAAAAGAATTGAGCGACGAAACCAAAAGCTAACAAAAAAAAACGGCTGATAAATCAGCCGTTTTTTTTTATTTTTTTCTTTCAATTACAAAACTCATGAGTTTCTCAAGAGAGATTTTATAAATCGAATCGTCAAAATCTTTGAGCATTTCTTTGGCTTCATCAAAATACCTAAACATTGCATCTCTTGCATAGTCTAAGCCACCAGAAGCCTTTACAAAATTGATTACCTCTTTTACTTTTTCAGGGTCTTCGCTTTTGTTTTTTACTATATTAATCATTTTTCTTTTTTCTAACCACGATGCATTGTTAAGTGCATAAATTAGTGGCAGCGTCATTTTCTTTTCTTTTATGTCTATACCACGTGGCTTACCAACTTCATCTTCTCCATAATCAAAAAGATCATCTTTTATCTGGAAAGCAATACCTAACTTCTCTCCCATTATTCCCATCTTCTTCTGTATTTCCACATCAGCATCTGCCGAGCTGGCTCCTACAGAACAACAAGCCGAAAGTAATGTAGCCGTTTTTTGTCTGATAATTTCAAAATAAATTTCTTCTGTAATATCTAACCTACGAGCTTTCTCAATTTGTAGCAACTCGCCTTCACTCATCTCTCTTACTGCATTAGAAATTATTTTTAAGAAACCGAAATCGTCATTATCTATAGACAAAAGCAATCCTCTCGAGAGCAAGTAGTCACCTACAAGCACTGCAATTTTATTTTTCCATAAAGCATTTACTGAGAAAAAACCACGACGATAATGGGCATCGTCTACAACATCATCGTGCACAAGAGTTGCTGTATGAAGAAGTTCTATAAGCGCTGCACCTCTAAATGTCGATTCTTTTATACCTCCACAAACTCCGGCAGTGAGCAATACCAGTATAGGCCTGATTTGCTTACCCTTCCGCTTTACAATAAAGCTCATAATGCTATCTAGCAAAGGAACTTTACTTTTCATGTAATTGCGGAATTTGCGCTCAAACTCTGCCATCTCACCTGCAATAGGTGCCTGTATGTCTTTTATCGTAACTGTTGTCATGCCAATATCCGGCAATATTACTATCAAATTATCTAATAAAACAAAAACCTGTCGACTTTCTACTAGTATGGTATATACACAATCTTCTTTGTTGTGAAGAATTCTTCGTTAAAAGCCTTTTGCAAATCTACAATCTGATAGGGAAATTTTAGACCTTTTAGTTCATCTTCGAGATCGCCACCTTTCAGAAAATAAAATCCACTTTCTCCCTTATCGTCTTCTTTTACTTTGTTTTTCACCCAATTGAGCAACATATCTGTTTTTGCAACCGCTCTTGAAACTATGTACTCAAACTTGCCTTTTACCTTTTCTGCTCTTTGGTGTGCATAAGTAACATTTTTCAAATCAAGTGCTTTACTTACTTCTTCTACCACCTTTATTTTTTTTCCTATTGAATCAACCAAGTGAAATTGTACATTAGGATAGTAAACTGCCAATGGCAAACCCGGAAAACCGCCACCTGTTCCAACATCCAATACATTTGTTCCATCAGCAAAGTTAAAATGATAGGCAATAGATAAAGAATGTAAAATATGCCTTTCTTCTAGGTTTTCAATGTCTTTTCTTGAAATCACATTGATTTTGGCATTCCACTCTTTATACATTTCCAGCATTAACTCAAATTGCTTTAACTGTGCGGGCGATATTTTTTCACCAAAGTATTTTTGTAAAAGCTGCATATTAACATCAGAAATTTAGCAATTCTGCAAAGCTAGTCAATTAAAACTGAGTGGATGTTATATATCTCACAAAAAACAAAAGACAGCCTTTGGGCTGCCTTTATAAATATCTTGATTGGCTAAATGTTTAAATCACATTCTTACTGTTTTTTACTAAATCATACAGTAATTCCCTAGCTCTGTGTAACTGTGCTTTTACGGTACCTAAAGGTGCATCAAGCTCTTTCGCTATCTCGTCATAAGAAAGCTCTTCAAAGTAGCGTAGCTTTACCAGTTTCTGATACTTCGCTGGCAACAGATTTACAAACTTGCGTACTAGCTCTATTTTTTGAGTTTTTATAGCTACTTCCTGCGGATCGAGGCTTTTATCTTTTATATCAATACTTACGCTATCACCATCGTCTTTGGTAATATCTGCATTGATACTCATTGTATCAAGTTTTTTCTTTCTAATAAAGTCAATACAATTATTGGTAGCTACTCTAAAAAGCCAAGTGCTAAAAGTGTAATCTTTCTTAAATTTAGACAGGTTTTTAAAAGCTTTGGCAAATGCTTCGATAGTCAAGTCTTCCGCATCATCCACATTTCTTACCATTTTTAACATGGTATGATAAACCGACTTTCGGTATTTGTCCATCAAATCCGCATAAGCCTTCTCGTCTCCTTCAATTGCTTCATCTATGAGCTTGAAGTCTTCGAGTGCCTTATCCGAAAACTTTTTATTTACTTCCATTTTATATTTCGGTTTGTAAGAGTAGCTAAACCAGTTACAATATAATATGCAACGTAAAACAATTCAAAAATTGGTGCAAAACCAGTTAAATGCCAGTGATGATTCTTTTTATTTAGTTTTTGATCAACTTTTTTCAAAACCAGCCAAACTGTTAACATTCTAAATAAATAAACTGCAACAACAATAACAATTTTATACCAAATGATTACTAGCAGCAGCAATGTTAGGTAAAAAAAAATCTGACTTATGTTTAAAATACCTAAAATTAATACAATCTTTAAAGGATAATGCACTCCAACCGAAAGATGTCTCATTTTCTGCTTAAACCAGCCTTTCCAGTTTTTTTCTGGAACTGAAACAGTCTGACTATCTAATGAACAGACATAAGAAGTATTTTCAGCAGTTGCTAAACCACTTACAAAAAGATCGTCGTCACCGCCAGTAATTTTTGCAATTTTCTCGAATCCTTTATTATCTATAAAAAGTTTTTTTCGATAAGAAAGGTTTCTTCCTACGCCCATATATGGTATTCCTGCATGAGCTAAAGAATAATACTGTACTGCTGTATAAAGGGTTTCCCATCTAATAAAAAAATTGAGTACAGAACTGTCCGCAATATAGGAAGAATAACCGAGTACTATACCAGTTTTTTCACTATAATTAGCAACTATAGTATTAATCCATTTTGAGGTATAAGGTAAGCAATCGGCATCGGTAAGAATTATAATTTCTCCATTAGCCCGCTCTATACCCTTACTAATTGCATATTTTTTTGGATTTACACCTGTAGGTATTTCTGTATGGTGAACTACTTTAAGCCATTCATTTTGTTTTTCCCAATGGGTTAAAATTTCACCAGTTTTATCATCAGATCGATCATTTATAATTATCACCTCAAAATTCTGATACTCTTGTTCTTTAAGTTTAGGCAGCAAATTTTTAAGATTTTCATATTCATTTCTGGCTGCAATAATTACAGATACCTTTAAATTAGTTACCGAAGATTGTATTTTGGGTTTAGAGAATGCGAAAGGAGCGAATACAAACACGTAAAAAAGTACCTGTATACTGCAAGAAATCAAAAATATTAGAAAGATAATGTGAGCCAAGTTAGCTTTTAGTTGTAATCCTTTTTATTAAATAATAAAATTTGCGTGCTTTGCTAATTAATAATTCATTCAAACATACTATTTATCACAACATTAAAATAAAATGGACACCAGAAATTTAATTGAGAAAGCCTGGGATAACAGAGATCTTTTAAAAGAAAAGGAAACAATAGATGCAATTGAAAGCACTGTTGCTGCACTTGATAAAGGTGAACTAAGAGTTGCAGAGCCTGTAGCAGATGGCTGGCAAGTAAACGAGTGGGTAAAAAAAGCGGTTATTTTATATTTCCCACTTCAACAAATGGAAGTGATAAAAGTAGGCCCATTTGAGTTCCACGACAAAATTGCATTAAAATCTGACTACAAAGAAAAAGGTGTAAGAGTTGTTCCTCATGCAATTGCCAGATATGGTTCTTTTGTAAACAGAGGAGTAATTATGATGCCTTCTTATGTAAATATAGGTGCTTACGTAGACTCTGGTACAATGGTAGACACTTGGGCTACAGTAGGAAGCTGTGCTCAAATCGGAAAAGATGTACACTTGAGTGGTGGCGTTGGAATTGGTGGTGTTTTAGAGCCAGTACAAGCTGCACCAGTAATTATTGAAGATGGCGCTTTTATCGGTTCAAGATGTATTTTAGTTGAAGGAGTTCGTGTAGGTAAAGAAGCTGTACTAGGTGCAAATGTTACTATTACCGGAAGCTCAAAAATTATTGATGTAACTGGTGACGAACCAGTGGAATACAAAGGATATGTACCAGAAAGATCTGTTGTAATTCCAGGAAGTTATACTAAGAAATTTAAAGCAGGTGAATACCATGTAGGTGCTGCAATTATTATTGGCAAAAGAAAAGCCAGCACTGATTTAAAAACTTCTTTAAATGATGCACTTCGCGATAACAATGTGAGTGTTTAAAAAAAAAATTGGCTGTCGAGTAATAAATTGCTTTGGCAGCCACTCTTCAACATCCCCCACTATACGTTATAATATTCCTCTTACTTTCTCTCTTTTAGCTGACAATTGTCATATTAATCTATCCCTCAGCTAAGTTTTCACTTCTTTAGTTAGCCTAATAAAAGCTAGTAATTCAATATAAAACCAGCCAAAACCACTAATAATCAACTTCTTGCGAAGTTACACTACATTTTATTATAGCTGATTTTAATCAGATATTAGAATCTATTTGCCCTCTAAAAAACCACACATTCTAGGTGATGCTAATAAGCTTACTCCCTTATTAACTTGCAGTTAACTTAAAATTATCCCATCAAAAAGGGGAGATTTATAAATCGTACTTTATGAATAAAAATTTACTACAACAAACCTGGAACTGTTCTCAACAACATCCTTTTCTTGTAGACCAGTCTAAAACGAAGAAAAACACACATTTTTTTAATAAGTCAATTTCTCAGAGTTGACACATAGTAGGAATAATAGTTCCTCACTCTTTGCACTTGCTCACCTGTAAAAGGTGAATATCTAGAATAAATTTAATTAACAGCACATATTCAACACCTGCAATTCCTGAAGTAACCAGCTCAGGAAAATTAACATCAATTTTTAATCAAACTTTAATAATAATTTATGATGAACAAATTATTACTGACTTTTAGTTTGTGGTTCTCTGTTGGCATAAGTATGCTTTTGGCTCAGGAAAAAACTATAACTGGTACAGTTATATCTGAAGCTGATAATAGTCCTCTTCCTGGTGTTTCTATTGTAGTAAAAGGATCTACTCAGGGTACCATTTCTAATATTGATGGAGCATATACCATCAATGTGCCTTCACCTGAAACAACGCTTGTTTTCACTTTCGTTGGTATGACTCCTGTAGAAAGAGTTGTTGGCAACCAAAGTGTAATAGACATTACGATGAACGAAGATGTAACCAGTCTTTCAGAAATTGTAATTACTGGTTATGGAGAGCAGCTTAAAACAGACCTTACAGGTAACATTGCTAAGATTAGCGGAGATGATATTCAAAACATGCCCGTAACTAACTTTGAAGAAACACTACAAGGTAGAGCTTCAGGGGTATTTGTAGAAGCATCTAACGGTAAACTTGGACAAGGTATAAAAATGCGTATTAGAGGTTCTTCTTCTGTTACTGCAGATAACCAACCACTATTTGTAATTGATGGAGTACCAATCACTAGCCAAAACGTAGGTGACCCAACTGAAGCTTCAACTAACCCACTTTCAGACATCAACTTTAATGATGTAGAATCTATAGATATACTAAAAGATGCTTCTGCTGCTGCAATTTATGGTTCTAGAGCTGCAAATGGTGTAGTTATTATCACCACTAAAAAAGGTGTAAGAGGTAAAACTAAATTTAACCTTAACTACCAAACTGGTGTAAGTAGCCCAACTAATAAAAGAGAGTGGTTAAATGCTGAGCAGTATGTAGATTATATATTAGAAGCTGCTGGTAATTCTGATAGAATAGATGGTGTTCCAATTGATGACCCTGATTCTTGGACCAATTATGCAATTGGTAGACTTGAAAACCTTTCTAATGGAACTGATTGGAGAAATGGTGAAGTTAATACCAACTGGGAAGATCAAATCTATAATGACAACGCTACTAATAACCGTGTTGATCTTTCTGCTTCTGGTGGATCAGACAAAACTCAATTCTACATTAGTGGTAGCTATTTAGACCAAGAAGGTATTCTAGTTGGTAATGAATTAGAAAGAATTAGTGGTAGAATGAACTTAGATCATCAAGCTACAGACAAATTCAAATTCGGCATGAACATGAGTCTTGCAAGAACTAGTAATAATCGTGTTTCTGATGATAATGCATTCTCAACACCAGTCCAGTTAATTGCACAAGCTCCTATTTCTCAAGTTAAAATTGATGGTGAATATAATTCTAACACACTATACTATAATGGTCTTCTAGATCTTGAAGGTGTTAGCCGTTCTGATGTTACGTTCAGAAATTTAACTAATTTCTATGCTGGATATGAAATTATTCCTGGTCTTGTTGCAAGAGCTGAGTTTGGAGTTGATTTGTTAACACAAAATCAAGATCGCTACTATGCAAGTTATACAGATGGAGGTAATGGAACAAATGGTTATGGTACTTCAAGATGGACAAGAGTATTTAACTATAATACCAAAGCATACTTAAATTACGATTTCACTGCATCTGAAATTCACGATTTTTCAGTTACTGCTGGTATAGAATTCCAACAATCTAACACAGATGTTACCAAAGTTGAAGGACAAGAATTCCCAGTAGATGATTTAACCAAAATTGCAAGTGCTGCTGATATTGCAGGTGCGACTTCAACATTAAATGAATTTTCGTTCCTTTCATATTTTGGTAGAGTGAATTATAAGTTTAACAACAAGTATCTTGTAACTTTAAGTGCAAGGGTTGATGGTTCTTCAAGATTCGGCGAAAACAACAAATACGGTATTTTCCCTGCTGGTTCTGTTGGTTGGATTATCTCTGAAGAAGGTTTCTTACAAGATAGTGAAGTACTTAGTTTCTTAAAATTAAGAGCTAGTTATGGTATCACGGGTAATGCTCAAATTGGAAACTATGACCACCTAGGATTATATAATGCCGAAGGTTATAGTGGTGAACCAGGGTTACAACCTACACAAATCTACAATCCTGATCTTACTTGGGAAAAAACCGCACAAACTGACATAGGTTTTGATTTCGGATTTTTCAATGATCGTTTAACTGGTGAGATTGATTACTACTACAAAAAATCAACAGATTTATTATTAGATGTAAACGTGCCGGGTACAAGTGGTTACAGAACTCAAACTCAAAATATTGGAGAGTTAGAAAACAAAGGGGTTGAGTTAGTATTAAACGGAACTATTCTTACTGGTGAGTTTAAGTGGAACTCTTCATTCAACATTGCATTTAACAGAAATAAAATTCTTGATTTAGGCGAAAGCGATATTATCGATGATGGCAGCTCAAGAGTGATGAACGTAGTAAAAGTAGGCGAACCAATTGGTGTATTCTATGGTAAAGAATATGCAGGTGTAGATCCTAGCAATGGTGATGCTCTATATTACTTAAATACTGCAGATGATCCAAGAGGAACAACTAATGATTTTGACGCTGCAGAATATATCACTTTAGGTAGCCCTAACCCAGATTTTGTAGGTGGTTTCACTAACAACTTTGCTTACAAAAACTTCGATTTAAATATCTTCTTCCAATTTGTAAATGGTAATAAAGTACATAATGTGGGTGGTGTATTCCAATTTGCAGGTGACTGGTTCGATAACCAACAAATTGAAGAAGTAAACAGATGGCAAAATGCAGGTGATGCAACTGATGTACCTGAAGCTAGATTAGGTTATACCAATGGTGGTTATGGCCGTTCAAGCAGATATTTATATGATGGCTCATACATCAGATTAAAGAACATCACACTAGGTTATAATGTGCCTTCAAGTACATTAAACAGAGTATTCTTATCTAGTGCAAGAATCTATGTTTCTACTGTAAACTTGCTCACATTTACAGATTATCCAGGTTGGGATCCAGAAGTAAGTGCAGATTACCTCACTTCTAATTCTGATGGAAGTGCCAACAACGTAATCCAAGGCACAGATTTCTATTCAGCACCACAAGCTAAAACCATTACTTTCGGTGTAAAACTCGGTTTCTAATTATTGATTTTATCTAATTAAACTGAAAAAATTATGATTAATAAATATATAAAGCTAATAAGCTTATCTCTTTTAACTGCTTTTTCAATTTCTTGTGACGACAAATTAGAACTTGAACCATATCAGTCTATAGAGGATGACCAAGCGCTAAGTTCTCCACAAAATGTTAGAGCAGTATTAGTGGGTGCCTACGATGAATTAGGAGTAGATAACTTATTTGGGGGGGAAACTTTAATGAACTCCGAATTATTAGGAGGAAATGGCGAAATTCTTTGGAATGGCACCTATAATGCACCTCGTGAAATCTTTAATAAGCAAATGCAAACTGTAAATGGTAATGCAAGTGAAGTTTGGTTAGAAGGTTACGAAACTATCAATATTACCAATAATGTGCTTAGTGCTCTTGATATTTTTGATGATGCATCAGAAAAAGATCTAGTAGAAGGAGAAGCTAAATTTATTAGAGGAATGGTATATTTTGAATTGATAAGATTCTATGCTCAACCATATGATCCAGAAACTACCAATACTCAAGACGGTGTACCCATCATACTTACTCCAACCGATTTTATTACCGAAGAAAATAACGTATCAAGAAGCAGTGTAGAAGACGTTTATTCTCAGATTCTATCTGATCTGGGTGACGCTAAAGAGAAACTTCCTAATGAAAATGGATTTTTTGCTACCAACTTTGCTGCCTCAGCATTATTAGCTAGAGTCTATTTAACAATGGGCAACTTTTCTGCAGCAAGAGATGAAGCTAATAATGTAATTGAAAATGGTAGTTTCTCGCTTACATCATCTTTCTCAGGAGCATTTAATAATACATCAAATACTCTTGAAGATATCTTTGCAATACAAGTAACATCACAAGATGGAACAAATGCAATGAATACCTATTTTGCTACAGAAACCTTTGGAGGAAGAACTGGTGGTGATATTGATGTATTAAATGCACATCTTAATTTATATGAAAAGAAGGATTCTATTCTCGAAAATGATTTAATATTATCAGGAGGATTATTTCAACTTTCTGGTGGTACTGGTGACCCTGTTCCTACATATATCACATTTGCAAATGGGTATGATGTAGGAGATACGATTCCTAGTGGCGAATCAATTAAATGGCCATTAGATGATCGTTTAATGATGTTCTACGGATATAGCGGCACTTCTTTAACTTATAAGTTTACTAATAACTACGGGAATGTACCTATCTTAAGATTAGCAGAAATGTACTTAATCCGTGCTGAAGCTAACTTAGAAGAAGGAACTACAACTGGTGCTTCTCCACTTGAAGATATCAATACATTAAGAGAAAGAGCCAATGCTCCTCTTTTAACATCAGTTACTTTAGATGATGTATATATGGAGAGAAGACTTGAACTTGCTTTTGAAGGTCATAAAATCCATGATATAAAAAGACTGCAAGGCTCAGTTGGAAACTTTCCTTACAATGCTGAGGAACTTGTATTCCCTATTCCACAAAGAGAGAGAAATGTTAATCCGAATCTTAGTCAGAATGCTGGATATAATTAATCTCTAAGAAAATTACTTACAAAAAATGAGGCCCGGTTTTAATTTGCCGGGTCTTTTTTATATAATCAAGTTCTGATCATTTAAAATGAATATCTAGTATGAATTCCTTTGTCAAATTATTACTTATCAACGTTTTATTATTTCTATCACTCCAAACTAGCTCTGCTCAAAGTGCCCTTGTTCAGCAAGAAAACCTCAATAAAATTGGAGAAAACTGGCACAATGGTTCGGTAATCACATTCAATAATCGATATAAAGGAGTAAACGGATCTCCTCTCTTGCACAACGATTGGCTGCCGGGTAGCATCACTTTAACATCAGATACTGTAATTACAGATGTTTATATTAAATATGATGTAGAAGAAGATAGACTTTACAGAAGAGTAAATCACAATAATGCGAATCTCATTCTAAATTACAAAATCAAATCTTTTACAGTTTTGGGTGTAGGTAGTGAGAAAACATTTATTAAAATGGCTATAGATAAGCCAGATGAAGAAACCTTTGTAGAGCTTTTAGCCAATGGAACACTAGTACTTGTATCTAAACCCAAATGCAGAATTAGAAAGGCAGATAGCAACAGCTCTTATGGCACAGGCCAACAATACGATGAGTATATTCACTATACAGAGTTGTTTCTATTAGACACCAAAACTAATGAGATACAACCTGCAAAAGCCAATAAGAAATTCTTTCTACAACATATGGAAGATAAAGAAGAGGCTATGAGTAACTATTTTAAAACAAATAAACCCTTCTTAAAAGACGAAAAAGAAGTAAAACAACTGGTTAACTTTTACAATGCGCTTTAAGATTTTTTTCTAAGCAATAGCAAACCTATAAATGTAAAAGCACCATTTACCATTAAAATTTCAAAGCCGAATTTGTATCCACCCAGTAAAATTTCTGAGTAAGCATTTAGCAAGTAAGAAAGTATCGGCGATACAATACATACCCATGGCACAAACTTATCTTTCACTTGGATTTTTGTAAACAGGCCAAATGTGAAGAGACCTAATAGTGGGCCATAAGTATAGCCGGCAGCTTTAAAAACAGAATTGATTACACTATCATCATTGATGTATTTAAAACTGATTATTGCCATCACCATAATAACAGAAAATGCAATGTGAACTATGATACGTTGTGTTTTCTGACTTTTCTCTTCTTTCTTATCAATATTTAAAAAGTCTACACAAAAGGCTGTTGTTAGTGCTGTAAGAGACGAATCTGCACTTGAGTAAGCAGCAGCAGTAATTCCTAATAAAAATACGACTCCTGCAAAAACTGTAAACTCATTTAGTGCTAATTGAGGAAATACTTTATCTGTTGATAAAAACCTACCAGTTGTTTCATCTACTGGAAAAGTAATGCCTTTATCAGCCGCGTAAACGTATAACATCACCCCTAAACCTAAAAATAAAAGGTTTACAAATATGAGTGATGAACTAAACCACATTACATTTTTTTGCGCTTCACCAAGGTTCTTACAAGTTAGATTCTTCTGCATCATATTCTGGTCTAAGCCTGTCATCACAATCGCGATAAAGGCTCCCGAAAAGAATTGCTTAAAAAAGTTATTTCCAGCTTGCCAGTCCCAAACAAACATTTTCGAGTACTCATGTTCTTTTATTACCCCAATCATATCCCCTACTCCAAGATTCAAATCACTACCGATAATATAAATACTTACTACTACCGAAAGCAGCATAAACAAGGTTTGTAGAGTGTCTGTCCAAACAATGGTTTTAATACCTCCTTTAAAAGTGTAAATCCATATTAGAAAAATGGTCACAATTACTGTTACTTCAAAAGGGATTCCGTAAATATCAAAAAAGGCCAATTGCAACACTCCTGCCACTAAAAACAGCCTAAATGAAGCACCTACAGTTTGGGATAACAGAAAAAAAGCTGAACCTGTTTTGTAGGAGTTCAGCCCGAATCTTTCTTTTAAAAAGCTATATATCGAAACCAGATTTAATCGATAGTAGAGCGGCATTAATATACCGGCAATTACCCAGTAACCCGGCAAATAACCTAATACCAGTTGGAAATAAGACCAGTTACTGTTGCCTACTTCACCGGGAATAGATATAAATGTTACTCCTGAAAGTGAAGCGCCTACCATTCCGAAAGCAACCAAATACCAAGGTGACTCGCGGTTACCTGTAAAAAAAGTATCGTTGGTGGCATGTCTGGATGTAAACCAAGAAATAATAATCAATAAAATGAAATAGCCGAAAATTACTGTAAAAACAATTCCGGGAGTCATGCTAATAATTTTAGTTATTCAAAATCAGGATATAAAAGGTATTGTTCTCTCATTTGGCGATATTCTGCCAGTTCTGGCTCCCAGCTTTTTACAATTTCTTCTTCGCTCAAACCGTCTTTAAGTTGTTGTTGCAAAGTAGTATTTCCTGCTAGCCTGTTAAATACCTGACTTCTATCTATGTACTTAGTATGGTTACTAGCTTTTTTATAGAAGTCGATAATATATTTTAGTGTAAACTGATGGTCAAGTGAAGTATTTCTTAAGTCCACCCCGAAGCATTTTTTATTCTCTAATTTAGGATGAGTCGATTTACCAGGCATACTTACAGGAGTAAATTCAAAATCTCCATAAGTACTATCTGGATAACCTACTACCTGAAAAGGGAAATCAGTACCTCTGCCAATGCTCATTACTGTAGCCTCAAACAAACATAGAGAAGGATACAGCCTTATAGAAACATCGTTTGGTAAATTTGGTGATGGAGCTACAGGTAAAGAATACTTTGTATTGTGGTCGTAATTTTTTACCGGGATTACAGTAAGATCGCAAGATTTATTCCCAGCGAGCCAACCTTCTCCATTAATCATTTGGGCTAGTTCGCCTACGGTAAGTCCATGAACAAGTGGTATTGGATCTAAACCAACAAAAGATGATAGTCCCTCAGCACGAATAGGGCCGGCAATATAATCGCCATTAGGATTTGGGCGATCTAGCACTAACATCTTTTTATTGTTCTCTGCACTGGCCTCCATCATATAATGCATCGTACTGATGTAGGTATAGAATCTTGCTCCTACATCTTGTATATCAAAAACAAGTATATCAACATTTTCAAGATCCTTTGCATCTGGCTTTCTTTTACTACCATAAACAGAAAAAATTGGCACTCCTGTTTTACTATCTACAGAACTTTCTATATGTGCTCCCGCATCAGCTTCGCCTCTAAACCCGTGTTCTGGTGCATAAATTTTTGTAACTGTTATTCCTTGAGCTAGTAATGTATCTAGCAAATGTACATCTCCAATCAACGAGGTGTGATTTACTACTAAGCCCACTTTTTTGCCTTCTAAAATTGGAAGGTACTCATCAAAAGAAGCAGCTCCAGGAATAGGTAATGGTTCTTCTATTTTAAAAGTATCAACTGTTGAATCTGATTCTACCTCAGTATCTGCTTTTTGTTTTTCCGCAGAACAAGACATAAAAATCACAGCTGATAATAACAGTAAATATATTTTCTTCATATTTTACAAAAATTATAAAAATAGCCTGCAAGCAGCATTCTCAATTCACCAAAAGATTTCAAATGTAATTCGAAACTCAATTTAGTTTTTGATGTTCGCAAATCTATCATAAATTTCATCTTTCAAACCCTAAAATACAGAAAGAATGACCGATTTGCTTGTAAAGCTGTATGAGTTACCAGAATATGCGCTCCTAAAAAAGCAGCTCGAAGAAAAAGGCTACTTTTTTAAAAATGCCATTGCTCCTGAAAAAACTTTTGTGAAAAATTGGGTAAAAGAACATTTCAGTATTTTATGGGCAGATGAGGTGGAAATTGCTTTTTCGAGGCAGCCAGTTTCTTGTATAGTAGCTATTAAAGACAAAGAAATAGCCGGCTTTGCCTGTTATGAAACAACCTGCAAAGGGTTTTTCGGCCCAACTGGTGTACAAGAAAAATTTCGGGGAGAGGGTTTGGGAAAACTCTTATTATTAATGGCACTTGATGCACTAAAAGCATCGGGGTATGCCTATGGAATAATTGGTGGAGCAGGTCCTGTAGCCTTTTATAAAAAAACCGTTGGGGCTATTCCAATTCCCGGTTCTGCACCGGGTATCTACCAGAACCTGCTCAAAAATTAATAACTACTGCCACTACCGCTGGCGATTACACCAACTACTGCACCTACAACTAATACAGGTGCTATCTTGAGGAATAGTGGTACTTTTCTTACAATTTTGAAACTAGAACTGTAAGTAATATCTTCTTTGTTTTTAGGATCACGCAAAACGAATTGATAACCACTACCTACTTTGTAGTCATCTGGTGTCCATTCTGTTGAGTTTCTCAATTGGCTTTGCTCAATTACATGTTGTAGCTCACCATCCTTATCTCGAATTTCAAGTCTGGCACCACTTTCTTTGAGCTTGTTACTCCATTCCAATTGATAGTCAAAACCTTTTTTATAAACTGGCAATACATCTTTAAAAGCAAAACTTTTAACAGGTATTGGTTTTGGCGCTTCTTTAGTACTTATACTAAAGGTTTTGGTAGAAGGCGAAATTCGGCCAGTAGAGTCTTCCACTACTGTTAAATGAAAATTATACTTGGTTTCAGGCTTTAAATCAACTACCTGATAAGTAGAGTCTTTCATGCTTGCTAGCAGCATCCCTCCTTCATACAGATTATATGTTAATGGGAATACATTATTAGATTTTCCACCCCATTTCAAAAATATAGTCGAATCTGTTTGAGCAGGAGAATTAAACTCTGCTGTAAGCTCCAAAGGTATTTGAGATATATCCGGATTTAGCTCATTAACATGCTTATCTGGGTTATAAAACACAATACTCACAATTGAAAGCTTCCAGCGTCTGCCTATTCGCTCCGCTTTAATAGTCGCCACTCTTTCAGACTGTCTGTAAGGTCTTTTTATAATTCTATGTTGGCTCCTAAAAAAGCTTTTATAATATACCACTGCATAAACATAGTCTTTAACACCTATGCTAAATGTCTCAATCTCAGAAAAATCGATGGTAGGTTCAACACTCTTCTCGTAAAACAAGTCAAGATCGTTTAGGTATTTTTTTACCGGCGAATCTTTTGAACGTTGTTGATACTCAAAATAGTTAGGGTCGATATCATCTTCGATAATAACATCTCCATCTACAAAAATCTGATTTCCTGAAGCAGGATTGTAACTGTTTACTGAAATTTCATTTCTCTTGTATTCTCCAAGTTCTGGATCTACAACAGTGTTAAGCAACAACTCGAACTCTTCAATAAAAGACTCTGACAAATATTTTATTTCATTAATATCGCCATTAGAGAGGGAATCAATCTGACTTGCCTGAGCCCTTACTTGAAAAGAAAAAAAGCATAAGCTTATGAAAAAAATAGAATACTTTTTCACGGTTATTTTAGATTTAGAACTCTCTTCTTGAATTCATTTTTCTGATGATCGTCCATTTTCGTTAGGCTACTAACAAGCCACCCTGAGTTTTTCTCGTTTCTCTCAAAGTTTTTAACTGTAAAAGTCCATCCGTCTATTTGCAAGAAATGATACTCGATTTTATCTACCTGCTTAATTGAGATGTTTTTGCAAGAGAGCAAACTCATAAACAATGTAAGCTGATCTGGCACAAAATCTCTCGAAACATAATTTTTCATGTTCGAAGTATCATCTAAAGCCCTATCCAAAGACACAAAGTTAGTACCGTGGCTTGCTGGATTAATAGATTTAGACTTATCTAAACTTTCGGGTAGAGATAAAAAATCTGCATCTACGGAAGTTATAACCCACTTAACTGCATTGCTTCTAGGATTCTTCTCGATGTTCATTATCATCGTCATTGGAATTTCGTCTCCCTGATATATTACAGTACAATTAAGCTTCGCATACCAATCTTCATCATCAAAATGAAGCATATATGGTTTGTTATTTACTTGCTTAATAAACTCAGTTACTTCGTTGAGCTTCCAAGATTTATCACTTTGGTTAAATAAAGATTTGATTAAATCGCTTCTAGAAATATCCTCAGCGCTATAATTTTCTTTAAGGTATTGGTTTATTAGAGTTTTTTCTGAATTGTTAAATCTTTCAATAAACTCATCTATTTGCTTAACCTCAAAAGCAAAATTCTCATTGCTAAAATTTATGCTTTGGGCTGAAACCTGAATTGCAGTCAGTAGGCTGATTAAGAAAAGATATAGTTTCATTGTTACTAAATTGGTTAAAATAATTACAGGCAGGCTCTTCTATTCGACTTATACCTGCCTGATTTTATTGCCATACTTTATAACAAAACCTGATTTGTTGTTTGTTATAAAAATTATTTTAGTTCATTTATCTCCTATTCGGTCTGCACAACTCCAATATCTCCTAAGTAAACATCCCATAAGGTTTGTTTTTCACCTACTACGTACTTGTCGTATGTTTTCAGAATTACAGTCATGTTTTTCTTGGTAACATCAGTGTAAACCAATGCACCATCTATAAAACCTTCAAATTTTTGCTGAAGCGTTACGATTCCGTAGTAGTTTCCATCTTCACCTTTACGAATGTTACTTACGTAGCTGATATCAGACCAAGAAACTCTTACGTCATCGTACTTAAGAAGTTTCAATTTCTCAAAATAAGTTCTGATCTCATACTTCTTTACTACAGATCTGTTTTTTGAAGATACTTCCATTACGCGGTTTGCATCAATAAACAATTTTACTGCAGCATCTATAGCTTCATTAGCTTTTTGGAATTTAGTATTCTTGTTTGCAATTAACCTAAGATAATCTTCTAACTCTTTGGTTTTTGCAAGTGCTTTTTCCTCAAACTCTTCTTTTTTCACATTTGGCATTCCTTCGTCCAAAATGTTATCTCCAGTGCTACCAGTGTTAGTAGTAGTGGTAGTACTACCTGAATTGGTGTTTAAAGAAACATTTTGAAAATTACCAGTAGCCAAAGAATTGTCCATCCCTTTAATCTCGTCGCTTACTACGTTCAAAGCTTTTGCAACTTCATCTGCGGCAGCATACATTTGGTATTTTCCATCTTTGTATAAAATCATATACAAATTGCTTGTATTAACAGAAGCTGGGTTACCAGATTTAAGGTCTTTATAATTTACTTTGCCCATATTAATATCAGTGATATTAGCAGCAATTACCTTTTTCTCTTTGGTTACAAGCTTATCGATTTTATTATTAGTACCAGATGCATATGCAACACTCACTAAATCCTTTTTCGCATCAGAGTACACATGATAGGTACCTAAAGGATAGATAGCCATCATAATATCCGATTTTAGAATGTTGTAAAACTGACCTAATTGATCATTTGCCACCTGATATTTAACCAAATCGGCATTTATTTCCATAGACTTTATTCTCGTTGAGCGAGAATCAGGAAAAAACAACACTTCCTGTGATTGGGCAAATAACTGTGAGCAAACAGCAAACAATACGATTATTAGAGGCAGTGCTCTTTTATTTACTTGTAATGCCAGGTTTAAACTTCTCATAATAGATTTTGAAGACTTAATTTATTGAAAATCCTTATAAAATTTGGTATATCAGTAGATTTACTTCCTAAGTACAATCAAATATTACACCTAATAATAATATTTTCTGAAAGCTTAATTTACTGAAAAAATATAATTTATTACCTGCAAATAAAAACTACTAACAATATAATCTACTAATCAATTTCGATATAAAATGTTAACTATTAGCCTATCTTACTAGAAAACCTACTAAAGGTAACTTATCAATTACTTCAAATAAATTGCTAGTGAAAGGTGCATTAACACTTCAACCAACTTGATTATCAATAAATTATAAACTTATATTTTTATTTATTGATACTTCCTTTACGAGATTTAGTCGTCGTGGTTATTTGTTAGATGGGATTATTTACATTTGTTAATTAATTAAAATTAGAAATTACTAAGATCAATTAAAAATTTATGCCGACTAGTATTGCATAATTCTTACATGATTTTTTTCTAATTTATTATGCATTTTGCAAAGATTTATTGCCTGCAAATTCAAAGGTAAACTAAAAATATTTAATTATTTTTTCTAAGAGACTTTTTATACAACCAGATATAAACACAAAATACCGCCAAAATTACCAGTAAGCTGATTAATTGCGAATGTGTAATTAAGCCGTTAAACAAAAACCCACGCTTGTAATCTCCTCTGAACTCTTCTAAAAACATTCTACCAAAAGAGTAGATCATTAAATACAATAGAAAAATTTGCCCATCAAACTTTTTCTTGGCTCTGTATATACCCAAAAACAAAATGATCATACCTAAGAAAAACACACTATATAATTGAGAGGGGTGAAGTGCTTCGTTTAGTGGTCTTGCATGGCTACGAGGATCGGTAAAAGTAATTGCCAATGCAGAATCTGTTGGTAAACCATAGCAACAACCTGCAAAAAAACAGCCTAGCCTGCCAAAAAAATGCACAATGCATGTGGTTAAAGCCATAATATCTAACATGCCAGTTACTGGTAATTGATGCTTTTTAAAAAACCACAACATTGCGGGTATACAAAATAAAAGCGACCCAAAGAACACAAAACCATTTTCAAAACCAGCAAATATGTCTTTTGGAGACTCTAAATATCTAAGCGGATCTTCTAAAAAGAACAATGCTTTACCTCCTACAAATGCAGCTATAATTAGTATAATTACAAGGTCTGCCGTCTGGGATATTTTTACATTATATTGCTTTTTAGAATAATATGCGGTGTGCCAATATGCCAATAAAGTTCCTAAGGCAATCATAAACCCATAACTATATATTGTTATTTTATCTGGAAGAAAACTGCTTAGAATCGCTGGTGTATCCCACTCAAAAAATACCGGATGCATAAAAAATTATTTTTTGCCTGTTGTTAGTATGAATCAAAAAGCTGAAAATAAAAATCATTTTCATCGAAAATTCACTCGACTGGAATATTTTTGGCAAAAACTAAAACTATCATAATAAATATTTAAATAAAATTAGCTTATGAAGTGTCTAATCATAGATGAGATGTATCCTGGAATTCAGGAGTTACTAAGCGATTTCGGTTTGCAATCCGACCATTTCCCAGATATTACACCAGAAAAAGTATTGGAAATAATCCCTCAGTATGAAGGATTAATTCTTAGAAGCAAAATGAAAGTTGATATCGACTTTCTAGAAAAAGCAGCCAAACTAAAGTTTATAGCCAGAGCTGGTGCAGGTGTAGATCAAATTGATGAAGATTATTTAGAGAAAAGACAAATCAGACTTTTTAACGCTCCTGAAGGTAACAGAGATGCAGTAGGTGAACATGCTTTGGGCATGTTGCTATCACTTTTAAACAAGTTACACACTGCTGATATTGAAGTAAGAAATAAACAATGGAGAAGAGAAGCTAATCGCGGGTATGAGGTAAAAGGTAAAACTGTTGGTATTATAGGCTATGGCAACATGGGAAAAGCTTTTGCTAAAAGACTAAGAGGTTTTGAATGCACAACTATTGCTTATGACATAAAACCAGATGTGGAAACCAACAGCGATGCACAAATGGTAGATTTGGAAACGCTTTTTAATGAAACAGATATTTTAAGCTTACATATACCACTTACTCCAATTAGTAACAAAATGGTAGATGAGGCTTTTCTTGATAAGTTTAAAAAGCCAATTTATCTTATTAATACTGCTCGTGGACCTGTTGTTCCATTTTCAGCAGTTAAATATGGTTTAGAAAAAGAGTTAATTACTGCAGCAGGGCTAGATGTATTGGAAAACGAAAAACTTTCAACCCTTACTCCAAACCAAGCAGCAGCCTTCGACTATATTTCTAAGTTGCCAAATGTATTGCTCTCTCCACATGTTGGTGGTTGGACGTTTGAGTCTTATAAAAGAATAAATGAAGTACTGGCTGAAAAAATTAAAAAAGCCTATTTCGAATAAGATTTAGAGATGAGTGAGTTAAGCTGAATTTATTTCAGCTTTCTTCTGCTCTCTAATACAGAGTATAAAATAACTGAACCTATTATTAATAGTGCACCTATATAAAAAGAGAAATTCATTTGCTCCTTTTCACCCAAAAATAAAAGTGCTACTAAAATTCCATATATAGGAGACATATTCGCAGAGAGGGTTACAGTAAATGGCGAAATGGATTTCATCAACTTTATAAACTGAGAGTAAATAAAGATAGAGAATACAAAAACCAACGCTGCAATAAAAGCCCAATCTTTTAATGTTGGAACCATAATGGAATAACCTTCTGTACTTATAAAAAACATGTATATAGGTATAAAAATAACAGTACCTAACCATGCTCCAGCCATTTGATAGAAAGTAATTACGTAATGGTGAAATCCTCTACTTAATCTCGCATTAAAAACAGTAACAATAGCGCCCAATAAGCCCGCAATAATACCTATAACCAAACCAAGTGGATGTTTTATGCCAGATTGAGTAATTACTAAAATGCCAACAATTACTACTCCCCCAGTGATTAGCTGTACATAATTAATTTTTTTCTTTTCTATAAAAGGAGTTATAAAACTTACCCAAACAGATGTGGTGGAAATACCTATCAAACAAACTGTCGCATTAGAAATTTTAGCAGATGCTACTAATAGCAACCAGTAAATACCTGTGAGTAAACCACTAAGTAGTATTCTAAGTAATGCATCTATTTCAAGATTTAGTCTGTACTTTTTTACATAACTAAAGACTCCCAGAAACAAAAAAGCTACTAATGTTCTGTAAAATACGATCTCCAAAGCAGGTAATGATATAAACAATACAATAATAGGAATTGCACTGCTGAGCAAAACAATGAAATGAAGCGCAAAAAAATCACCTGTCTTTGACGGCATCCTTTGTTTGTTTTAAAAAAATCCCATTTTTATGGGCTTTGTATCCAATAAAAAAAGTCATTTACATTAGTTGAATTAACGCACAATAGCCTTTCGTATTAAAAAACTGTCCATGTAATTTTTCTTTAAAGCTTAAATAATTTTAAAATTCATGATTAATAAAGCTTTTTAATGACAATTACTTTTAAACTATCTGTAAAATCGCAAATTTTGCACAATCAAATTTTGTTGTCACAAAACTGTGATTCATAATTTTTATAAAATTAAATTTTAAACATGATTAACATCACTTTACCTGACGGATCGGTCAGACAACATGAGAAAGGCGTTACTGGCCTAGATGTAGCCAGAGGCATTAGTGAAGGGTTAGCCAGAAATGTGCTCGCGGCTAAAGTAAATGGAGAAGTGTGGGATGCCACACGTCCAATTGAAAACGATGCAACGGTGCAGCTTCTCACATGGAACGATACGGAAGGTAAAGCAACGTTCTGGCATTCTTCTGCTCACCTTATGGCCGAAGCTTTAGAAGCATTATACCCAGGAGTAAAATTAGGTATAGGACCTGCTATAGAAAGTGGTTTCTACTACGATATAGATTTTGGCGATAAAACTTTCTCTTCTGACGACTTTGAAAAGCTAGAAGCTAAAATGCTAGAACTGGCTCGTCAAAAAAATGAATATGTTAGAAGCGAAATTTCTAAAGATGATGCGACTAAATATTTTACTGAAAAAGACGATCCATATAAGCTTGAGCTAATTGATGGCTTAAACGACGGAGAAATTACTTTTTATCAACAAGGTCATTTTACTGATTTATGTCGTGGGCCGCATATTCCTAACACTGGTTTTATTAAAGCGATAAAACTAATGAATGTGGCAGGGGCTTACTGGCGTGGAGACGAGAAAAACAAAATGATGACCAGAATTTACGGCATCACTTTTCCTAAAGCCAAAGAACTTAAGGAATATCTCGAATTACTTGAAGAAGCTAAAAAACGTGACCACAGAAAACTTGGTAAAGAATTAGAACTTTTTGCTTTTTCAGAAAAAGTGGGAATGGGTCTGCCATTGTGGTTACCTAAAGGTGCACTTTTAAGAGAAAGGTTAGAAAACTTTCTTAAAAAAGCACAGGTAAAAGCAGGCTATGAGCCCGTAATTACGCCACATATCGGACATAAAAATCTATATGTAACTTCTGGCCACTACGAAAAATACGGCGAAGATTCGTTTAGACCTATAAGTACTCCGGGAGATGAGGAATACTTGCTTAAGCCAATGAACTGCCCTCACCACTGTGAGATTTACAAAACAAGACCAAGATCTTATAAAGAACTACCAGTTCGTTTTGCAGAATTTGGTACTGTTTATCGCTACGAGCAACATGGTGAGTTACATGGTTTAACAAGGGTAAGAGGCTTTACGCAAGATGATGCTCACATTTTCTGTAGACCAGATCAAGTGAAGGAAGAGTTCATCAAAGTAATTGACCTTGTAATATATGTATTCGAATCTTTAGGATTTAGTGAATATACTGCTCAAGTATCTTTGAGAGACCCAGAAAATAAAACCAAATACATTGGTGAAGATGCACTTTGGGAAAAAGCAGAAAGAGAAATACAAGAAGCAGCAGCAGAGAGAAACCTTGATACTGTTGTAGAATTAGGCGAAGCAGCTTTCTACGGACCTAAACTTGACTTTATGGTAAAAGATGCCATTGGCAGAAAATGGCAATTGGGTACCATTCAGGTAGATTATCAGTTACCTCAGCGATTTGAGCTAGAATATGTAGGTGCTGATAACCAAAAACACAGACCTGTAATGATTCACCGTGCACCATTTGGCTCAATGGAAAGGTTTGTGGCTATACTTATAGAAAACTCTGGTGGAAACTTCCCAGTTTGGTTAGCTCCTGAACAGATTGCGGTACTTCCTATTTCTGAGAAATATCACGATTACGCTGAAAAAATATTTAGCGAGCTTCAGGAAAACGATATCAGAGGTTTTATAGATAGAAGAGATGAGAAAATAGGCAGAAAAATTAGAGATGCAGAGGTGAGTAAAATACCTTTTATGATTATTGTTGGAGAGAAAGAAAGTGAAACAAATACCCTTTCAGTAAGGAAAAAAGGTGAAGGAGATGTAGGCTCTATGAGCGTTTCGGAGTTTAATGAATACTTCAAAAAAGAATCTGCTATCACAAATTAATTTGTGCATCATTCTAATGTAACAATGAATTAACATTAACAGCTATCTAAAAACAGATAGCTGTTTTTGCTTTTTTTATATTTTTTTAACAGTTTTTATGAATTTTTCACAAAAAACATATATTTTAACAACCAACACACTAAACTACGGCTTTATCCCCTATTGCTAAAAGTTACTTATCTGTTAATAACCACCCTAGAGTTTTGAATCTTTTTGAATTTACTGTTAAGATTCTGTATCAAGCATTCAAAATATCTTAATGCATCCTCTTAGAAAATTTCCTGATCACTAAGTTAGCTTTGCCCCACGAATTATCTAATCAGAAAATTTTACTTGAAAAATCTTATGAACAAATTAAGAAACTTATTAGCAATTATAGCTTTGTTCTCATCGCTATTTGTTGTTACTTCTTGTGATGACGATGATGACCCAGCAGTTGTAGAAAGGCCTTCTATCAGCTCTTCATCTGCATCAGCTTCAGTTATTACTGGAAACTCTGCAGCTCTTACGTTTAATGTTACTGTACCTGGTGGATATGCATCTTCTACTATTTCTGCTGGAAATATAGACAATGAGCCAGAGGTTGGTTCAACTTCAGGTACTATCACAGCTTCTTTCACTCCAACTTCTGCTGGTACTACTACTATTACTTTAACAGTAACTGACCAGCAATCATCTTCAAAAACTGAAAGTATTTCTGTAGACGTAATCGCTAACGATCCTGTAGCAGGTGCTCCTCTTATTTCTGGTATTCCAGCAACAGCTACTATTAGCGTTGGAGATACCTTAGGTGGCGAAGCTACTGGAGATATCGAGGTTATTCTTACTGCTGAAGCAGGTATTTCTTCTTTCACTTTATCTGTAAACGACGGTGCAGAAGCTGCATTAGGTGCTTATGATGGCTCTGCTACTGCTGATACTATTGATGTATACAGCTTAGGATATGCTCCTACTGAAGCTGGTACTTATGTTTTAGATTTTACATTAACTGATGCTGATGGTGAAACTGCTCAAGTAACTCACGTACTTACAGTAGACGATGTTGAATATCCTACTTCTATCATCAGTGATAATATTGAGGAAAACACTACTTGGTATGCTGATACAGTATACGAACTTGCGGGTCGTATCGCAGTATTAGAAGGTGCTGTTCTAACAATTCAAGCTGGTACTATTATTAAAGGACAAGCTGGTTCTGGTTCTAATGCTACTGCATTATTAATTGCAAGAGGTGGTACTTTAAATGCTGAAGGATCTCCTACTCAACCTATCATCTTCACTACAGTATCTGACCAAATTGCTCCAGGTCAAATTGCTAGCCCTAACATGTTACCAACTGATAGCGGTCTTTGGGGTGGTTTAATCATCTTAGGTAAAGCACCTATCGCTGCTGATGCTGAGTCTATTCAAATTGAAGGTATTCCTCCATCAGATACTAACGGTTTATATGGTGGTACTGATCCTGATGACAGCTCTGGAACTATCCAATATGTATCTATCCGTCACGGTGGTGCTAACATTGGTGAGGGTAACGAAATTAACGGTATCACTTTAGGTGGTGTTGGTAGAGGAACTACTATTGACCACATTGAAGTAATTGGTAACCAAGATGATGGTATCGAGTTCTTCGGTGGTACTGTAGATGTAAACGACGTATTAATCTGGAATGCTGGTGACGATAGCTTCGACTACGACCAAGGTATAAGCGGTACTTTAGATAACTTCATCGGAATCTTAGGTCCTGATTCTGACCACGCTCTTGAACTTGACGGTCCTGAAGGAACCGTTCCTGCTAACATTTCTGGTTCTTTCACTATCCAAAACGGTTCAATCAAAGGTAGCCTTAATGCTACTGGTGGTGAGTATGCTGACTTAAGAAGTGACATCAGAGGCGAATTAAATAACATTTACTTCTTCAACTTCAAATCTAGCTCTGATGTTGAGTTCGATAACAACGGAGTTTCTCAAAACTATATTGACGAACTTATCAACTTATCTACTCTACAATTTAATGTAAGTCACCTAAGTGAAGGTAACTTAACTGTTGAAGCTATATTCCAAGAAAAAGTTGCTACTGATGATGATGGTGTTGCTACTGAAGATCCACTAGGCATCTTCACTGAGAGACCATTAGATAGCACTATTGACATAGTTACAACTCCAACTGTAGGTGCTGATAAAGCAGAATTCTCAGGATGGACTTGGGCAGACTATGCTGGTGAATTAGCAGATTTCTAATAAATATAACCTTAATTCAGAGGTTGCTCGCAAGCTATTCTGGCTTGCGGGCTTTTTTTGTAAAAAAAGACCTCGAAATTATTTCTTAATAAATTCAAAATTGACATGAGATTTTTAAAATTATTGTTTATCGCTTTAATTTTTACTCCATCGCTCTTATTGGCACAAAAAGGGATTATTAGGGGGAGTGTAATCGAAGACAATACTGGGGAGCCAATGTTTGCTGTAACAGTTGTAATAGACGGAACGTCTACAGGAGCATCAACTGATTTTGATGGAAAGTTTGAAATTAAAGCCGATCCAGGCACATATAACTTAAAAGTTTCTTTTGTCTCCTACAAAACAATCATAATAGAAAATGTTGTAGTAAGATCCAACGAAGTTTCTCTCTTCGAGAACATTAGAATGTTAGAAGATGTAGAAACCTTGGAAGAGATTGTAGTAACCGCTGAAGTAGTTAGAACTACAGAAGAAGCACTTTTAACAGTTAAAAAGAAATCTGCTAACTTAATTGATGGTATATCTTCTGCTAACTTCCGTAGAATTGGTGATTCAGATGCTGCTTCTGCAGTAAAAAGGGTACCAGGTGTTTCTCTTGAAGGTGGTAAATATGTGTATGTTCGTGGTTTAGGTGACCGTTACACTAAATCAATCTTAAATGGTGTGGATATTCCTGGCCTAGACCCAGACAGAAACACCTTACAAATGGATATCTTCCCTACCAATGTAATTGATAACATTATAGTAATTAAGTCTTTTACAGCAGATTTACCTGCCGATTTTACTGGTGGTGTAGTAAACATTACAACTAAAGATTTTCCTGAAGAAAAAGTAGGCAAGTTTTCTATTGGTGGTTCATACAACCCTAATATGCACTTTAATAGCGAATATCTTGACTACGAAGGTGGAAAAACAGATTTCTTAGGCTTTGATGATGGCACAAGAGATATTCCTACTGGTGGAAGTACAGATATTCCTTTCCGTTCTGATGCATTAGGCGATGCTGCTGCAATGTCAGAAATGAATACAATTCTAAACAACTTTAATCCTACTTTGGCTGCAATGCGCCAAAATAGCTTTATGGACTACAGCTTAGGATTCTCTTTAGGTAATCAAAAAGCTGCTGGTAATAGTACATTAGGATACAACTTAGCCCTTACTTATAAGAACAAAACTACTTTTTACGAAGACGCGGAATATAACCGTTGGGGAAGAGGAAATACTTCTGATATTTTTGAATTAGACGCAAGAGAAAGACAAAAAGGTGATTTAGGTACTAACGATGTGCTACTTGGCGGTCTTTTAGGTTTTGCTCGTAAAGGCGACTATGCAAAATACAGTTTAAACATTCTACACTTACAAAATGGTGAGTCTAAAGCAGGTATATTTAACTATGTTGGTTCTGACCAAGGTTCTAACTTTACTGCTTTACAACATAACTTAGAGTACAGTGAGCGTAGAATTACAAACATCTTGTTAAACGGTAACCACTATATTGCTGGTGGCACTTGGGAATTAGAATGGAAACTATCTCCTACCAGATCTAAAATTGAAGACCCAGATATTAGATTTACAAGATACCGTATCGAAGATGGTGTATACAGCATAGGTACTGAGTCTGGTATACCAGAAAGAATCTGGCGTAACCTAGAAGAAGATAATCTTGCAGGTAAATTAGATATTACCAGAAAGTATTCAATGGGTTCTCAAGAGGGTAAATTAAAATTTGGTAGTAGCTATACTTACAAGACTAGAAATTACGAAATTCAGAACTTCCAGATTTTTCCTGGTAACATAAACCAATCTTTAACTGGTGATCCAAATGAAATTTTCCAAACAGAAAACTTCATTTCTTCAGAAAATAGAAGCGGTGTTTATTACGATCCACAATTTATTCCAAACAACCCGAATAAATATGAGTCTAATAACTCAAACCTTGGCATCTATGTGTCTAACGAAATTGGAATTGGCGAAAAAGTAAAAACCATTTTAGGTGTAAGAGCAGAACAGTATCAACAAAATTACACTGGTACTAACCAGCAAGGAGATTCTTTTGATAATGAAGAAGTACTTAACTCTTTAAACTTCTTTCCTTCTGCTAACTTAATTTATAGCTTAAGCGATAACCAAAACTTAAGAGTATCATTCTCTCGTACTATTGCAAGACCTTCTTTTAAAGAAGCTTCTTATGCAGAAATTCTTGACCCTATTACTGGTCGTACTTTTATTGGTGGTTTATTCCCAGATCAAGATTCTGAGGGTAATGTAATTTGGGATGGTAACTTAAAAGAAACCAACATTAACAACTTCGATATCAGATGGGAAATGTTCCCTAAAGGTGGCCAGACATTCGCAATTAGTGCATTCTATAAAACATTTAAAAACCCTATCGAGATTGTACAATACGTTCAGGCTGCTAATAACTTCCAGCCAAGAAACGTTGGTGATGGTCAAGTACTTGGTGCAGAGCTTGAGTTAAGAAAAAATCTTCAGTTTATTTCTGAGATGTTTTCAGCATTCTCGTTCAATGCAAACGTAACTGTGACTAAGTCTACAATTGATATGAGTGCAACTGAATATAACTCAAGAGTAGATAATGCTAGAGATGGCCAGGAAATAGACGATACAAGAGAAATGGCTGGTCAAGCTCCTTATATTATTAATGCTGGTTTACAGTATGCAGGTTTCGAAAATGGATTTGAAGCAGGTATCTACTACAATGTGCAAGGAAGAACTTTAATGTTTGTAGGTATTGCTGACAGACCTGATATTTATTCAGTTCCTTTCCATAGCTTAAACTTTAATGCTAATAAAGACTTCGGACCAAACGATAGAATGAATCTTAACTTTAGTGTTTCAAACATTCTTAACGATACTCGTGAACAGGTATTCGAATCTTTTGGAGCAACAGACAGAATATTCAATAGATTAAAACCAAGTATGTCATTTGGACTAAGCTTTGGATATAGCTTTTTCTAATGTCTTTAGATTAGATAATTCTTTTTGATTAAAAGCTCTGGCATTTATTTGTCAGAGCTTTTTCATTTATTAATCAGTTTTCAAAAAAAGTTTAAAAAATTTTGTATTATCTTTGGAGGAGCGATATTCTAATTGAATAAAAAAACAAAAACATCCATTATTAAAGCTTCTTCAATACTGAATATCAAAACCATACAACGCTCTTTAAGAGAATCCAAAAAGATTTAAAAAAATTCTGTAACCTTTCAGAGTTTCTGTATTCTAATTGTGATGAGATAATTTTAAATTTTCTTTTTTTAATTATCTTTGTTTGAAAAAAATTTATAACGTACTATTTTTACTTCAAATAGTACAATTATATTTACAGGTACAAATCATTATTTTTAACCAAGATATTCAAACTGAAATCACTTATACTACACAATAAATTTTTAAAATTGTAACAAAATTCATTAACTGATGACTAAAACTAGAATTTTCTCCATATCGTTAATACCGATAATTCTGTTTCTGGGATGGCTACTTTATGATGGTATTGCCAGTAAAATTCGTCTTGCTGAAGCCATCTCTGCTGACGAGCAGAAAGTGATTGAAAAGCTTAAATTGATTAGAGATGCTGAAAAAGCTTATTTAGCAAAATACGACACTTACACAGGAAGTTTCGATACGCTAATTAACTTTATTAAGCACGATTCTCTGTACATCACTGAAAAAACAGAGATTATTACTCCAAGGGATAGAAGAGATCCTTTATTCTACAAAGGTGATAGTATAAGAATTGAGGTTGATACAATTGGTATCGAGCCAGTAGTAACTTCAGTATTTGAAGAAAAATACAAAAAATACAACTGGGACAAATTAAGTATCGTACCAAGATATGCTAATGACCCAAGCAACCAAGATAAAAAATTCGAAATTTATTCCGACAAAGTTGAAAAAAGTGGTGTAATGATCGATGTAATCGAAGTTGTAGATAAATATCCTCTAGATGAGTCTAGAAGTGATAAGAATGAAATACCTAAAAGAAAATTTTTACGTTTTGGTTCAAGATCAGAAGTTACTACTTCAGGAAACTGGGAGTAATTTTAAAATAAAAGACAAAAAGCCTATATTCACTAGGCTTTTTTGTTTTCAAAACTAAAAACTTTTTAAACTTGTACCAGGAATTCTTACAATACGAGCTCAAAGATCCACAGATGGATGTGAATCTTCTTTCCCAGTATCAGTTAGTAATTAATATTGCTGATACTGGGATTGTTTTTTTTATTAATGATGCAGCCAGCAACAAGTGTCTTGCTATAGAGAAATATAAATTCTCTTCTCCGGCTACAACAGAAAATCTCACAATGAACCTGCAAAATATTTGGGCTTCTCACCCCTACCTTAATGCAGGTTACTGGAAAAAAGTAGTATTGCTTTTTTCTAATTTAAAATTCTCTTATGTTCCTAAAGAATATATTAAGGGCGATATAAACCCAGAAATATTTTCTAGGCTTAACTTTAAATTAGACAAAGGAGAATCTCTTGCTCACATGCGCTTAGATGAGCTAAGCACTTATTGCTACTATGCAGTAAATAATGAGTTAATGCAGTGGTTTGGGGAGTTTTATCCAAGCATGATAACCAAAACTGCGCATACCACGGCAGCTTTTTTATATGGTTTACTTACTTACGATAAAAAGGCGAGCCACATACATGTAAACGTTTCTGATGCTTTAATTACAATTGCCAACATTAAAGAAGGCAGATTAATGTATGTTAATAGCTTCCCGTTTACTAGCCCTGATGATGTGCTTTATTTATGTACGTTAGTTGCTGATGAACTAAAACTCGACACAAAAGACATTAAATTAAATGTGTGGGGTGATATAACTACAGACAGCGACTATTTCACAAAACTTAAACCTTACTTTCTTCAGGTTGCACCCGGAAAACGCCCTGAGTTTTTAAAATTCAGTTTTAACTTTGATGAGCTGGAAGACCAGTTTCATTTCGATTTATTTAATGCTGCAAAGCTATATTTATGAAAAAAGTAGCACTTTTCCCGGGAAGCTTTGACCCTTTTACTAAGGGTCATGCTGATATTGCTTTAAGAGCCGCTCAAATATTTGATGAAGTAATTATAACCATTGGTTACAACTCAAAAAAGCAAAACAGACTTTTTGATGTTGACTACATGATTACTAAAATCGGAGAAGCCTTTGAAGGTCAGGATAACATTAAAGCAATCAGTTATAATGAATTAACTGCTAATCTTGCTCAAAAGCTAGATGCAAAATATTTAGTAAGAGGATTAAGAAATACTACAGATTTTGAATACGAAAACAGTATTTCTCAGATAAATAGAAGGATATATCCTGACCTCGAAACTGTTTTCATCATCACCGACCCAAAATTTGCCTATATCAGTTCTACTGTAATAAGAGAAATTTACAGATACGGACAAAATATTAATGAGTTCTTGCCTTATAATATTTAATAATATTTACCCATCGTTTAAGTAAAAATAACCAATTAGAAATATCCTTATAATAATCTAATTGATAACTTTGCCGGGTATTTACTAGTAAATAAAAGTGAGAACCTTATCCAAAAACAAAATAAATATGGCATATATTGAACCCGCACCGATAAAGGATAGAGAGAATCCTTTTGAATCGATGATGTCACGTTTTGACATTGCAGCCCAGAAGCTGGGACTCGATCAAGAAACTTATGAAGTATTAAAAAGCCCTACCAAACAGGTAATTGTAAGCTTACCAATTACTATGGATGATGGCAGCAAGCGCGTATTTGAAGGCTACAGAGTAATACATTCTAACACTTTAGGCCCGTCTAAAGGTGGTGTTCGCTTTGCTCCTGATGTACATCTTGATGAAGTGAAAGCATTAGCCGCTTGGATGACATGGAAATGTGCAGTTGTTGATATTCCATACGGTGGTGCAAAAGGTGGTATTAAATGTAAACCTTGGACGATGTCTACAGGTGAACTAGAAAGACTAACACGTGCTTATACTGTTTCTATGTATGAGATTTTTGGTCCTGATACAGATATTCCAGCACCTGATATGGGTACTGGTCCAAGAGAAATGGCTTGGTTAATGGACGAATACTCTAAAGCAAATGGTAAAACAGTAAGTGCTGTGGTAACTGGTAAACCCCTCGTGCTTGGTGGTTCATTAGGAAGAGTAGAAGCTACAGGTCGTGGTGTAATGGTTTCGGCATTGGTAGCAATGGAAAAACTAAAGATTAATCCGGCTCATGCAACTTGTGCTGTACAAGGATTCGGTAACGTTGGTAGCAACGCAGCCAGCCTCTTAGAAGAAAGAGGAGTAAAAGTTGTAGCAATTAGCGACCATACAGGTGCTTATTATGATGCAAAAGGTATTGATATAAGAAGTGCCATTGCTTATAAAGAAAGTAACAATAACACCTTAGAAGGCTTTACAGGTGGCGAAATAATCAACAATGCTGATTTATTAGAGCTTGATATAGACTTGTTAGTACCTGCCGCTAAAGAAGATGTTATTACACTTGCAAATGCAGATAACATTAAAGCAAAACTGATAGTAGAAGGTGCTAACGGACCTATGGGCGCTAAAGCAGATCCTGTAATTTTCGAAAAAGGCATTACCGTAGTTCCAGATATTCTTGCAAATGCTGGTGGAGTAACTGTTTCTTATTTCGAATGGGTACAAAACAGGTTAGGTTATAAATGGACTAGAGAAAGAGTAAACCGCAGAAGCGATAGGATTATGAAAGAAGCATTTGAAAGAGTATACAAAGTAGCTCAGAAATACGATGTTTCTTTAAGAATTGCAGCTTACATGGTGGCTATTTCAAAAGTAGCAGATACCTACAAACTTAGAGGTGGTTATTAATTTATTATAATATTTATGTCTAAGCCGGTTCTCCGGCTTTTTTTATTTATCATTTTAATTATTAGGTATTTAACATTACTGCTACATTTGCAGTTATTTTTGTAAAAAAAGAACAGTAAAACATGACGATACATAAAGAGGGCTTTACCATTCTTGTAATTACTATTTTGGCTATTGTTGCATTGAATGGTGTGCTTTACTATTTTTTTGGCGATCAAAGAATATTAATGAATATCAGCTTTATTGCAAGTACGATATTCTTCCTGTTAATACTTCAGTTTTTTAGAAGCCCAAGAGTTATTACATCAATAGACTCAAACCTTGTTTATGCTCCTGCTGATGGTAAAGTAGTAGTAATAGAAGAAGTAGAGGAAAAAGAATTTCTCAAAGAAAATAGAAGACAGATTTCCATATTTATGTCTCCTATTAATGTTCATGTTAACAGAAATCCAATTAGTGGAGTAGTAAAATATGTAAAGTATCATGCTGGTAAATACTTAGTAGCATGGCATCCAAAATCAAGCACTGAGAATGAAAGAACAACCATTGTGGTAGAGAATGAAAACGGAATAAGTATTTTATTCAGGCAAATTGCCGGAGCGATGGCCAAAAGAATTAAATGGTATGTAGAAGAAGGCCAACCAGTAGTTCAGGGAGAAGAGTTTGGGTTTATAAAGTTTGGCTCTAGAGTAGATGTTTTCGTGCCTCTTGATGCAGAAATATGTGTAAACCTTAATCAGAAAACTAAAGGAGGCAAAACGATTCTGGCAAAGCTGAAAGTATAATAATCGAATATTGTTATTTATATTACATATAACACCATTCTTAAAAGACTGGTGTTTTTTTATTTTCTAATTCCTTTCCACCTCTAATTATTCGCCCGTTTAGCTGTTTTATGATTAAACAATTCTTAACTTAAGCTACTTTAAATCTTATTCACAGATTAGAAAAATTTTATTTTTTATCTTAGATATTACATTAAGTAGATAAAGAATTTCATGTTAAGGATTTATCAGACTACCATACTAATAATATTTACATTTCTATCAGCATATGCCAGACAAGCTCAACCTGATGGTCTGGTTACTATGTACTCTGTGGAAGAATTACATCAAGATTTAGAATATCTTCAGACTTCTTTAATAAAGTATCACCCTAATCTATTTACTTATCAAAGTAAAGTAGCTTTCGAAAAAGGGTTTCAAGAAGTTCGAGAAGACATAAATACGCCTTTAACCGAAAATGAATTTTACAGGCTTGTAAAGCCACTTGTAAGCGCTATTAAGTGTGGGCATACAGAGCTTTATTTTTCAGATAAATACCTGACCCACCATATTCCAAATTCTTACCCTATTGATGTTTTTGTAAAGGAGAACGAGATTTTTATTATCGAATCTAATTCAGCTCAAATACCTGTAGGAAGCAAAATTGTAAGTATAAATCAGATTGCAGCATCAAAAATTATTGAGAAACTCAAAGTATATATCTCTAGTGATGGCACTCACCAAAATGGCAGAGAATATTGGCTAAGTCGTAATTTCTTTAAGCTATTTGAAGAAATACTTGCAGAAACTCCTGCTCTGCAAATTGTATTTGACTATAATCAAACTCAAAAAAAGGTAAGGCTACAACCTAATACACAACAATATGAGTTGCAGAACTCATTTGAACCTCTGCTCAGCTTACAATATGACCCAAATTCTGAGGTAAAAACAGCGACTCTAGATATTAGTAGTTTTGATAAAAGAATACTTAAGCAATCTGGCTATAACTACAATAAATATTTAAAGAAAGTCTTTCAAAAAATTCAAGAAAAAGATGTAGATAAGCTTATCATTGATTTGAGAGATAATTATGGTGGTAATGACATAAATGCAATTGAATTATACAGCTACATCAGCGATAAACCTTTCAAGTTTTATGAAAAACTAAGCCTTAAGAAAGGTAGTAAGCGGTTTCTAAAATTCCCATATAAATTATTTTTCCCGCTTAAAAAAGACACTGAAACCCAAATGATGGTCTACAATGGTCATAAGGGATTAAAATTTCTCAGCCCTAAAAAAACTGCTTATACAGGCGAATTGGAAGTTTTAATTAATGGAGGAACCATGTCTGCTGCAACTCATTTTGCCGCTAAATGTGATAATTCAGGCAGAGCCATATTAGCAGGAAGTACTTCTGGTGGTGCATATACACATAGTAATAGTGGTTTTACTATTTATAGAAAGACACCTAATACGGGCTTACAGTTATTTATTCCTGCTATTAAATATGAATTATACTTACCTAATAAAATTCAAGAAGAAAGTGGTATACAACCTGATATTATCATCAATGAACTTATATTGGGAGAAAAAACTGCAAAATTGATTAAATCTGGAAGTTAAATAAAAAAGGGCTTACCTTGTGGTAAACCCTTAACATTCAATTTAACCTCTATATTAATGTTTGAAGTGTCTTATTCCTGTAAATACCATTGACATTCCATTTTCATCACAATAATCGATGGATGCTTGGTCTTTAATAGAACCTCCCGGTTGAATAACCGCCTTTATCCCCTCTTTTCTTGCAATTTCAACACAATCTGGGAATGGGAAAAATGCATCAGATGCCATAACAGCCTCATTAAGATCAAATCCGAAGTGTTTAGCTTTATGAATTGCCTGCTCCAATGCATCAACACGTGATGTTTGACCTACTCCACTTGCAAATAATTGCCCTTCTTTAGCTAAAACAATTGTATTAGACTTGGTATGTTTTACTAATTTGTTAGCAAACAATAATGCTTTTACCTCTTCTTCGCTTGGAGCAGCTTTCGTCATTGTTTTCAAGTCTTCAGCTGTCTCCATCTTCATGTCCTTATCCATAGCAATTACACCATTGAGCAAAGTTTTATATAACTTTTCTGGCATTGCAGTCTCTTTGCGCTTCAGTAAAATTCTATTTTTCTTCTTTGAAAGCAATTCTAATGCATCATCATTAAAAGAAGGAGCAATTAAAACTTCAAAGAAAAGACTGTGCATTGCATTTGCAGCGTCTAAATCAACAGCAGTGTTTGTAATTAATACACCACCAAATGCAGATACCGGATCAGCTTTTAATGCATTTTGGTATGCTTCTTCACAATTACTTCCTAAAGCAGCACCACAAGCATTAGTATGTTTTAGAATAGCAAATGCAATTCCTTCTTCTACAGGAAATTCATCTATTAAAGCTACTGCTGCATCAACATCCACTAAGTTGTTATAAGATAATGCTTTTCCATTTAACTGATCGAAGAGGTCAGTTAATTTACCATAAAACACTCCTTGCTGGTGAGGGTTTTCTCCATATCTTAAAACCGCAGCATCAGGGAAACTTGCTTTATAAGCTTCAATTTTATCTTCAGAAGATAAAGTACCATTAAAATAATTGAATATTGCTGTATCGTAATGAGAGCTAACATTAAATGCATAAGCTGCAAAAGCTTTTCTTTCTTCTTCAGTTGTAGCACACTCGTTTGTTTCTAGAATGTTTAACAAACTATCGTACTGCTCACGTGAAGAAACAATCATGGCATCTTTATAATTTTTTGCAGCAGCTCTAATCAACGAAATACCTCCAATATCTATTTTTTCGATAATATCAGCATGAGAGGCTCCTGAAGCAAGTGTTTCTTCGAATGGATATAAATCTACAATGATTAGATCGAAAGCAGGAATTTCGTACTTTTCCATCTGCTCTTTATCAGTCTCATTGTCCGCTCTTCCTAAAATACCTCCAAATACTTTTGGATGTAAAGTCTTTACTCTTCCTCCTAAAATTGATGGATATCCTGTAAGGTCTTCTACTGCTGTTACCTTCGCTCCAGCTTCTTCAATAAACTTTTGAGTACCTCCGGTTGAGTAAATTGTTACTCCGTTAGCATCAAGTAATTTTATTATTGGTTCAAGTTTATCTTTATAAAAAACTGAAATGAGGGCTGATTTTATTTTTTTCATGAAATTGATATGATGAATTATTAAGCTAAGTTTTTTGCAAATGTATTAATCTTTCATGGTAATGGTTTAAGAATTTAATTTTTTAGTCAAGCATTCGATGAGCAATTATTAAAGTCTCAAGAAATTACCATATATGGCACATTTATTAATCGTATTAAGAAACCCTAATACATTTGAAAACAAACTACTTAAAAGGGCTAAAGTGAATTATTTAAAATTTTCAGAAAAAAGAATTCTATTTAGATGAGAGCTGAAAATAGAAGCAATAGGCTCAAAAAAACGATTATCTAATGAAAAAACACTTTCACCGAAGTTACACACCTATTCATCTACACTTTTAATTTGTTCTTTTTAAAGCTTTATCTGCAAAATCTCTCATTTATATTTAAAAAAGTGTTAATAATTTTTTCAAAAAAAAATCTGTTTGCAAGAACTATAAGCTAATTGCGTTAAAACTACCGAAATCAGATATTACAGATGGTTAGAATCAGGTGCTATACTTACATCATTTTAGTAACATTGCTACTTTCATATCTAGAATATGGAGAGTTTCTCGACCATCAGAGAGAATTAAAACATAATGCCTTCCTAAAACTTGCCGAAGTACACGAAAAACAATCTGAATCAGAGGTATACCCTTATGCAGAAAAACTGAATACTTACTTTGGTTCTCTTAATGCTAAATTGATTGAAAAGCACTACAAAGACTTTTATTCTATAAATAGTGACAGCAGTTTTTATGATTTTTACAAAAACTCACTCACTTTAAAAGGAGCCCTTACCAGTGCAGTAAAAAAAGCAATGCAAAATGAGGAAGATAGCATTCAGCTTTCAAGCGATTTTACTTGGTTTCGTTATGCCGCACCTTCACTTTTAGTAATTACAACACCAGAAAGTTATAGAGTAGATATTGATTATAAGCTTTTAAATAATATTTCTGAAAAGACTATAGGTGATAAAGACAATGTTTTTTTGAATATTTTTTCTAAGAGCTATACTCCTGATACACATTTCCCAATATGGCTATCTAAATCACCAGATAAAAAGATTTACAGTAAACTTGGTTCTGGTATCCACTTAAAATTACTAAATGAGATTGAAGCTGAAATAAAACAAGAGACTTGTTTTGAGAAGGAATTTCTAAAGATAAAAAAGTTATTAGTTACTGATTTACTATTCTCTAAAAACTTTGAGATGCCAAAACAAAATGTGATTACTGAACTTGGTAGTATTTCAGAACATATCAATTTTAATGAAAAGGAAAAGGAATTATTAGCACAAAAGATAGAAAAGCTAAAAAGTCAAGACGATATTTTTACCTTCGTTAGTACTATTAATAATTCCTTATCAATTAAATAAATAAGCTTCTATAAACTAAGCTTATCCTTAAATTTTGCAGCCTGTCTTCTGGAAATTTCAATTTTCTGGCCTCCTTTCAAACTCACCATTAAACCACCATTAAACCAAGGCTCTATTTTTTCAATCCATTTAAGGTTTATAATATATTTTCTGCTCGCTCTAAAAAACATTTTGTCATCCAATCTTTCGTCTAAAGCATTTAAAGAGCGATGTATAAGAGGTCTAAAAGTGTCAAAATAAACTTTCACATAATTGCCATCAGACTCAAATAAACGAATATCGGCAAGCTTTACAAACCAGCATTTTTCACCATCTTTCACAAATACCTGATCTGTACCTAAAAGTTTATCGGTTTCATTTGATTCTGTCTTTTTATTTTCTGACTTGCCTTTTTCTTCTTTAGCGAGATAATCACTCAACTTTTTGACTGTCTCTTCTAATCTTTTAGGATCTATAGGTTTTAGCAGATAATCAAAAGCATTTATCTCAAATGCTTTAAGTGCAAAATCGTCGTAAGCAGTAGTAAAAATAACCTTTGGTACGGTAGTTAGCATTTCCAGTAAATCAAAGCCTGTTTTCTCTGGCATCTGTATATCTAAAAACAAGACATCAGGATTTAGCGATTCTATTACATCTGCGGCCTCATCAGCATTACTTGCCTCAGCTACAATTTCAATATCATTATATTCTTCTAATAAGGAATTTAGTTCTTTGCGGGCAAGTCTTTCATCATCTACTATAATAGCTCTCATACTTTAAATTTTAATTATAAGATCGCTTTTGTAAAGTTAAGTAATAGGTTTAAAATTACTGGAAAAGTACTATTTAGGCTTAAAAAATTTATAATTAAGCTTTAAAATTACTAATCGTAATCTTTCAATAATTTAATAAATATTCTACAGTTTAAAAATCATTCAATTTCGAATGGGTAAATTCCCTTTTATTTCCATCCAACCTTATCCATAATTGCCACAATTTCTTGTTTTTTGTTGACAATTTGATACTGACTGGTAGTATCTATTTCAATAGCAGCCCATACCTCCATTTTTTCTGGAATTGTAGCACCTTTTAAAACAGGAATTTCAAATAATGCTGTAGCAAATTCTTCTGCTTGTTCATTTGTAAATAAATAAGAAATAAATGTCTCTGCGAGTTTAGCATTTTTACTATCAGCAACTTTCGCGATACCGGTTATCTTTACACTAGCACCTTTTTTATCAACTACAGGTTCAAGTACTGCTATTGCTTCCAAAATATTTTTTTCTACTGTGCTACCAATTTCTTCCATAGCAGCTATACTTCTGGCTACTACTACTGCCACATCACCTTTTCCTCTTGATATATTCTCAATGCGGCTTTGGTCATCATCCATAAAACCATACAAAGTATTATTAGAAACACCTTTTGCCCAATCTAACACTTTATCTTCGTCTAATTCTAATAGCATGCTCCCAAGCAATTCTTGGTTGTTTATATCTTCAGAACTCCCCATAAGCAATCTACCCTGCCAAAGTGGTTTAGATAAATCTGTATAGTATTTTATCTTTCGTGGATCAACACGCTCTCTGGAATAGATAATTACTCTAGGTGAATAACTTATGCCAAACCACAAATTATCTGGATGACAGAAATACTTAGGCACTTTACTAATTGCATTTTGTGCAGAAATTGGCTGAATTAAGTCTGCCTCTGCAAGACGATTTAGCCTGTCTGCATTCGACAGAATTACCAAATCTGCATTAGGGTTGCCTTTTTCCAATTCTATTTTTCTTATTACCTGTTCTGCACCACTACTTTCTATGTCAAGTTTTATATGATGCACATCCAGAAAATCCTCTACAATAGTTTTAAAGTTTTCTGCAGGTAAGTCTGTATATAAATGTAATACAGGTATCTGACTTTCTTCATTTACTGCATAACCATCACTTATCTGGTTTGTATTTATTTTTCCGCATGCTGCTAAAAAATAAAAACAGAAAATAAAAAAATTTAAAAACAGGTTATTTCGAGTCATTAGATTTTGAAACTTCTTTTAAGCCCAGTTCCTTACCAGCTTTTAACATAAACTGATAAGCTTCGTCGTAGTTGTTTTTCAGCTCCCCCTCTAAAATAGCTTCTCTAATTTTAAATTTTATATCACCTACTACTTTAGATGGTTTTACTCCAAAAGTTTCCATTATTATTTCTCCTGTAATTACAGGTTGAAAATTTCTAATTTGGTCGCGAGCTTCAACATCAGCAATCTTTTTTTCTAGCTTATTGAAATTCGCAATATACTTTTGAACACGTTGGTGGTTTTTTGAGGTAATATCTGCTCTACATAGCATCATTAATCCTTCAAGATCATCGCCCGCTTCAAAAATCAATCTCCTAATTGCAGAATCAGAAATAGAGTCTTTTACTAAAGCAATTGGTCTGAGATGCAGTTTTACTAGTTTTTCAACTACTCGCATTCTCTCATCCAAAGGCAATTTCATTCTTCTGAAAATCGGCTTTACCATTCTGGCACCTTTATCTTCGTGACCATGAAAAGTCCAACCTTGTTTTCTGTCAAATCTTTTGGTAGCTGGTTTTGCAATATCGTGCATTATAGCCGACCAACGCAACCATAAATCATCGGTATTTTCAGAAATATTATCTAATACCTGCAAAGTATGGTAAAAATTATCTTTATGAGTTTTTCCATTAACTTTTTCTACACCTTGCAAAGCTGTAAACTCTGGAAAAATGATCTCAAGCAAGCCACAATGGTATAAAAGCTTAAATCCGTAAGAAGGTTTCTTTGCAAGAACAATTTTATTAAACTCATCAATAATTCTCTCTCCAGAAACTATCTTAATTCTCTCCTTTTGCTCTTGAATAGCAATAAAAGAGTCATGATCGATATCAAAGTTAAGCTGTGCCGCAAAACGCACTGCCCGCATCATTCTCAAAGGATCGTCAGAATAAGTTATACCTGGCTCAAGAGGCGTTTTTATTAGCCTTCTTTTTATATCTTCTAAGCCACCAAATGGATCGATTAATTCACCAAAATTTTCTGTTTGCAAGCTAAAAGCCATTGCATTTATGGTAAAATCTCTTCTATTCTGATCGTCTTCTAATGTTCCATCTTCAACAATTGGCTTTCTAGAATTTCTATCGTAAGACTCTTTTCTTGCACCAACAAATTCAACTTCAAATAAATCTGTTTTTACCATGGCAGTACCAAAGTTTTTAAACACATTTACCTGCGCAGGCTGATCTAAACAATCGGCAAATGCTTTTGCCAAGGCAATACCACTACCTACACATACAATATCAACATCCTTTGAAGGTCTTCCTAAAATTATATCGCGCACGTATCCACCAATTACATAAGCTGGCACATTTACTTTTTGTGCAGCTTGTTGTAAAATTTTAAAAAGGGGATTTTTTTCAAGTTCAACCGCAAAATTCATCAGACTATAATCTTTGTGTTTTTCGCAAAAATACAAAGAAAATATGAGCTAAGTACTTAAGAAAGTATTCAACCACATTTTCAAAACCAACCAATTTAGCAATCATCTGATAAAAACAGCTTCTTTTGTAAAGCATTTAATTACATTTTTGAATAATACTATTATAATTTCTTAATGAAAGTTAACACAGACAACAAAAAATTACTTCTATTTTACTTTTTATTTACCTTCGACCCCAACTTAATTGTAATTTTGGGCTGATATTTTTTAAGGCTTCATTTTAAATAATTTTATGCCGTTTCAATATACATCAGTTCAAAACAAGATTGAGGAGAGTTTACAACAATTGCCCTTATCCGGTAAACCAGTTGAACTTTACGAACCTATCAGATACATTCTAAATGTCGGGGGAAAAAGGTTGAGGCCTTTACTTACTACCTTAGGATGTTACCTATTTAACGAACAATTTGATAAAGCTCTAAAACCAGCTTTAGCTGTAGAAGTGTTTCACAATTTCACACTTATGCATGACGACATCATGGATCAGGCTCCTCTTAGAAGAGGAAAACCTACCGTTCATGAGAAATGGAGTGCAAACGTAGCCATTCTCTCGGGAGATGTAATGCTGGTTAAAGCTTATAATTTACTGCTAAATGTAGATAAAGATATTATACATAAGGTAATCGAAAAGTTCAATAAATGTGCTTGTGAGGTTTGTGAAGGACAACAATTCGATATGAATTTCGAAACTTTGGAAAGCGTATCTATCGAGTCTTATCTCAATATGATCCGACTTAAAACAGCAGTTTTATTAGGGTTTAGCCTGGAGTTAGGAGCAATACTAGGTGGTGCAGAGGAGCATGCTGCCACACAATTAAAAAATTTCGGTGAGAGCATTGGTTTAGGCTTTCAGATTAAAGACGATTTGCTGGATGTATATGGAAACCAGCAGAAGTTTGGTAAACAGGTAGGTGGAGATATTATCGCCAATAAAAAAACTTATTTACTACTAAAAGCTTTAAAAGACGCTGATAAAAACCAATTAACTGAGTTAAATAGCTGGTTAGCAAAAGAAGAGTTTAACCCAGAAGATAAAGTAAATGCGGTAAAAGCCATTTACGATGAGTTAAACATTAGAGAAAAGGCTCAAGAGTTAGCAGAAAACTATTTTACAAATTCATTTAAAATTTTAGAACAACTTAATATACATTCTGAAAGGAAAAATGAATTAATAAATTTTGCAGATATGCTTATTCATCGAGAAAAGTAAGAACAATTATTACTAAAGTTATACGCTTAATTACATCAACATTTTCATTAACTTAAATTTGTATATACCGAACACAAAAATCAATAACATATTGATTACACTAAATCGCAAAAGTTTAACTTCTTAAATATCCGTTCATCATGATCAGATTTACCGTACCATTACTTACTATCCTGGTCAGTTTACTATTAACAGGCTGTGGAATCCAATCAGAAAACAAACAATTAAAACTAAAAGTAAGCGAACTTGAAAATGAAATAAACGAAAAGAATGTTGTTCAGGTAAACCTCTCTAACCAACTCAATAAAGTCGATTTACTTATCGACTCCATAAGCAAGTCTGAAGCTTACATGGCTTTTAATCTTGAAATGGGCACTTCTTACCAAGACCATGTAGACCGCCTGCGTAGCCTAAGTGCTTTTATAGAATACACCCGCCAAAAAATGCTTAAGCTAGAAAAAAAGATGGCTGAGCAAGATACCGAATTCCAAAGCATGCGACTTCTTATTGGTAGAATGCGCAGCGAAGTTGAGCAGAAAGATCAGGTAATTAAAAAGCTTAGAAAGCAAATTGCCGATTACGAAGCTGAAAACGAGGAACTTATTCGTTTGGTAGATTTACAGAAAAAAGAGATTATCGATATTGAGCAACAGCTAAAATTAAAAATTGCTGCACTTAATAAAGCCGAGATGAATATTGAGGCATTAAAAAGTGAAAAAGAAAAAATAAAAGCAGATGCATTTTTCGAAAAAGCAGAAGCTAATGAGCAAATCGCTGAAATGACGAAGTTTGCTCCTAAAAAGAAAAAAGAAGCTTATAGTGAAGCTTTAAACCTCTACAAAATGGCTTTACAAGCTGGTAGAAAAGATGCTGCCGGAAAAATTAAAGAAATCGAAAAGGCTATGTAAAATACGCTTCTAATATTTTTCTTAATTTTGAGGCTGAAAAACATAGTAACGGCATGCAAAATATTAAAAATGTAATTTTTGATTTGGGAGGGGTGATTCTAAATCTTGATTTTAAGAAGACCTTTTCTGCATTTGAAGCACTCTCTTTCAAAGATTTTACACCAATTTTTAATAAAGTTTACCAATACGAGTTCGTAAGCCTCTACGAAACTGGCAAAATATCGTCAGAAGAATTTAGAAAAAACCTGCGGGAAGTTTTAGAAATTGATGTGGAAGATCAAGTACTCGATGCTGCATGGAATGCTATGCTTTTAGATTTTCCACTAAAAAACATTCAGTTTTTGCAAGAAATAGGTAAAAGAAAGAGAATCTTTGTTCTTAGCAATACGAATGACATACACAAAACAGCTGCAGAAAAAATTCTTGAAAAAGAACATCCCGGAATAACTTGGGATAAACTTTTTGAGAAATCATACTTCTCTCATATAATGCAAGACAGAAAGCCCAATATCAGTATTTTTAAGCAAGTACTAAATGAAAATGGGCTTCTTGCTTCAGAGACACTATTTATTGATGATAGTATCCAACATGTTGAGGGCGCACAAAAGGCAGGCTTACATGCACTGCATTTAAAAGACGGAATGTCTATTACAGAATTAGGTATCTGAAACTTTTAGCAAAATCAGATCATACGGCAAACTCCTCTTCCAAAGTTCTTCTTCTGGAAGGGTCATCTGCATCTGGAGGTAAAACAAATACACCGGGAGGTAAATCTAAAGGAGGCAGATCGTCTGAACCATCCCAACCGCCATCTCCGCCACGATCGTTTCCATTATCATCACTGTTATCATGTCCTGATATACCCGGCTTTGATAGCATAAAAGCGATCAAGGCTACATAAACTATCGCAAGAAACATTGCATTAAATAGTATAAACATAAGGACGAAGAAAATAAAGCTTTTATAATCCGGCCTACTGGCAAGAATGAAATCAGTGAAATTTATCTAAGTGATATTTAATATAACTAAAATTATTTTAATTTTTCGAAAATTCAATATTTTCTTTGTCATATATTTTCATCATCATTTCATCAATATTTATTTGTTATTATAAATTGAATGATGATGATATTTTATTGTACTTAAACAACAATTTTCTGATATCAGCTGGTTTATGCCAGTATCCAATTTTATTAGAATAACCTGTTAATCAAATAAAGGTTATAAAAATCAACATTTTAGCATGAAATATTTAATAGTGGGTTTAGGGAATATTGGTAAAGAATACGAAGACACCCGACACAATATCGGTTTTATGGTAGTAGACTATCTTGCCAAAAAGTTTGATGTAGAGTTTGATATAGACAAACAGGCTTTTGTTACAGATTTTAAGCATAAAGGCCGTACTATTTACATGATTAAGCCTACCACTTATATGAATCTTAGCGGAAAAGCTGTGCAACACTGGCTTACTCAACTAAAAATTCCTAGAGAAAATTTAATGGTGATTGTAGACGAGTTGGCATTACCTTATGGCTCATTAAGAATGCGAGCAAAAGGCTCTAGTGCTGGCCATAATGGGCTAAAAAATATTGAAACTTGCCTAGGAGGCAGCAACTATCCCCGTCTTCGCTTTGGTATAGGCAACGATTTTTCGAAAGGGAAACAGGTAGACTTTGTACTATCTGCTTTTAATGAGGATGAATCTGCCGAGCTTCCATTACATATAGAAAAGGCAGCAGAGATGATTCTTTCTTTCACATCTATTGGAATTAACCATACAATGAGTAAATTTAATAACTAAACTGGCTGTAGACTTTTGACAAGCATTTTTTATTGCACTAAAGTTTAAGCACATGGCTAACTCTCTAAGTATTCCAGACAATATCAATTTGTTTCAAAGAGGCTATTATTCAAGAAAATCTGCCAAGTATATGGGTACATCGGATCCTGTTACAATAAAAAAACATGTCAAACCTAAAGAGAAGCCAAAGCGAGAAGAAAAAATGAAGGACTAATTTGCCTTTCAAAAAAAGTAACTTCTAAATTTTTAATATATCAAAATTATTTCTGGAGATATATACTGTTTTTATGCAAGTGAAAACCAAAATTCTTATGTTTCAAAAAACAGAAATCATATCTTTGCGAATTAATTAATCAATAAATCTGAGAAGTTCTAAGTTTCGGGAAATGCCGAATTAAAATTGCTTGGAGATAAATATTTGAGATAATGGAACTGATAAAAGGAAGTATAGTAGCGCTAGTCTCTCCCTTCAAAAACAATAAAACTCAAGACGTGGATTTTGATACCATTGAAAAGCTTGTGGCTTTTCATGCGGAACATGGAACTTATGCCATTGTTCCCTGTGGTACTACTGGCGAGTCGCCAACACTTTCACACAAAGAACATGATCAAATTGTAAAATTTGTAATAGAATGTGCTAAGGGTACTAATCTAAAAGTGATTGCGGGTACTGGTTCTAACTCTACCAAAGAGGCTATTCATTTAACAGAAGAAGCTCAAAAAGCAGGAGCTGATGCAAGCCTTGTTGTAGTTCCATATTACAATAAACCAACTCCTAAAGGACTTAAAGCTCATTTTAGAGAACTTAATAAAATAGAGTTACCTATTATTCTATATAACATACCTGGTAGAACTGGTATTAATGTAAGCCCACAAACTACAATAGAAATTGCTGAAGAATGCCAAATGGTGGCTGGTGTAAAAGCCTCTAACGGTAATCTAGAAGAAATTTCTGAATTGTATATGCTGAGCCAGTCTTTAAATAGACCATTTAGTATTCTATCTGGCGACGATGCGCTCACATTACCAATCGGAGCAGTTGGTGGAACAGGTATTGTTTCTGTTGCTGCTAATATTATCCCTGGTACTATGAAAGCACTTATGGATAGTATTAATAATTCTGACCTAGTAAAAGCAAGAGAGATCAACAGCAAAGTTTACAAATTATGTAAAGCACTGTTAGCTTTTGGAGCAAACCCAATGGGAATTAAAGCAGTTATGGCTCACGAAGGTTTAAATGTGGGAGAATGCAGGCTGCCACTTACCACACTTGACTCTAATCAGGCCGAAGAGCTTATTACTATTTGGAAGGGAGTAAAAGCTAGCCTTTAAAATAAATATTACTTTGATTTAAGCAGTTGCATGCTGCTTAAATCAAAGTTGTTGTTTTAGGTTTCTAAGTGTTTCTTCTTGTTCAGATGTGAGGTTTTCTGGCGTAACTAATTCCAGTGTAATATACAGATCACCAAAACTTCCAAGATGACTATATTTCGGCATTCCCTTCCCTCTTAATCTAAATTTCTTGCCGCTTGATGAGCCTTTAGGTACTGTAAAACCTAATGATCCACTCAAAGTATCCACTTTAATTTTTGCACCTAACATTCCAGAGAAAACATCTGTATGAACTGTTGAGTACAAATCATCTTCTTTTCTAGTAAATAATGGATGCTCATTCACTTTAATATCTACATATAAATCGCCATGAGTACCTCCATTTTTACCTTCGCCACCTTTACCTTTCACCTTAAGTTGCTGACCATCTCTAACACCGGGTTTTAGCTTTAATCTTAAAGTTCTCCCATTAAATTTTAAGGTCTTGGTAACACCATCAAAAGCTTCTTGCAATGTTAGTGTTACAGTTCCCTTCATATCTTTTCCTCTCACTGGCATTTGATGCCTCTGTGCATAACCCCTTTGGCCATATGGATTTTGTCTACCACCAAAGAAACCTTCGAACATATTAAAAATATCGTCGAAGTCTACACTTCCTTGTCCTCCACCAAATGGATTGCCGCCTCCTGCATAACCTCCACCACCAAACATATCTCCTTGCTCCCAGTCGGCCCCAAACTGATCGTATTTTTTCCTCTTAGCAGGGTCTTTCAACACATCATATGCCTCTTGAACTTCTTTAAATTTAGCTTCGGCATTTTTGTCGCCAGCATTTTTATCAGGATGGTACTTTCTAGCCATCCCTCTATAGGCCTTTTTTATTTCGTCCTGAGATGCACCTTTGCTTATACCCAATACCTGATAATAATCTTTTCGACTTTTCATTTTGTTATTATTGTCATTATAAAATTACTCCACAATATTTTGCCTGTATACTGCATAATGCAGAAAATAAGCTAAAAGTATACCTTTTATAATTACATGTTAATCATCATTCTTTGTTTAATTTCAAAGAAAAGAGGTAACCCTTTAATGAATTACCTCTTACTCTTTTTATAAGTTCATCCGGCTAAAGAATATTACTTAATCTCTATTGATTTTGGCTTTACTACTGGCACTTTTTCAATATCCAGTTTAAGTACACCATCATTATAAGCGGCTTCTATACTGTCTGCATTTACATTCTCTGGCAGTGTAAATGCTCTGCTAAAAGAATGATATGTGAACTCTCTTCTCGTAAATTTACCTTCTTTTTTATCCTCTGTTTTTTCTTCTTTACTTTCAGAAGAGATAGTTAACACATTATTATCAACTTCAACTTTAAAATCTTCTTTTTTCCTACCTGGCACTGCTAACTCTAAACGATAAGCATTTTCAGTCTCACTAACATTTACTGCAGGAACTGTACTTTTATTCAATGAGGATTGATCGAATAAGCTCTTGTCAAATAACTGATCAAATATATCAGTAAATACTGGAAATTGTGAATCTAATCCGTTTCTATATTTTATGAGTGACATAATTTTATGGTTTTAAGTTTTACATTCATTTGTTGTTCAGGTAGTAACTAATCAACATAAATGCCACTCGAATTTTTAAGCTTTTCCGCACACAAAACATGTCATTATGACACTAAAAAGAAATCAAGAAGTGACAAAATGACTGCGCTATGCCAGAAGTTCACTATCTCATAGGTGCATTTGCTTCTTTCGCCATCACTTTATAAGTCATCTTATCCATAAACACAGGAAAAAGCTTGTTTAACCAAACAGTAAGCTTACCCATATTCGTGAGAATGAGGATTTTTTTACGCCTCTTTACTGCATTGTAAATGTATTCTGCACATTCTTCGGCACTCATCATGTTAGACTCATCTCTTGGAGACTCTCCCTGCTGGCTACCATCTGCCGCCAAAGCTGTACGCCTTATATTAGAAGTAGTAAAACCCGGACAAGCTGTAAGCACATTTACTCCTTTATACAACATTTCTGTACGTAACACTTCCAGAAAACCCTGCAAAGCAAATTTAGAAGCCGAATAACCTGTTCTGGCAGGCAAACCTCTGTAACCTGCAATAGAAGAAATACCTACTACTGTACCTTTACCTTCTATAATATAAGGCAGGCAATATTTGGTGGCATACAGAGCTCCATAAAAATTAATATCCATTACTTTTTTTACAACATCCAGATCGAGGTCTTCAAACATTGCACGCATACTTATACCGGCATTGTTTATCAGAATATCAATTTTACCAAAATGATCTAATATAACCTCTACCATGTTCTTGTTATCTTCCTCCTTACTTACATCAGATACAATGGTTAACACATCTATCTTTTTCTTTTGAAGTTCTAGTGCAGCTTGATCGAGTGCTTCTTTTTTTCTACCAGTAATTACAATCTTGGAACCGTTTATACCAAACTGCTCAGCTAAAGCTTTTCCAATACCTGAAGAACCACCCGTAATTACCACCACTTTATTTTTCATAAATCTTCTTACTTTTTTGCAGTAAATATATTTTTTTAAAGATTGGATTTCTAAGCTTGTTTATACATCCTAAAGGATTTACCCATTCCACTTAGAGTTTTGTACCTTTTCTTCTATTTAAGCATTAAAACCATAAAAAAAAGTTTTAACAATATTAGAATTAGTCAATTTAATAGCAATATTGTAATATTTATTTTGAAATAAATTTTAAAATATCATTTAAAGTTATATTTTTGGATAAACAATGCTTGTCTATACATTAAACTTGTGTTGTTTTTATAAAAATTAATTTGACACTAGGAACAGAAAGCCTGACTTTTTTGGAGTCAGGCTTTTTTTTATCTAAATCGTAAAAATGTGTCTGAAATACCAAATAGGATCATTTTACGTGGTAAAATCTAAAATAGTTTAACTTCCTCCGCAGAAAATGCAAAAGGCTTATCAGCAAACCATTGTTTTGTTTTAGCCCAAACCCCTTTAAATAAGACCGAATGCCTGTAAGTCTCCAATGCTTCTTTGCTATCCCAAATGCTATATGTAATATATACATCGGACTTATCTGCATCTTTCATAAGAATTAATTGCTGGCATCCAGGAAAACCACCAATCTTCTCTCTGTTTTCAGCAAACATTTCTAAAAAATCTTCAATATGTTTTTCATTAAAAGTCATCCGTACTATTCTGGTAAGCATACTATTTATGGTTAAATTGAAATTTTAATATCACATTCTATTTGCTACAGAAAGCCACAAGCTTTCATTTATTTGCAATCACTTTTCGGTACTCCCACTTGCATTCTGTAGCTTTGCTGTTTCAAACAAGCTAATAGCTAAAATTATCAAAGCAGCAGTAATCGAGGTAATCTAGAAAAAGCATAAGTAATAAAGCATCATTACACTTTTACAGCATCAAAAACATATTCTTTAAATTAATTCAATTAAGATGAAAAGTTCAGAAATCAGGTTTAAGATAGAATTAGATGACCAAAATTATCCTGACAAAATATTCTGGAATGCTTCAGATGGAGCTTCGGAAGGTTTAGAAGAAGCAAAGGCCATTACTATGTCTATTTGGGATCATTTCCGTAAAGAAACCCTTAGAATTGACCTTTGGGGAAAAGACATGCCTGTAGACGAAATGAAAAGATTTTATATAGATACTATTGGAGGTTTGGCTACTAGCCTGCGCAATGCAACCAACGATGAGTTTATGGCTAGTGAAATGGAGAAACTTTGCGATACACTAGTAAAGCATGTACAAGCAGAAGAAGAGCAACAAAAGAAAAAGTAGTTCTTTATCCTGCAAAAAATAAAACCGGAAAAATTTTCCGGTTTTTTTGTTTCTTCAGCTTTTAATAACTCATTGTAGCTATTTAAATACCAATGCCCTATCTGGATAATCGGTAATAATACCATCTACACCCCAAGTCAATAATTTTTGCATTTCGGCTTGCTCATTCACCGTCCACGGAATTGCCAACATACTTGCACTGTGAATTTCATTTACCGAAGTGGAATCTAACATTTGATAGGCAGGACTGTAAATAGCAGGCTTAAAACCAAGCTCAGCAATATTCTCTTCAAAAGTATTTTTATTAGCCACTAAAAAGGCGTTTTTATACTTACTGGCATAATGCTCATTCCAATACTTTAATACCCGTAAATCGAAACTCTGTATGGTAATTCTTTCAGGAGCAATTCCAGTTTGTTCTAAAAAATTATACACCAAATCTGAATAAACTGCTGGTGATGGATGGTATAAATTATCTCCTGCCTCATCTGATTTTATTTCGATATTGTAATCAACCTCAGGCAAGTTATTCTCTTTAATATAACTTTCAATAAAAGTGATGGCAGAGTCAAGTAAAGGCTTGGTTTGTTTCATCTTGTTTTGCTCAGGAAAACGCGGATTCCCTTTACTTCCACAATCATATCTGGCAACCTCCTCATAAGTATGCTGATGAATATTATATGCCTTTTCTTCTTCCTCAGAAATATCATTGCCTAAAGAATCTGTACAAATTGAAGCCGAAAACCAAGGCTCGTGTGATACTACAAGCAAACTATCTTTAGACACTGCCAAATCTAACTCCATGGTATTTACGCCTAATTCTAAAGCTTTTTTAAATGCAGCAATACTGTTTTCTGGAAACAAGCCCCTGCAACCACGATGTCCCTGTAGATCAAATTTGTAAGCTGTGGTTTCAGATTGTTCAGTTTCAGATTGATGTTTTAGCCCTGTTCCGCAACAGGTTAAAAGAACGGCTAAAATAATTGAGAGAAGCATCTCTGCTTTTAAGGTAGTTATTTGCATTGAACTCTTGTTTTTTATGAATAAAACAAAAATACTATAATCGCTCGGAGTAGTAAGCCCTTCTGAAAATGTTCATCAAAAGTTAAAATGATTTGATTATTACAGTAATCTTAACTTCTAATTGGACGGCAAAAAAATCTTCAAAACTTTAATTATTCAATATAAAAATACTTGTTTAAGGAAATTCAAAACATAACTTTACATGAAAAGTTTTCTAATCAAAACTTCTTACCAAACAAACACATTTTTAATTAGGTACTCAGCCTGAAATCCGACTTTTTTATGTTTGACCTTTCAGATAAAGTAGTAGTTGTTACAGGAGGTGGTAGTGGAATCGGCGCAGCTATCTCAAAAACCTTTGCCAAACAAGGAGCCAGTGTATATATACTGGAAATGGACACACAAAATGCCGAAAAAGTTAAAGAAAGTATTATAGCAGAAGGTGGAAAAGCCTCTATATATGCTTGTAATGTAGCTTCGCAGGAAGCCGTAAAAACCACCCTCATCAGTATTTTTGAACAAAGTAATAAGTTCGACATCCTTATAAATAATGCTGGTATTGCTCATATCGGAAATGTAGAAACTACTACAGAAGCAGATATGGACCGCATTTACAGTGTAAACATTAAGGGTGTTTACAACTGCATGCACGAAGCTGTTAAACTAATGAAAAAACAGGGCGGTGGCGCTATACTAAATCTTGCTTCAATTGCTTCTGCGGTGGGTATTTCAGACAGGTTTGCTTACTCTATGAGCAAAGGTGCTGTGCTTACTATGACCTACTCTGTAGCAAAAGATTTTCTAACAGATAATATTCGCTGTAACTGTATAGGCCCTGCGAGAATTCACACACCTTTTGTCGATGGGTTTCTTGCTAACAACTATCCAGGTAAAGAAAAAGAAATGTTTGATAAACTGGCAGCAACCCAGCCTATAGGCAGAATGGGTAAACCAGAAGAAGTAGCAGCACTGGCATTATACCTCTGCTCAGATGAAGCCTCATTTATTACCGGATCATTCTACCCAATCGATGGCGGATTCATCACATTAAACGGATAACAATTTAATTTATAAACCACTTATAACACAATGAAACTAATCAGATTTGGTGCTGTTGGAACAGAAAAACCAGGCGTAATTCTGGATGGAAAGAAACTCGATGTTAGCAGTTTTGGTGAAGATTATACACAAGATTTCTTTGCTAATGATGGCATAAACCGTTTAGCTGCATGGCTTGAAAAACAAACAGCTAGTTGCCCAGAAATTCCTGAAACTGAAAGACTGGGAGCTCCGGTTTTCAGACCTTCAAAAATGATATGCATCGGCCTTAACTATGCCGACCATGCAAAAGAAAGTAATATGGACCTTCCGAAAGAGCCTGTTATTTTCTTTAAAGCTACCTCTGCCATTGTTGGCCCTAACGACGATTTAGTTATCCCAAAAGGTAGTGAAAAAACTGACTGGGAAGTTGAGCTTGCTGTGGTAATTGGCAAAAAAGCTTCTTATGTTTCTAAAGAAGATGCCATGGATTACATCGCTGGTTACTGTCTGCATAACGACTATAGTGAAAGAGCATTCCAAATAGAGCGTGGCGGACAATGGGTAAAAGGTAAAAGCTGTGATACTTTTGCACCTTTAGGTCCTTTTATAGCCACTAAGGATGAAATAGAAGATGTGCACAACCTTAAACTATGGTTAACTGTAAATGGCGAAACTATGCAAGATGGAAGCACCTCTAACTTCATTTTTGATATACCTACCTCTATTAGCTACCTGAGCAATTTTATGACTCTGCAACCGGGCGATATTATCTCTACAGGAACTCCGGCTGGTGTTGGTTTAGGAATGACCCCTCCGGTATATTTAAAACCTGGCGATGTAGTAGAACTTGGTATTGATGGGCTTGGCAGCTCAAAACAAACTGCTAAAGCATTTGAATAAGCACGATAAATTCCAATAAACATTATGAAAGTTTTTGCTCAAACAGTAAATCTAAAAGATGATCCGGAAGTAATAGCGAAGTATAAAAAATACCACAGTGAAATTTGGCCGGAAGTAAGTGAAGCATTAAAGCAAGTTGGTATTCTTGAGATGAAAATATTTCTTTTGGGCAGAAGGCTTTTTATGTATGCAACTGCAGCTGATGAGTTTGTGCCTGAGAGAGACTTCCCAAAATATCTAGAATTACACCCGAGATGTCAGGAATGGGAAGATCAGATGGGAGAATACCAAGAATCTGTAGAAGAAGCCAGCCCGGGCGAAAAATGGGCAATGATGGAACAAGTATTTGATTTAGAATAACACAAAATAAAACCTCTGGTAAATATGAAAATTGATGCACACCAACATTTCTGGCGTTACAGCCCGATTACTCATTCGTGGATTAATGACAGCATGGCTGTGCTCAAACGAGATTTTTTACCAGAGGACCTTAAACCCGAACTCAAAAAAAAGAGCTTTAATGGATGCATTGCTGTGCAAGCAGATCAAAGCGAAGCAGAAAATGATTTCCTACTAAACTTAGCCGACAACAACGATTTTATTAAAGGCGTAGTAGGATGGTTAGATTTAAGAGCCGATAATATTGACGAAAGGCTCGCTCATTACAGTAAACAGCCAAAGTTTTGCGGCTTACGACATGTAGTTCAAGATGAGCCTGATGACGAATTTCTGTTAAGAGAAGATTTTAAAAGAGGTATAAATAAACTGAAACAATACAACCTTACTTACGATATCCTCATCTTCGAAAAGCAATTACCAGTAGCACTAAAGTTTGTAGAAGCTTTTCCAGATCAGCCATTTGTGATCGACCATATTGCCAAGCCTTTAATTATAAGACATGAACTCAGCCCATGGAACGAATATATTCAAAAACTGGCAGAGTTTCCGAACGTTTACTGTAAGATTTCTGGTTTAGTAACTGAAGCTCACTGGAAAAACTGGAAAAAAACAGACCTTACTCCTTACCTCGATGTAATTTTTGAGGCTTTTGATACTCACCGCGTTATGGTTGGTTCTGACTGGCCAGTATGCAAACTAGCAGCCTCATACGAACAAGTAATCGATATTATACAATCATACATACAGGGCTTTTCACCAACAGAAAAAGCTGACATAATGGGCAATAACGCAGCTGAGTTTTACCTAAATCGCAATAACAGCTAAACTACAAATAAGAGATATTTTTTTATTTATTATTATAAAATTCTTATGAATCTCTTTCTTGAAAACAAAGTAGCAATTATTACAGGAAGCACTCAGGGCATTGGCGAAGCCATTGCTGTTGCTTTTGCCGCAGAAGGCGCTCACACAGTTATTACCGGCAGAAATCAGGAAAGGGCTAGCCTTAAAGCTCAAGAAATTACAGAAAAGTTTGGTGCAGAAAGTTTAGGAATTGGAGTCGACCTCGCCCAACCACAAAACTGTAAAGAAATCGTAGACGCTACACTAGCTAAATTTGGCAGTATAGATATATTGGTAAATAATGCTGGCGGTAACGATACTGTAGATTTAGACGCAGGCCCAGAAGCTTTTATCGCATCGCTAAATGGTAATTTGGTGCATTATTATGCCATGGTTCATTTTGCCAAGCAAGCACTTATTAAATCTAAAGGAAATATTGTAAATATCGGCTCTAAAGTAGCGAACCTTGGTCAGGGTAAAACCTCTGGCTACGCAGCCGCAAAAGGAGCTATACAAGGCTTAACCAGAGAGTGGGCAGTAGATTTACTAGATTATGAAATCCGGGTGAATGAGGTAATTCCTGCAGAAGCTTGGACAGAATCTTACAAAAACTGGATTAACACATTCCCTAATCCGGAAGCAAAACTAAAAACTGTAACAGATAAAATTCCACTTGGCAAAAGAATGACTACCAGTGAAGAACTCGCTAATATGGTTGTATTTGTAGCCTCACAAAGAGCTTCTCATATTACAGGGCAGCATCTTTATGTAGATGGAGGATACACGCACTTAGATCGTTCTATATAGTGTTTTAATTGAATATTTTCTTTAAAAAAGCAGCAACACCTTTAGCCTCTGGCTCCTCTTCTTGCTTAATAGCATCAGCAGTAGCCAGTTTACCCTTTAACTGTTTTTTACTATCAAAATCGAAGCTTTTGATAGCCTCTACTACAGTTTCATCAAACAAACACACAAACTCAATACAAATACCTTTGTAAAAAGTGGTAATTTTTCCTCTAAAAGATAAAGAAGTATCTATTTCAAGATGCTTTTGGTTGACTATGGCTTCCAATTCATCTCTGGTACACACTTGAGACGAAGGAACATCTCCATGTATATTTTGACCTAAAACCTCAGAAAACTTAGTTACCATTGCTGCAATTACAATGTTATCTATTTCTAATAATGCAGCCTCTCTCATTTCCGCCCTTCCTAACATACTATCTGGTAAAAGTACACCGCAAAGAATATTTTCAACTTCGGGCGAAATCAGCAAATAAGTAGCAGCTAAAAGATCACCTACAACTTCAGTAAACAACACATGGTATTTCTCGTAGTTATCCTTTAATCTAAATTGACTTTCAGGTGTTTCGGATGCTATTTCAACATCTTTGATAAGAAACTCATCCCTTACCATTTTTGCCACAGAACTACCTGCATTTCCTAATGCTATGTGTGTTACATCACTAATCAGGGTAACTTCCTTTTCTGAAAATATTTTTTTCATTACTGTGATACTGTTTCCGTTCCTTTACTGATATCTTATAAACTTCTAGTAAAAACTATATCGTTGCGTAATCGTAACTACCAAACTTTACTGGATTAAATAAGAGGTTTAATGTACCTGGAATATCCAGCACTAAACACACATTACCATTACCAAGTATAGTAGCTCCGCTAATGAAATAGGCATTATCTACTGGTTGACTTAGAGTCTTTTCTATAATCTCTTTTTGCTGTAGTAATTTGTCTACTACCAGCCCAACCAGTCGCTCATTAAATTTAACTATAATTATATTAAGCTTAGTATCATTCTTTGTCTGATCAAAGCTTTTATGCAAAACATGAGGCTCTCTTACATCTTCGATACGCTCTAGATTAAATATATCTTTTAGAAAAATTACCGACATATTCTGCTCTAGATAACTTGATACCAAACCTCCAGAAACCTTGTGTACATCTTTCTTATAAAGAGAAACTACGGCTTCTGTAAAAGAAAGTGGAATGGCAAACTCTGCATTGTTTAACTCAAACAACAAGGCATTTTTTACTGCCATTGAAGATGGTAGTAACAAGCGAAATGTTGTACCCTTTCCTTTTTTAGTTGATAACTCTATTTTTCCGCCAATGGAATCGAGGGCCTTTTTAACCACATCCATCCCTACGCCTCTACCCGAAATTTGAGTTACTTTTTCGACACTGGAAAAACCAGGTTCAAAAATAAATTTTACTATGTCGTGATCTGATGTTTGCATAGCACTACGCTCAGGAAGCAATCCTTTGGCAATCACTTTTTTTCTGATTGCTGCTGCATCAATTCCCTTTCCATCGTCGATCACATTGATAATTACATGGTCTTTTTCATTGCTGGCTGAAAGTGTAAGCGTTCCGGCTTCGGGCTTACTATTTTTAGTTCTTGCATCTGTGGTTTCTATACCATGACTAATAGCATTTCTCACTAAGTGGATGAGAGAATCACTAATAATCTGCAGAATGTTTCGGTCAATTTCTATATCGGTACCTTCCAGTACTAAGTTTACCTTCTTGCTCTCCAATGCGGCTACATCACGCACAATACGATGAAACTTCTGGAACAAAACATTTACCTGTACCAGTCGCACTCCCATTACAGAATACTGTAAATCTGAAGTTACTCTATATAATCTGGCATATTCACTACCTCGCCCTTTGTGGTTTGCTGCTATACGGTCTTTTTCGATAGCTAACTCTCCCACTAGGTTCAATAGATTATCGAGCTTTTGTACAGGCACCTGAATTAGGTCTGAAAAAGAAATTTTTGGGGCAGAAGGTTCTTCTACAACAGGTTGTTCTTCTTCAATAATTGGCTCCTTAGGTATTAATTTACTTACGGGTTCAGGAGCATTTTCTTTTTCTTGTGTATTGGTAGTTTCTGATTTTGGAGTTTCATCTTTGGTAACAAACTCTTCTTCTTTCTTAGATTCTGTAGTCGCTTGCGCCTCTCTCTCTGCTACATAATCTCTAGAAGCTTTTTGTACACGTTCTTCTCCTCTAGACTCACTCAATATTACTTTTAACTTGGCAACCAAACCTTTGTAACGCACCTGCTTTTCTGAGGTTGATGTTACAGCTTCGATCAGCTCTCCAAGTTTGTCGTTTGCTCTAAAAAGATCGTTAAAGGTATCTTGATTAAGAGACAAACGTCCATTTTTTATTTCGCTAAAAATATCCTCTAGCAGATGAGAAAGAGTTGCAATTCCGTCGAATCCCATACCAGCAGCATTTGCTTTTAAAGTGTGGGTAATTCGGAAAATAGCATTTACCGACTGCTTATCATCATGGTTTTTCTCCAAAACGATAAACAGCCGGTTCAGCTCTTCAAACTGATCCAGTGCTTCTGCATAAAAAATTTGTTTTAACTCGTCTTCTTTCGATTTCATCTTACCTTGAAAAATTCAAAAAAATAAGCCTTTTTAAGCTGGATAACTATTTTCCAAATAGCGGAGATTAAACAATCTCTTATATCACTTATGAATTATAGCTTGATTATTGTAAAACTCGCAACCTTAAGCTGCGGCTACTTTATTTACTACTTCGAGTAATTTCTCTGAAGTAAATGGCTTTACGATATAATCGCTAGCGCCAAGCTCTATACCTGCATTAATAACAGATTGCTGACCAACTGCACTTACCATTACAATTCTTGAAGCGTTACCTTCTGCTTTTAGCGTTTTAATGATATCAAGCCCGAGCATATCTGGCAAAATATTGTCTAGTGTGATAATTTCTGGATTAAGCTCTAATGCCAAATCAACAGCTGTTTCGCCATCAGCTGCCTGACCAACAATGCTAAATCCTGCTTCTTCTAGCGCATCTTTAATTAAAGTACGCATATACAATGAATCATCAACTATAAGAACTGTCTTACTCATACTTGGATTTTTTCTGAATTTTTAAAATTTATTAAATGAAATAGATTTGTTTTAAGCACTTAACTCTTCACTGCCAGCCTGCAAAATGTCTTTTGAAACAATACTGAATATGTCTAAAAGAATAATAAGCCTGTTCTCTAGTCTTACTAAACCTTTGATAAAGTCTTTATCGCCTTCTTCACCAATTACTACATTAGGAGAGTTATCTATTTGTGAGTCGAGTATATTAAGGGTATTAGGTACTTCTTGTACCAAAATTGCCATTTTATACTTATCGCTCTCTACTACCAGAATATAGTTTTTCTTATTCTTATCTTTTTCCTCTTTCATCAACCCGAATTTTTCTTCCAGATCGAGTACTGCCAGAATGTTTCCACGCACATTTGCCACTCCTTTGATGTAAGAAGGCATTAAAGGAATTTTGGCAATATTAGGCGTAACAACCACCTCTTTAATCTCATCGATCATCATGGCATATTCTTCACCACCCAACTTAAATACCACAATCTGGGAACGGTCTACATGCTCTTCCTGCCCATTATCCTTGTCTTTTTTAAGAAAAAGCTCTTTTTTATTCAATAAATTATCTGTCATAACAATAGCTTATCTATTCCTGCGAGACACTCTTATTCTTCTAGTTTGAATCTAGAAATACCATCTTTCAGTTTATTCGATACTTCAGATACTGAGTTCGCTGCACCACCCACTTCAATCATTGCAGTGTTAAGGTCTTCAGCAGCAGCAGACACTTCTTCTGTTCCTTGTGCTGTTTCTTCAGATACTGCTACGATACGTTCAATGTTCTTCGCAATTACACTAATTGCTTCTTTCTGATTATTCGCTGCATCCAATACTTCTTTAGAGAGGTCAAATGTTTCTTGACTAGACTTAAGAATGTTGTCGAATACTTTTTCTGCTTTAATGGTCGCTTCGTTACCGTTGTTTACGTTGTCTTCCATTTGAGTAATAGCTCGACTCGCTGAGGAAACGTCTTTCTGCACATCTTTTACCACCCTATCGATATCTACAGCAGATTTTCTTGAATCTTCCGCCAGTTTTCTAATCTCTTCTGCTACTACTGCGAAACCACGACCTGCATCACCCGCTCTTGCTGCCTCAATCGCTGCGTTAAGTGCTAGCAAGTTGGTTTGTTGCGCAATGTCTGTAATTACGTTTAGAGTTCTCGAAATCTCCTCTGATCTACTGGTAAGTACATCAATTGTAACGGAGGTGGATTTAGCAGAGGTTGATATCTCTGTCATGTTTTTCACCAGCATCTCAATAATCGACATACCACTCTGGCTATTGGTCATACCAGTTTCTGCCGATTTATTAATGATATCAGATTTATTACCCATGGTTTCTGATGATCTTAAGATACCATCTACCAGTTTAGAAGATTCGTCTGTTCTGGCCACCTGCTCTTGCATACCTTCTGATATCTGCTTAATTGCCAGAATTACCTCGCGTGTATTTTCCTGCATCTTCTCAAACTTATTCTGCATAAGTATCGAAGATGTTCCTACAGTTTCTGAACTCTGCTCAATGTCTCGTAGTAGTGTATTCAAATTGAGCATTGCAGAGTTAAGACCAGTAATCATTTTTTCAATTTCACCAGCGGCCTTCCCAGAGTATTTATGTGTTAAATCACCTTTAGATAGCGCATCAATAATTTCCTGAATATCCATAACTGGTTCGGAAATAGATCTCAACAACTCGTTTATAGAACCAATGAGGTCTTTCCATGCACCTTCTCTCCCTTCTTCATTTAATCTTTCTTGTAGGTTTCCTTCGTTACCTGCTAACACCACAACTCTTTGTATTTCTGAGATGATCGTTTTTAAGTTATCGCGAAGCTCAAGGTTGTTTTGAATCATGTTGGCAAGGTCACCAGACATATTCAGGTTCTTAAGATCAAGTTCTGAGTCAAAATTACCTTTTGTCAATTCATCAAGGAATGTACTTAATGCATTAAATGATACCTTAAAGTCTGTTACATCTTGTGCGTATTTTACAACTTTTAGCAAATTGCCATCGTCGTCTTTAATCGGGTTGTAAGTGGCCTGTATCCATATTTCTTTTCCTCCTTTACCCACACGTTGAAATTCACCACCAATAAATTCACCTCGATTTAGTCTGTTCCAGAACTGCTTATAGACATCGCTACTTGCATACTCAGGATCACACAACATGCTGTGATGCCAACCAACTAATTCTTCTCTACTATAGCCTAGTAGGTTAATAAAGTTGTCGTTCACGCTGGTAATTTCACCCGCCATATTAAACTCTATTGAACCAGAAGATTTATCAATCGCGGCTAGTTTACCACGGTTTTCGCTGTTATTGAGACGACGTTTAGTTACATTCTGTGCGAATTTTACCACCTTCATCAAATTGCCTTCGTCATCTGCAATTGGGTTGTAAGTTGCCTCTAACCAAACCTCAGCACCTCCTTTGGTAACTCTTTTATAAACCCCTTTATCGAATTGTCCTTTTCTAAGTTTTGCCCAGAACTCTCTGTATTCAAGAGAATTTGTATATTCTGGTAGACACAATGTACGGTGATGTTTACCTAACAACTCATCTTGAGAATAACCCATGTTACTCAAGAAACTATCGTTTGCAAATATCACATTCCCATCTAAGTCAAATTCTGCCACCAAGTTAGATGAAGAAATCGCTGCCAGTTTACCACGGTTTTCACTGTTAGTAAGGCGTCTTTCTGTTACATCTTGTGCATATTTTACTACCTTCATCAACCTGCCTTCATCATCTGCAATTGGATTGTAAGTTGCTTCCAACCACATTTCCGTTCCGTCCTTCTTTACTCTTTTATAAACTCCCTTATCAAATTGCCCATTCTTAAGTCTTGCCCAGAACTCTTTGTATTCAGGACTATTGGTATATTCTGATAAACACAATGTACGGTGATGCTTACCTAATAATTCCTCTTCTCTATAGCCAGTCTGCTTTAAAAAAGCATCATTTATATAAATTATATTTCCTTCTAAGTTAAACTCTGCCACAAGATTCGACTGAGAGATCGCTGCTAGTTTACCACGGTTTTCACTGTTAGCCAAACGTCTCATTGTTACATCCTGTGCGTATTTCACTACTTTGTAGAAGTTCCCGTCAACATCTTGAATCGGGTTGTAAGTTGCTTCTAGCCAAATTTCAGAACCATCTTTCTTCACTCTTTTATAAACCCCTTTATCTGGTTTACCCTGTCTCAAATTAACCCAGAATTGCTTGTATTCTGTGCTTTCTGCATACTCAGGAGTACAAAGCGTTTTATGAGATTTTCCTTTTAGTTCTTCTTCTGAGTAGCCGATGGTTTCTATAAACTTCTGATTAACTTCATCTATAGTTCCATCCATATTAAACTCAACCATCGCACTGGTTTCACCAATACCATCTAACATCCCCTTAAATTCCAGCTCTTGGTCTTTTTGTTTGGTAATATCGAAACGGATACCTATGTATTTAATCGGCTTGCCATTTTCATCTAATACTGGAGCTATTGTAGCATTTACCCAGTAGTAACCACCATCTTTTTTCTTGTTTCTATATTCTGCCTGAAATATGCGTCCACTTTTAATGGTCTCCCATAATTCTTTAAATACAGCTTTAGGTGTAGAAGGGTGTCTTACAATACTGTGTGGCTGACCGATAAGTTCTTCTTGAGTATAACCTGCTACCTCACAGAATTTTTCGTTTACGAATGTAATTGTGCCATATATATCTGTTTCAGACATTAGGGCCGCAGTGTTAAAGCCGCTTACCCTACTTTCAAGCTCTGTTTTGGTTCTTGCAATTTCAAGCTGTTGGTCTTTTTGCTTGGTAACATCGAAACGGATACCTATATATTTAACCGGCTTGCCATTTTCATCTAATACCGGAGCTATTGTAGCATTTACCCAGTAATGACCGCCATCTTTCTTCTTATTTCTATACTCTGCCTGAAATATGCGTCCGCTTTTAATGGTCTCCCATAATTCTTTAAATACAGCTTTAGGCGTAGAGGGGTGCCTTACAATACTGTGTGGCTTACCAATAAGTTCTTCTTGAGTATAACCTGCTATTTCACAGAATTTATCGTTTACAAAGGTGATGTTACCGTACAAGTCTGTCTCAGACATTAGAGCTGCAGTATTAAAACCACTAATCCTACTTTCAAGCTCTGTCTTGGTTCTAGTAATTTCGAGCTGTAAGTGAACTTGCTCTGAAATATCAACAGCGTACTTAACTATTTTAACCAGTTTACCATCTAAATCGTAAACCGGATTATAGGTTGCATTTAACCAAACTTCTCTTCCGCTCTTTGTAATTCTTTTATATTCTCCCTCATCATGCACACCTTGAGAAAGTTTCATCCAAAAAGCTTCGTACTCTCTAGAAGCTGTATATTCTTGATCGCAGAAAATACGGTGATGCTTGCCATAAACTTCTTTAAAATCATACTCCATTAATTGGAGGAACTTATCGTTGGCAGCTAAGACATGTCCGTCTAGATCAAACTCAACGGATGCATTAGAGGAGTTAATTGCTTTTAACTTGGCTTCGTCTTCTTGAGTTCTACGGTATTGCTCCGTTACATCCTGGGCAAACTTTACTACACGAATGAGCTTACCATTTTTATCTCTAATCGGATTATAAGTTGCCTCTAACCACACATCTTTTCCTTCGCGAGTAAGCCTTTTATATACTCCTTTATCAAACTCACCTCTGCCCAGTTTTTCCCAAAACTCTTTATATTCTTCACCATTAGCATAAATAGGATCACAAAAAGTACTATGATGCCTGTTTTTAACCTCTTCTAGAGAATAGCCTATTATATCTAGAAAAAGCTTATTGGCATTTAGTATTATTCCATCCATATCAAACTCTACCATTCCATTAGATTTGGAGATAGCAGCTATCAACTGGTCACTATAACTGTTGCTGTATGATGTGGAAGTTGAAACCTTTTGTTTATTTTCACTTATTTCTTGGCTCTCATTAGCTAAGCCTTCTGAAAAATTTTGATCCTTATTATGCTCCTCGTGTGCCATATCAAATTATGAAAAAATGAAATAATTGTATAGCTAACGGCCAAGACTTTTTTTCTAGATTTTTATAAGGGATAAAAATTAGTATGAGATGTAATGAATATTAATAATTATTAACTGCATGACTGGTTTTCTTCAAAAATCGAGGCTAAATCCATTGCTTCCAAAAAGCACATTGTAAAAAAAACACAAAAGACAGTTAAAAACCCTACTCAGAAGCTTAGCTTATTTGTCAAATTTCTAAAGAAACAGAACACAAAAGCCCCTTCTGAAGAATCAGAAGGGGCTTTTATATTTTAATACTAATATAGTGTTAAACTACATGTAATAATTGTGTCCTTTTTTTATGAAAAGTTCTAGTCTTCCGCAAAGTTGAAGGGATACTTAAGTCCTGAGTAATCTACTAGCTCAACCCTAACCGAAGCAATAAACATCTTGGCTTTTACTTCAAGCGGCACTCTATTTCTATCATCAGACACCCAGAATGTAATAGCATCTCCACCATCAAAAAGTTTGTTGTCTGGCATAATTGGAGACAAAGCAAAAGTATGTATTTTACCAACTTTGGTTTTTAATACTTCTTTCCCCAGATACTTCACACTAAAATCATAGACAGTATCTTCATATACCGCATTCATATTAATGATGTCGCCAGGGTTTTTATTATCAAAATCGATGGTTCTAAGGTAGTAATAACCACTGATCATGTCTTGAGGATAATCCTTCAACTTAAACTCTTTCACCTTTACCTTACCCTTCTTATCTTGTTTGAGCTTTCCTTTTTTATTTTTATGATCGAATAATGTCGTTTCTTTTAATTTGTAGCTTTTACCCTCATTAATATCTCTAAAGAATTTCTGAGAAGTAATGGCTCCAGTATCTATATAAGAGCGCCACAAATCTTCTACTTGATAAAACCAAGAGGCCATACCAGTAGTTTTTCCGTGTACATCAACTTTATAACAATCTCGGCCATTTACCTTATGGATGTCTTCGTCAAGAGTAATTACTCCCTCGCCTCCATTAAAGCCAAGATAATGCGCTTCATATACAAAGCGCTCCCCACGGGCAAAGCTGTTATTCTTTATTTGTCTGTATTGGTGCCCGTCTTTTACAATAAATGAGCTGCTTAATAATACAGCTACTATATAAAATATATATTTCCTCATAGCTTCAGGTTTATGTCTTAAATCTGAAAAAAAACTAGGCTATTTCAAATTCATACTATTAAACGATAAGCCCCTTATTTAAGTTTTTTCAGGATAATTTGCAAAGATAAACTCACTACAATCTTCAAAACTGAAGAGAACAATTAGAATTGCGGTATAATTTATTTTTTTTATTCAATCCTAATCTTTCACCTTTGCACTTATATTTTCAACCTAAATAAAAGACAATAACCATGACTGATAGTCACGCCCATATATACTCAGACAAATTTAAACAGGATGTTGACAAAATTCTTGAAAAAGCTTTTGAACAAAATGTGAATAAAATTTACATGCCTAACATAGATCACCAATCTATAGACGGTATGCTTGAGCTTGAAGAGAAATATAAAGGCAAATGTTTTAGTATGATGGGACTACACCCATGCTCTGTGGATAAGCATTTCGAAAAAGAACTTTATATAGTAGAAGAATGGCTAAACAAACGCCATTTTACAGCCGTAGGCGAAATGGGGATCGACTTATATTGGGATAAAACGCATTTTGAGCAGCAAAAAGAAGCTTTTAGAATACAAACCGAATGGGCTAAAAAATTCAAATTACCCATAGTAATTCACATTCGCGAAGCGATGCAAGAAACCCTTGAGCTGTTGGAAAATGTATATGAAGAAGGGCTTACAGGCGTAGTACACTGCTTCACTGGTAACCTAGAAGATGCCGAAAGAGTTATAAAACTCGGTTTTAAATTGGGCATTGGTGGTGTTGCAACCTTTAAAAACGGCGGTTTGGATAAAGTGCTGCCGCATATTGGTTTAGAGCATTTGCTTTTAGAAACCGACAGTCCTTACCTTGCCCCTAAACCACATAGAGGAAAAAGAAACGAGCCTTCTTATATTCCGATTATTGCACAGCGAATTGCCGAGTTAAAAGATGTAGATGTGGCTGAAGTTGAAAAAGTAACTGATGAAAATGCAGCCGCACTTTTTGTGACTGAGCCTATATAAAGCAATAAATAGCAATCTATCTCCCATGCATAATTTTTTATTGTTACAAGAAAATCTAATTTTGTAAGATTGCATATTAGAACTTAAAAACTGAGGATAAATGGCATACAATTTATTAAAAGGAAAAAGAGGCATAATTACTGGTGCTCTGGATGAAAACTCAATTGCCTGGAAAGTAGCTCTAAAAGCGAAAGAAGAAGGCGCTTCATTTACACTTACCAATGCACCTATTGCTTTGAGAATGGGAAAAATTAATGAGTTGGCAGCAGCTTGCGATACTGTAGTAATTCCCGCAGATGCTACTTCTACCGAAGACATTGAAAAACTATACACCGAATCAATAGAAAAATTAGGTGGAAAAATCGATTTTGTTCTTCACTCAATCGGTATGAGCCCTAACGTACGTAAATCAAAAGAATACGGCGATCTTAACTACGATTGGTTTCTTAAAAGTATAGACATCTCTGCACTTTCTTTTCATAAATTAATGCAGGTAGGCGAAAAAACAGATTCACTTAATGATGGTGGTTCTATTTTGGGGCTATCTTATATTGCTGCTCAGCGTACTTTTTCTCACTACAGCGATATGGCTCAAGCTAAAGCTGTATTAGAATCTATTGCCAGAAGCTACGGTGAAAGATTAGGAAAATCTAAAAAAATAAGAGTAAACACTATTTCTCAATCTCCTACAGTAACTACTGCTGGTAAAGGTATCGATGGGTTCCAAGAGTTTATGGACTTTGCAGAAATGCTATCTCCATTAGGTAATGCTTCTGCAGAAGAATGTGCCGATTACATCATCACACTTTTCTCTGACCTTACAAGAAAGGTTACTATGCAAAACCTTTTCCACGATGGCGGATTCTCTTCTACTGGTTTCTCAGAAGACCTAATTGCAAAATTGAAGAAGTAATTAGAAAATATATTTACAAAAAAACTCCTTTGAGCTTAAGCTTAAAGGAGTTTTTTTATCTATAAATTTTCCATTGTCATTATTTAAATCGTTTACCAATACCCACTCTTATTAGTCCTGAAGGATCCTCCATTTGTCTATAACCAAAGAGTAAGTTATACTTGGCATCTGCCGAGAACACAAAATCTCTTGCCATTTCTCGCTCAATCCCAAAACCTACTGTCCATCCTAAACTCGAATAATACCCTAAATGATAAGTGGTTTCATATTCATAAACCTTATTGTCACTATGCATATAAGAAAAATTACCCAAACCAAAACTAACTGTTTCAGTGTGATTATGCATCAGCCCTAATATTGCATGTATTCCATTACCCAAAATCTTAATAGGTGCTTGGTACTTGAGGTACAATTGTCCGTATGTTACAGAACGTCTATTAAATCCATACAAAAGGGCATCATCTGCTTGCATGCCTATTATCTGCTCATCTATCGCCTCAGGCACCCCAACTCCATCTAGTATTCTGCCTGGATAAGTATTAAATTCTTCAGGAAAATTATTGTACTTACCTACACCAGCATTCAATCCTAAAAAGAAACCATGCTTAAGTGCTCGCTCATAATAGACTTCTACATTTGGGCCTATTTCTCTGTAAAGAGAGACATCTATAATACCTGCTTTAATACCGAATATATTCGGCTTTTCTTCTGCATTTTCTTGTGCTAGTAAATTATATGAAATCAAAATCATCAATACAGCTGATAAGAATACTTTCATTTTTTTGTGATAGATTGTTGAAGTTAGAATAGCAATAAATACCTTATTTAAGGTAACCGTAAACATAATGCATATTTATAGACACACAAATAAATACCAATAATTAATTAATTTAACTCTAGCAGAAACAGACATTTTCCCCTACCCAGAGCTTATTCTTTCAATTTCATTAGTACTTCATAAGGAGGAGTAGAAAAATGCGTTTACTGAGTATTATATCACACTCAAAAAATATTTTTTGTATCGCATTTTTTACAACCAATAATCAGCCATGTCTTTAATAAAATGCTTTCTGCTTATTCTTGGATTATTTTTAAGTGTGAGTACTAGTTTTGCTCAAACCTTCAATACTACCAACCTATATCCCGAAAAACTCAACATACAGGCAAAAGTACACTACATTAGTGATGGCACTGAGCATCTGTCTTTTAATGAAATAAAAGCTATACCACCCACAAAATGGACTAAGTTACCGAATGGCGATATTCTTAACATGGGCTATACAAAAGATATAACATGGATTAGAATAGATATAAAAAATACAAATCCTGAAACAAACAATTGGCTCTTCCACATTAATTATACTTTACTAGATTCTTTAGATGCTTACCTGCAAAAACCTGATAGAACTTGGAAAGAAATACACACAGGCAGAGGCTTACCTTTTGATTCACGTGGAGAAATAAAAAGTCATCAATTTGCATTTAGACTGAATTTACCTGATAGCAATACTTATAGTTGCTTTTTTAAAGTACACACGAAAGGCCCACTTATTTTTCCAATTACTGTAAAGCAAGAAACAGCTTTTCAGCAAAGCATGATGGATAGCCACCTTTATTATGGCATCTATTGTGGCGCATTGGTAATCATGATCTTTTACAACCTCTTTGTGTTTATCACACTCAGAGATTCAAACTACCTCTACTACCTGCTTTCCATTATCTGTACAGTAGGTATTTTTATGACGGTTGCCGGCTTTAGTTTCAAATACCTATTTCCTGAATCGGTTTGGTGGAATATGTATTTCACTAGAATCTTTATGGGACTTGTGGTAATGGCAACAGGTAGCTTTGCTCTTAACTTTCTGGAAATAAAAAAATACATTCCTTGGACAGGCTACCTACTAAAAGGAATAATGATAGCCTCCATAATTGCAATTATTCTGGTAGTAACCGACATAAGACCATCTGCAACCAACTCGGTAGTTTCACTACAAACTATCTCTCTGCTTATAACAGGTATACTAGCATGGAGAAAGGGAAACCGCTATGCGAGATTCTATGTATTTGCGTGGACTTTCTATTTGCTAGGTGGTTCTCTCATCACTTTACGAAATGCAGGCATATTACCAGTAAACTTATTTACCACACATGGAGCAGAAATAGGTTCTGCTATGGAAGTAATGTTGCTATCTCTGGCATTGAGCGACCGTTACAGAATTATTAAGCAAGAAAAAGAAGCACTACAAGAAAAGAACCTACGCATACAGCAAAAACACAATGAAGAACTAGAAAAAAAGGTACAAGAAAGAACCATTAAACTTTCAGAAGCAAACGAAGAGCTCAACCAGATAAATGAAGAACTGAACACCACATTAGAAACTGTACAAGCTCAAAAGGAACAAATTTCTGCACAACACGACAATATAAGAAAACAAGCTCTCCAACTAGAAGAAGCCTACAGCAGTATACAAAGCAGTATCAACTATGCCAAGCGCATACAAGAAGCCAAACTTCCACAACTCAATAACATCAAAAAAGCATTTCCGAACTCTTTTGTGTTTTTCAGGCCAAGAGACCATGTAAGCGGCGACTTTTATTGGTTTGCAGAAGTAAAAGGCAAAAAACTAATTGCAGCCGTCGATTGTACTGGGCACGGTGTACCCGGTGCTTTTATGAGTATGATTGGCAGCGAGTTATTAAACGAAGTAGTAAAACAGCGCAAAATTCTTCAAGCAGATTTAATTCTAAATCACTTGCATTTGGGCATTAGCCAAACTTTAAGACAAAAAGAAACTGCAAACCGCGATGGTATGGACATGGCTATTTGTATTTGGGATGAAGAAAACAATACGCTACAATATGCCGGAGCCAAAAACCCCATGGTCTATATGAATGAAGGTGAAATGCATGAAATTAAAGGAGACAAAATGCCTATTGGCGGAATGCAGAACGAAGAAAATTGCCTATTCACCCTCCACGAAATTAAAATAGATAAACCTTGCCACATCTATATTTACTCAGATGGTTTTCAAGATCAGTTTGGAGGAGATGAAGGTAGGAAGTTCATGAGCAAACGCTTTAAACAATTGCTATTTAAAAATCATGAACTCCCTATGGAAGACCAACACCAAATACTGTCGCACACTTTTGAGCAATGGCTCGAAAATGAAAATCACAACGAACTTCAAATAGACGATGTATTGGTTATTGGCTTTCAGGTTGAGCCGGTTAAGGTTTTGCACAACTCTTAGTAATCACAAAATACTATTGTGCTGCTCCTTCTGCCTCTACTTCAATAGAAACAGTTAAATCATCAGAAAGGGTTAGGCTATTACCACCTACACCAAAATCTTGACGGTTTATTTCAAAACTTCCTTTTATTGAATACATATTTCCGCTTACATCTACAGTAAAAGGAATGGTAACTTCTTTGGTTTGATCTTTTATTGTAAGATCGAACTTACCTTCGTAACTACCTTCACCAGTAGATTTAATAGAAGTAGATTTCATTGAGATGCGTGGGTACTTTTCTACATCAAAATAATCATCTTTCTTTAAATGTTTATCTCTCATACCAATGCCTGTATCGATGGTAGATACATCTACACTTGCTTCCAATGTACTTGATTCAGGACTTTGCGGATCAAATTTGATATCGCCTTTAAAGCCACCTAAAGAACCATCTACGCCTATACCTGCATTTCTAATTTTAAAGGTAACTTGTGCTTGGGTTACCTCTTGTGCATATACACCAACAGAAGTAAAAGCGATAAACAGACAAGCAGTAAATAACTGTGTTAAAAAAGTTTTTTTCATGTTTCAATTAAATTTGTAGAGATTTTAAATTCTTCGCAATACTTACGAAGCACTCCATTCCAATACCTTTTATTTCAGGTAAAGTTTCATTCTTAATTTAAAAACACACAGATTTAGACGAATGTTTACTTGATGTATACCTAACTTAATAAATTTTACTGCTTATGAAAATGTACATTCTTGTAAAGCGCAACGTACCTGACAGGCTTGTTCCTGTAATTTGTGCACATGCTTCACTGGCTTGCTTTAAAAAATTTGAACAAGACGAAGACATGCAAAAATGGATGAATCAGGTATTTAAAAAAGTGGTTTGTGCGGTAAATGATAAGGAATTTGAAAACGCCAAAAAAGAAGATAAACACGTTTTACTCACCGAATCTGCACTAGATAACCAAGAAGTATGTCTGGCTTTTTGCCCCAGAGAAGAGTACTCCAAACAATTCCGCTTCTTTAAAATGTGGACCCCCTCCTAAAGATTAGGATAAAGAAAAATGTTATTTTTAAAAGTGGTGGCTTGAAAATCTGGCGGGGAGGTGCGTTGGGTTGAGTGGAGAAGCTTAAGATTTTCTTGATTTTTTGGTTCGTTTTTCATCAAGGAAAAATGAACAAGCTATAGTTAAAATTGTATCGATTAAAATAAAATACTTCTTATACGCCAATTAACTTTTTAAACATAAAACTTTGACAACCCTATACATCATGGCTGCTATCTACATACTGGCAGGCATCAATCACTTTATAAACCCGGGCATGTATTTAAGAATTACGCCCAAGTGGGTTCCCATGCCCGACAAAGCCAACCTATTTGTGGGAGTGGTAGAAATACTATTGGGAGCCTTGTTATTATTCCCTGCGTATAGAGCTTTAGCAGCTTGGGGTATTATCGCTTTGCTCATCGCCATTTTCCCTGCAAATATTTACCATTTCCAAAAAGCGCAAAAGAAAGGCAAAGCCATAGTAACAATAATTACTTTAATTCGACTGCCTTTACAGGGATTATTAATTTACTGGGCTTATATTTATACCTAAACCCTATTATTTTTATAAAACTAAGAAAATGAAAAAAACACTGGCAAACACGCTATCTCAAACTACCCTATTTTTATCTTTTATTATCACACTTTTCTTCTCGCAAACCAGTACAGCACAAAGTGATTCCGACACAGGAGTTGGTGTAAAAGCACCTAAAAAAGCCGAAGTTATTTTTGATGGAAGCCGTAAAATGCTCGATAAAAAATGGACTTACTGGGAAGGACCTAGACTCTCAGCTTCGCTTCCTATTAAATGGGAAATTGTAGACGATCCTGTAGATGGAGGTACTGCTGTAAACACAAATGATCCTGCTTCTGCTGGTGGTTTGTATGGTGCAGCCGATATTGTTACTAAAAAGAAATACCGCGATTTTAGGCTACATGTAGAGTTTTTGATAGAAAAAAAGGGAGGTAACAGCGGCGTTTATCTGCAAAACCGCTACGAAATTCAGGTATTAGATGGCGACAAAACTGAACATGGTATGGGTGCTGTAATTAACGAAAGCCCTTCTCCGTATGCATCTTACAATGGTGTAGGCAAATGGAATGCTTACGATATAGTTTTTAGAGCTGCCCGCTTCGATGCAAATGGCAAACTCGTAGAACAACCTATGGTAACTATGTATTTTAATGGTGAGAAAGCACATACCAACCAAAAAATTTCACAAGTGTGGGGCGGCCCTAACTCTGGATTAGATGGTGGCAACGATGGCGGCAAAGGTATTACCGACAGACCCGGCGGCATTAAACTACAAGCCGAAGGACACGATGTACTTTACCGAAATATCTGGATAAAAGAACTCGATCTAAAAGAAGCTGATACTGATTTTTAGAGAATTTACTTTAGAGATATTCGAGACTTGTTGTTAACTTCTATGGAGAATAGCAACAAGTTTTTTTGTAACCGGTAGTAGCTACAAGCGTAGTAATAAGTACGCTTAGATAAATAATAAACTTAATTTCCTGAAGAACATCATCCCTATGCTTACCTCTCTCGTTTTTGCATTTCCATGGCTCATCTGGTTTTCTATGTTCGGTACTTTGGTGAATGACTCTTTTAAGAAAGAGCAGAAGCGATACCCAAGAGTAAGAACTGCTTATGCGGAGCAAGAACAAAGAATGTTAGAAGTACTGGCAACAAAGTCTGTACGAGCAGAAGAGTTAGAGATTTATATCAGAGCTTTTAAAGCCGATAAAAAATTAGAATTGTGGGGCAAAAACCGAACAGATACAAGCTTTAAATTATTAAAAGTATTTGAAGTTTGCCAAACCTCTGGCAAGTTGGGGCCTAAACGCATGCAAGGCGATTTACAAATCCCTGAAGGCTTTTACCACATCGATCGATTTAATCCTTATAGTACATTTTATCTTTCACTGGGCATTAACTACCCCAACCAATCCGACAGAATACTTGGTAGACAAGGCAATTTGGGAGGAGATATTTTTATTCATGGCTCATGCGTAACTATTGGCTGTTTGCCTATTCAAGATGACCCAATAAAAGCTTTGTATCTGTATTGCATAGAGGCCAAAAACAATGGGCAACAAAACATACCTGTTACCATTTTCCCAACTGAGCTTACTACAGAAAACTATAATGCTCTTAAAGAACAGTTTGCCTCAGAAACAGCAAACCTAGCATTATGGGAAGCCCTCAAAAAAGACTACGATTTGTTTAATCAAAGTCAGCAACTTTCTAATATCACTTTTCTATCGGATGGCAAGCATCGCGTATGTACAGATAACTAAGATATTCACTCAACTTATTGGAAATTCTCTTTCTAAACCTTCTTTTTCTCATTTATCGAAATAAATACTCGCTTGGTCTAAAGCTGAGTACGATGTAAGGAAATTTTACATTATGTTTAAAAATAAATCCATCTATGTTTATTTTTTAATCATATTTATGTATGTTAAACATAATCGACCCTGAAGAGGTAGTTTTACTTTTACCAGAAATTAATCAGAAGCAAGTTGTCCCATTATATGGATGTTATGTGCAGGCGGGTTTTCCTTCTCCAGCAGACGACTTTCTTGAAAAGAAAATAGATTTAAACGAGTTTCTCATTCAAAATAAATCCTCTACTTTTTTAGTAAGAGTATCGGGTGAATCGATGTCTGGCGTGGGAATTTACGAAGGTAATATCTTGATTGTAGATCGGTCGGTAACACCAAAGCACAACCAGATTGTAGTGGGTAGCCTTAATGGAGAATTTACTGTAAAGAGATTAATTAAAGAAGGCAAACGCATTATTCTACAACCAGAAAACCCCGATTATAAACCCATTGAAATAACCAAGGAAAGCAACTTAAAAATTTGGGGCGTAGTCACATTTGCCATACAAAATTTCTGACTTTATGTATGCACTGGTAGATTGCAACAGTTTTTACGCAAGTTGTGAAAAGGTTTTTAGACCAGACCTTTTTGATAAACCCGTGGTAGTAAGGGCAAACGCATATAAATTATAATCTAATAATGGTTTCTCTATACTCATCAGAGCGAGCTGCTTTGAGCATTTTTCTATTGAGACTAACTGTATCTTTATTAGATTTTAACAAACTGGTAGCAATTCTGAGAACAGCACCAAAGTTTCGTGCAGCATTATCCTTTCTCTTGGTACTAAAATCTTCACCAAATTGTACATCTAGTGACCAATGTAATTGATTTTCTATCGTCCAATGTCCTCTAATAATTTGATTAAACCGTTCAGGTGTACCCTGTAAACTACTCATGTAATATCTATGCTCACGACTTACTTTACCTGAAGCTACTACTTCTCTATAAGAGGATATTTCGATAATAGTACTTAATCCTGTCCAACCTTGTAAGCACTCTTCTCCTATAAGATGAGCAGGTAATACTCGACACGAACGGCATTCTATCCGTCCATGTCCTTTATCCCAACTATCCACAGCTTTCAACTCAGAGTGACCAAAACAGGATTCCACTTTATGAAGTAACTTCTTTTGATTAGCTTTTAAGCCTATCACGTAATCTGCTTCCTGTTTAACTATCTTCTCTGTAATCTTTTTTTGGCATCCAATCGCATCAATGGTGATAACTGTTCCCTTTAACTCTAGCAAATCTATTAAAGCAGGGATACTGACTATCTCGTTAGATTTATCATCTGTATAATATTGTCCTAAACATATTTGTAGTTCACTACACCAAGCCTCTACTAAATGTACTGCACCTTTACCTCCTTGATTACCAGGTAGTTGCTGTTCTTTCTTAGTAGCACTACGGGATAGTTTTTTTCCATCGAAGTTGATAACTGTTCCTTCTTTTAGTAGTAAACCTTCTGTAACCCAGTCGATAAAGCAGTGCTCAAATGATGTATAATCTAAATGAGAAAATACACGATTAAGGGTGTCATGCGAAGGTGTTCCCTGCAAAAAGGGTAGATATTTACGAAGCCATGTTAATTTTTCCTCTCCAAAATCGGCTATCTCTTCCCAATATCTACATCCACTTATTACCGCACTAACTGTAAGAAATAGTATTTCGTTAAGTGGATATAATTGGTTGCGTTCCATGCGGAAATCTTCAATATTAGATAGCTTTGGTAATAAAGACGATAGGTGACTGCTCGGAGTAGGCATATGAAAAATAGTATTTATTGGAAAGATAAAACTTTTTCATTTATATGCGTTTGCCCTTCCCGTGGTAGTACTCTCCAATAACGATGGTTGCATTATAGCTCGTTCTCCCGAAGCCAAAGCATTGGGTGTCAGAATGGGAGAACCCTACTTTAAGCGAAAACAATTCTTTACCAAAAATAAGATTGTTGTATTTTCTGCCAATTTTACGCTGTATGGCGATTTTTCAGACAGGGTAATGCAGGTATTGAGCACTTTTACACCAGACATAGAAGTGTATTCTATAGATGAATCTTTTCTAGACTTACATGGCTTTTTCGACTTAGAAGCATATGGAAAACAAATTAAAGAAACGGTTTACCAGTATGTGGGAATTCCGGTAGGTGTGGGAATTGCCTCCACCAAAACACTGGCAAAGCTGGCCAACTATGTCGCTAAAAAACAAAGTGAATACAATGGTTGCTGCTTTCTAAAAGACATGGAAACTACAGACAGAATTTGCGGAAATATTCCAATAGCAGAAGTATGGGGAATTGGGCATCGCTATGCAACTATGCTAGGTAGACACAGAGTAAATACAGTCGCTGACTTTAAAGCATTATCTGAAAAATGGGTTTACAAACAAATGACAGTAACTGGCTTACGAACTCACAGAGAGTTACACGGTAAGCCTTCTATTTCGATGGAAGATGCCGTACCACCCAAAAAGGCAATTTGCACCAGTCGCTCCTTTGGCAAATCACTAGAAACCTTCGAAGAAATTGAAGAAGCCCTCTGTACTTTTGGCGCTAATGCAGCCCGCAAACTCCGCAGGCAAAAAGGCTGTACTTCTATTATTTCTGTCTTTTTGGAGACCAACCCTTTTCAGTTTGGTACGCCACAATACAACAACAGCCAAACTATTCATTTACCTTGCCCTACAGATAGCACACTGGTAATTAATCAGTATGCTTGTTATGCGCTAAAGAAGATTTTTAGGAAAGGATATTACTATAAAAAGACTGGGATTACTCTCACCGATTTTACACCACGGCAAGAACAGCAACTAGATTTGTTTAGCACATTTAGCTCACCCAAGCATAGAAAGATAATGGATGCCTGCGACAAGCTCACCGAAAAGTACGGAATTCGTATAGTAAAAACAGCTAGAGAAGGCACACAAGAACCTTTTAAAATGAGGCAAAACAACCTTTCGCAACGCTATACTACGCGCATTTCAGAATTATTAGTGATTAAGATATAGCCTAACATGAGGCTTTCACAAAAAATAACTCTAGTCAAATTTTTTTTGAGTTTATAAATCATAGTGAATTGATTATCAAAATATTAATCGACCTAGAAAGCATTTTCGTTAATAATTTTTGGAGTATTTGTGTTAAAAAATCTCCGCTGTTCGAACGAAGTGAGCGTCAGCCGCTGCTGTTTCGGAGATTTTAACAAAAGCGTAAAAAATTTAGAAAATACTTTCGCAGTCTTGATCTTTTGGCGGTCGGCCGCTGCCGTACTTTTATATCAAGATAAAAGTACAATCTTTTGATTACCAGCAATTTATATCGATTTAGAATTGTAAATATCAAAACCTTAGCCTATCAAAAATCACCATAATCCACTTGAAAACAAGTAAGCCCTAATTCTTTACGCCACATTTCTACTACTTGATCACGATCGTCTACCACAAAATCCACATAGTATTTACCCCTGATGTTTTCTTCGAATAACTGCTTTTTAATTATTGAATCTTTCTCAAAATTACCTGCTGGCCTTATAAAAATAGCATTGTAACTAATCTCATTTTGCTGCAACCACTTTTCGGTAAGTTCGAGACAACTGCCATCTCTACCCGTCATGATCACAATTTTTTTACCTGCCTTGTGTAAAGTTTTTGCCAGATTAGCTACAGGCAAATTCAATGTGTCTTCACCTACTCGGTTCCACTGAAAAGGCCCACGATCGCCCATTTTTGCTAGAGTGCCATCAACATCAAAAATTACACAGTGCTCTAAAGAAGCATCTTCTTCATAGACTTTAACTGGTGGAGCTAAATAGCGCTCGTATATTTTTCTAATGGCTTTCTCTCCTACTGAATTACTACGCTGCAAATCGCGACGAATGCATTCTTCTAAATCAGCCTTAAACCATTTGTATTCTACAGTAAGGTCTGGAAATGACTCTTGGTACATTTTTACGCGCTCTTCATTTCTAGCCTTATTCAGATTCGTTGCGTCCAGTATTACATTATAACCCTTTGCCAGCGCATCTAACACACAGTGATTTTCCCAATCGTTAATGAGTTTTTCCTGCTTAGGAATCCAGTATTCGCCACGCATGTAGCGCAAATCGTCGCGGTTTACCCTCACCCAACTCTTATTTTTAATACAATACTGTTTTGCCCAGGTCGATTTCCCACTTGCCGGCAGTCCTTTCAAAATCAGGATTTTCATTTAATGCGATTGTTATGGTTTTGCTTAATTCCCTTCAAAAGTAAAAACATCATTGCACTTCTTCTGTAAAAGGCTTCTCGTATTTGGGTTTAATCATTCGCCAGATAGCTGGTGCCATGTCTTTCCCATTAGCTAAACAAAACAATAAATGGCTATATTCCTGCTCTTGTGCCCAAAGTGCAAAAGCTTTTTTAGAAGGAAAATCATCACGATAAGTATCTATGGCTTCTTCTTCAATTTCACTAAACTCCTGCTCCAGCTTTTCTTTTGTAGCTCTTACCCATTGGTAAAATTCATCTGGCACACGATCGAGCAAATCGTCAAATGGTTTACCCTCTTTCAAATATTCCCACACAGTTTTATTAGAAACTTGGGTAATAATTCTATGCAGGCGCACATACTCGCTAAACTTTACCTTTACTCTAAAACCCGATTGATATTTCACCACAAAGCCTTCCTTCAAGTCATTTTCAAACTTTCTTATATCGCTTATCTCCTTAACCCCATCGTATTTTTTTACTTTGTGCGGAAAATCAAACTCTTCAATAGGTAAATCTTCGCCCGTAGCTGTATCAATAATGGCCAAAAGCACTAGCTTTTCTTCTTTGCCGTAGTTAACCACAATGCGGTTTTCGGGGTAAATAATTTCGAATAAATAAGTAAGATGCTCTTGAAATGAGGGCAGATATGCTTTATATTTAGTATGTAGCCAAGCACTTGCTTTAATCGCCTGATCAGACATAAAAGAACCTCTGGTAGCAATTGCCGGGTTGCCTTCTTCAAAATACATAATACCCAAACTGCCATCGAGTTTGTCGTACACCTCAAAAGGCTCATCTGGTAATTCTTCTGGCTGATGCTCCTCTATGTTAAAAAACTTCCTAAAAGGCCTCGCCACTACCTCACCACACTCACTTACAATTAAACCACGGCATTGCATTAGCAACTCATCCCATGAGCGCTCATACTGTACAACAGGTGTATAATTGGCAATAAACAAACTATCTTGTGTATTTGCCTTTAATGTAACTTTTCCTTCTTCTTCCAGTTTTCTAAGTTCTTTAAGCATCGTCATCTTCTTCAATTAAATCTTTACATATTTGCACGAGTTATTGTTAACATTTGCGTAACATAACAAAAATACTGCATGGATACTTCCATGCAATAGGTCATTACAGTAAAAAAAATCAGGACTTATCTTTTATAGAAAATATAGTCGGTAACAGGGGGCTCAATATCTTGCTGCCTCATGAGCATAACTATTTGTCCTCGATGATGTGTTGAATGGTTGTTTACATGGAATAAAATATCCTGCACACTATTCGCAAACTGGTTGCCTTTCGAGTTGCTATAACTAATAGAAGTGTTTAATTCGGTCTCTGTCAGAATATCCAGAGAGATTTTATAATTTTCATTATCCATTGCCATCAACTCCTCCAATGGATGCATGCTCCAAACCTTTACTTGAGGATTTGCACCCATAATTCTACAATTCCATATATGATGGGCATTTACCATATGGCTAAACAATTCTAGTGAACGGGTAGGCATTTTAGCATTATTGGCTAATATAACTTCTGCTATTTTTTGATTGAAATAATGGCTGTATGTGAACAGTCCTTTAAAAAATTCCTCCATCGCTTCTAAGTTTGTCTATCGATAAATTTACCGATTTTTCTTTCACGTAAAAAGCATCCATACCAAAATATTTTGATACAGATGCTTTTTATTTTCTATTTAAACCAGGCCTACCTCAACTCAATCTGCCGGATAATACTCATATTCAAAATCTACAGTAAACTCTATAGTTCCCTCACGGTTAATCAATGCCTTTTGAGTACAATAACCTGCTTCGTTGTATGCAAACTGGTACTTTCTTATAAATTCACCACTCCCTTTATGAAGTGATACTTCTGATACTTGCTCATTTTCATTATAAACAAATCTCATATTTAACCCTGTCTTCACTGGTTTTATAATCTCTCCAGAGGCTATAGTTGTAAAAGTACTTGCTGATAAAAAATTAAGGCTATCTAAACGTGCATCTTCATTATAAGCTACTTGCAAAAAGTGCTGAGACGAACTATAAAACGAAAATTTCTCATACCTTCCCTTTCCCAATAAAATAGTATCTGTACCAAAATCTATTTCAGAAAAAGTAATAGGTTCCCAATTGCGATCGCTGCTAAATATTCTTGTACGAGCATTTTGTTTTGTTTCTGTAATAGGACGAATTTCATAATCGTTTTCTCCAACAAGTAAATCTGCCTCATAAGCCGAAAGCTCATCCGGATAATTGCGAAATATAAACACTTGTAAATCTTTTATTAGAGGGTCGTGTACCAACAACCATGGGATTTGCTGAGTATAAAAATCTGGGTTCAGCGCTGCCGGATACTCCTCGTAATTAAATGAGCTATTTAAAAAGTAAGACAAATAAGGATGGTTAGCTTCTTCAGATAAAGATATAGTCTCCATATCTTCAATAGTTCCATTTTCATCAAAGGCAATTTTTCCTATTTCCATTTTACTCTGTGCCACAGCTTGTTGGTCGGTATAGTAAGCCTTTACCATACTCACTTTTTTTCCTGTAAAATCACCGATAGTTGTTTCTTCCAACTCGTCTAATGAACAAGAAACGCAGACAAACAAAAGACTTAATAGTGGCAGTATTGCCAAATATTTAGATTTTTCCATGGTGGTAGATGGGCTTTGAAAGAGTTTAAAAATTCGGTGTTTTACGGGGATGTAGGCAAAGGCCTGCCCAGCTATCGGGCGTTTAGAAACAGCTAGCTGCAACAAGGTTTCTGCATAGCTAGAAGCACTTTGCTTGCCTGCTACTAATTGATCTGCAAAGTATTCATTTTCGTTTTGCAGTGATTTATTATACCGCCAAAAGAGTGGATTAAACCAGAAAACAATCTGTAAAACCTCCATCAACAAAACATCTACACTGTGCCAGTACCGAATGTGTACTTGTTCATGTTTGAGTACGGTTGCTAGTTCATATTCTGTAAACTGAGTGCGGTTTAGGAATACAAAACCAAAGAAAGAAAATACCTGTTTGCTCTCAGTAGAAAGCCCTACTTCTATAAAGCTTTGGTGTTGATACTGCTTGCCTTTTTTGATTAACAAAAACAGTTTAAGCAATCTCAAGAAATACAGAAAAGCAAATACTCCAACACCTGTAAAATAGACAACCAATAACCAATTAATATCTGTAATCGCTGTATCTGTTTTGGTATTTGGTTTCGCTGAAATAGATTGTTCGGACAATGTTACGGAAGCATCTCCATCGAATGATTTATCTAGAAACGCCCTTTCTTTCTCTGGGAAAATGTTTGACTCGCTAAATGTAGTTGTCAAACTTTGTACTTCTTTGCTAACTGAGAACCGTATTTGAAAATCTCCCAAAGGAGCTAGCAAAGCAAATAATATAGCACCTAATAAGTAAAACCTGTTCCACTTGTAAAATGTAGTTTTCTTAAAAATGAAATGGTAAGGCAGATAAAGCAATAGCAGACAAACTGCTGACTGTAAAGCATAATTAAAAAATAGAAGCATAGTAAATCAAGTTATTCGGCTGGATAAAAATCGTATTCGAAATCTACGGTAAATGCGACAGTCCCCTTACGAATCATTGTTTCTTGTGTACAATAGCCGGCTTCGTTATAAGCAAATTGGAATTTTCTTACAAGCATTCCTTCTCCATTGTAGAGAGCAGTTTCTTTAACTTGATCAAGCTCATTATACTGAAATTCAATTTTATATAGGCTACTATCTGGACTATCTTTCCCAGAAAACACGGCTAATGTTGACAACTGCTCAGCTTGGTTATAAGATAACTGAACCCCTGTCATTTGAGAGTCTACTTGAAATCTTCCATCATTATCTACCTCTATTTCTTCCCTTTTTAAATAAACCGGTTTCCCATGTTCATTATAGTTGAGAGTTGTACTAAATGTTTCTTTACTAGTTTCATTTACTCTTTCGTAT